>CAZCDK010000186.1:0-2811 GCA_964497285.1 uncultured Anaerolineaceae bacterium | reverse complement strand
GCTCCACGAGCCTTGCTCACACGATGGTTGACCGCCCTGCGGGCGGTCTCGATGATCTCGGTGTGTCCGAAAGAGAGATCGACGAGTACCTCGCGAACGTGGACGAACCCAAACGGACCACGCTGAACCAGCTCCGTCGGACCATCGTTCAGATCATTCCCGATGCAGAGCAGTGCATCTCCTATGGGATGCCCGCGTTCAGATTGCACGGCAAGGTCATCGCCGGATTCGCCGCATTCAGGAGTCATCTCAGCTACCTGCCCCACAGCGGGTCCGTGCTCTCCGAACTGCAGGACGAGCTCGCCGGGTACTCGATGTCGGCCGGTTCATTGCGGTTCCCCATCGACGAGCCCCTTCCCGCGGAACTCGTGGAGAAGCTGATCGCGGTGCGGATCAGGCAGCTTCGCGAGAAGCGCCAGCCCGGATTGGGCCGCCCGGGCTGGCCCCGGCGCTGCGAGCATGTACCCTGTCCCCTTGTGAAGGCCCTCCGCTTCTTCGAACCCGGCCGCGTCGCCCTCGTCGATGTCCCCGACCCCATCGCGGGCGCGGGCGAAGTCGTGCTCCGCGTCCACGCCACGGGCCTCTGCAACAGCGATGTGCGCGTCTTCCTCGGCGAGAAGAAGGCCGCCCCCGGCGTCATCACCGGCCACGAGATCAGCGGCGAAGTTGTGGAGGCAGGCCCCGGCGCCCGGGCCCGCCGCGGCGACGTCGTCTCGCTCTGCCCTATCGTCTGCTGCGGCCGCTGCTCGTTCTGCCTCGAAGGCTACCGCAACCGCTGCCCCTCGCGCCGCACCCTCGGCTACGACCTCGACGGCGGCATCGCCGAGTACGTCCTCGTCCCAGCCCCGCTCGACGCCATGGGCCACCTGTTCCCGGTCGATCCCGCAACGCCGGCCCATGTCCGCGCCCTGGTCGAGCCCTTCGCCTGCGTGCTCAATTCGATCGAATCCCTCGACGTCCGCCCCGGGGCGCCGTTCTGCGTTGTTGGCGGCGGACCGATGGGCCTGCTCCATCTCGCGGCTGCACTCGCCTACGGCGCCGGGCCCGTGCTCGTGGTCGAACCGGACGCGGCTCGCCGCGCGGTCGCCCTCGAACTCGGCGCCGCGGCTGCTGTCCCGCCGGAGGAAGCCCCGGCTGCCGCGAAATCGCTCACTGGGGGCGAAGGCTTCCGTGCCGTCGCGGTCGCGGTGGGCGTGGCGGAGGCTGTCCCGCTCGCCCTCAACCTCGCCCGCCGCCTGGGCCGCGTGAACCTCTTCGCCGGCTTCCCGCCTGGCGCCGCCCACACGCTCGACCTCAACCGCCTGCACTACGACGAAGTGCGGCTCTTCGGCACCCAGAACGCGCCCATCCACCTCTACCAGCGCGCCGCCGCCCTCGTCTCCCGCCTACCCGCCCTCGACCGCATTGTGACAAACCGCTACCCGCTCTCCGCCGCCCCCGAAGCCTACTCCGCCCGCCTCGCCCACGCCGGCCTGAAGAGCGCCGTGGTGATGTAGGCACGGTCGGGAAACGAGCGGCCGATGTTCAAGGGCGATGCTCGCGCTCCACCGAAAAGGGGAAAATGGGAAAGCCGCTGGAGCGTCAGCGGCCTCTCAAGGGTGTATTATCCGGGTGCTCGCCTCGGGCTGAAGGCTCGTTTCGAGCCTGAGTGCGAGCATGTCCAAACGGGCGAGGTCGCACTCTCGATGGCCACGATCGATCCGATCCGAACGGGTAAAGCCTACACGGTGACGCAGGCTGCCCGGCTCGCAAAGACAAGCCCTCAGAATATCCGCAATTGGCTTGTCGGCCGCGGCAGCCCAGGATATGAGATCGCGCCCGTGCTGGGTCCGAAGTCTAGGGACACTGGTTCCCGGTTGGCCGTCTCCTTCTTGGAGCTCGCAGAGTTGGTCGTTGTGGCGAAATACCGCAATGGGCAGGGGAAAAGAATCCCCCTCAAGCGACTTAGGGCAGCCCAGGCATTCGCCCGTGACCGTCTAAGAATCGAATACCCATTCGCGAGTGGGCGGTTCAAGCTCCTTGGAGCGAACATCATTCATGAGTACGAGGAGGCGAATCCTGGTCCAGGCATAATTGCCGTCGACACGGGTGGAAACTACATGTTGCCCATCGAAATGGATCAGGCCCTTGAGCTGTTTGATTTCGACTCCAGCGGATCTGAACACGCCAGGCGCTGGTACCCCGCTGGAAAGTCAGTACCAATCGTTGTTGACCCGGAATGCGGAGCAGGCTGGCCAGTTATCGCTGGCCGTAATGTTCGTACTAGTGTGCTTATCCAGCGTTGGCAAGCTGGGTGGCGGTATGACGAACTTGCTGAGGATTTCGACATGCCTACCGAAGTGGTGGAGGCAGCTGTCCGAGCGGGAGTTTCGCTAGCGGCGTGAAATTGTTCGTTGATGAAGACTGCGGGACGGGAATTCCCAGATCCTTGAAGCTCGTCAAGGCACCTTGTGAAGAGCTCGTTTACCCGTCCAATCATCCGCCAATACGATTTGGCGCCAAGGACCCCGAGTGGATTCCTTGGGCTGGAGACAACGGTTATCTGGTCCTGTCGAACAACCACCGAATCCTGGAGAATCCCGTTGAATTCGATCTGCTCGTGTAGCACAAGCTCGGCGCAGTCTTCGTTGACCACGGTGAGTACCTGGTCTGGATGGTCCTCAGGATGTTTATGAATCGCTGGCACTGGTTCGAGGAGATCGACCGGTCGCCCAAGCCGTTCGCGTTTCTCGTGGGACTGTCCGGAAAGCCCGCGGCGTATGACTTGGCAAGAGGTCCACGACCGCCCCGTCCTCGTCGTGCCTCGACCGC
>CAZCDK010000185.1:0-5850 GCA_964497285.1 uncultured Anaerolineaceae bacterium | reverse complement strand
AACGATCATGTTCGGTTCGTTCTGCTTGCTCTACGTTCTCATCGACATGTTCTAGCACCAGGCCCCGGTGACGCCTTGCTACGAGATGGTCGGACCTGTTGGGGACCGTGCGGCCAACAGCCCCCCGCTCCCGGACCCGCGCCGGGACGGGCTCGCCTCCAGGTTGCCGGTGACGACGCAGGCCGGTGAGTTCAAGATGCTTGTGCTGCACGTCCGCAGAACGCGAGCGGTTCGGGTCAGAGGCTCCTCGGCAGCCGATCGCGTGTTGCGAGCGTGGTAGGATCGCCTGCGTATGTCCGCCAACAGCGAGCAGGCCGAAGCTCCGCCACTCGACGATGTCGTGGGAGATGAACCTCCAGGCCTGCCCGCACCCGAAGAGACCCTCATCCGCATGCGCCAGGAGATCCTCGCCGGGGCGCACTGGTTCGAAGCCCTGCTCGACGCGGTCGGGCGCTGGCGGCTCCCGGTGGAGACCGTCCGCGGACGCGACTTCCGTTACCTCATCGGTTCCGAGGCCTTCGACTGGCTGCTCCTCGCCGAGAGACTCCTGGCCGAAGTGACCGACCTCGTGCCCCCGGGCGATCGCGAAGCCCTCCTCTTCCATGGCCTCTGGCCCCTCGACCTCCCCGACGCCGAGTTCGAGCGCCGTCTCGGCGCTGCCAAGCACAGTGCCCACCTCAACTACCTGTACGGCGTCCTCGTCGAGCAGGCGCTTCAGCTCAGTGTCGAAGAGGAGATCCACAAGGAAGGTCATGCCCGGGCCTGGGGCTACGATCCCCGCGACGACGAGTCCATGTTCGAGCGGGTCTATGGCAAGTCCCGCGCCGAGCTGACCGCGCAGTACTACGAGGAAACTGGCACGCTCCTGCGCGAGCGTGTGCCCTACGCAGACTGGCAGGACTTCACCTACTGGCTCTTCGGCCTTCGAATGCGCCGCCAGGACAAGGCCCGCGTCGCAAGCGACACCCGCAAAGGCCTCGCCCAACTGACCCGCATGGAGCTTGCCGTCAGCGAGCGGCGGCATGGGACCCGCCTCGATGAAGCAGGCTTCGCGTTGCGCTTCCCGTCCCCCTGACGAGACTGTCGGCACCGCTCCCGGTACGCTGCATGGAGAGAAACGGCGGAGGTCGTGCGTGCTGCTCGGAGTTGACCTGGAGGCCCTCGTCATTGCGATCGGCTACACCGGCCTGTTCGCCATCATCTTCGCGGAGACCGGTCTCCTCATCGGGTTCTTCCTTCCCGGCGACACCCTGCTGATTACCACCGGGCTGGTGGCCCAGCGTGGCGTCCTCGACATCTGGATTCTCGTTCCGCTTCTCATCGTTGCAGCCGTCACGGGCGATGCCGCTGGGTACCAGATCGGAAGACACACCGGCCCTCGCATCTTCAACCGCGAGGACTCCAGGTTCTTCCACCGCCGCCACTTGGAACGCGCTCAGGGTTTCTACGATCGCCACGGCGGCAAGACGATCGTCATCGCCCGCTTCCTGGCCATCATCCGCACCTTCGCACCTACCGTGGCCGGCGCCGCCGGGATGCCCTACCGCAAGTTCGCCGCTTTCAACGTCATCGGTGGCGCCTCCTGGATCACCTCCATGCTGGTGATCGGCTACGTCTTCGGCAAAGCCGTCCCAAACCTGGAAGTGTTCTTCCTCGGGGTGGTCGGATTCTTCTTCGTGGTTTCCATCCTGCCGGGCGCCATCCACGTCTGGAACGAACGCCGCCGCGCCGCCAAGGCCGCCTGAGAACACTCAGCGGCTGGACCGCGCGATGAGGTCGCGCAACTCCTGCAGCCGATCCGCGACTTGCCATGTTGCAGCCCAGCGCTCGATGTATCCCCAATCGAGGTCTTCGAGTTGCAGCAACTCGACGGCGTCTCGATGGTCCTTCTGGCGGTTCGCGATGAGCTTGAAAACGACTAGGTCCTCGGGGGTTGCCGCCGCCACAGGCTGGCTCGCGTCTACCTTGACCGCCCGTTCGATCGCCAGCTCTTCAAACTCCGTGCTGGCCTGGGAGATGTCGATGCCCAGGCCGGTCGGCCCGTGGTGGAATCTCATGAAGTCGATCCCCCGGCCCGAGTCGGTCACCTGCGATCTTGTGAGTTCGAAGCCCCGGGCCACCAGGAGGTCGCGCGCGCGGTCCAGCGATTCGGCCGATGCCACGACCGTGAAGTCCACGTCGAATGTCAACCGCGGCTCCAGAAACAGGTTGACCGCCTGACCCCCGATCAGTGCGGCGCGCACTCCCGCCTCCGCGAAGACGGCCGCTACGGCGTCGAGCAGCTCGCGCCCTGGATCCTTCGAGTCATCCGCGGTAGAGGCCAAGGGTCTTCGCTCGCTCCATGATCGCCGCTGGATCATCCTCGCCGCGCCCGTGGTCAATGCTGATGAGGCTCCGTGCGGCCCCAAGGCAGAACACGAGCCGTTCCATCCCGGTCCGCGCCAGGTGCTCCTGCAACGCCCGTTCGTGGTTCTCGCGCTCCCACTCGCCCAGGCGCCGGAAGTGCTCGCGGTCGTGTTCGCTGACAACGGCCGGTTTCTCACTCATGCTCCTATTGTAGCGCCAACCGGACGCCTGGTTCGGGACACCTGGGGCGGCGATCAAATCCCCGTATGATGAGGGATGCCCTGATCGAGGACTGACAGGTCGAAGATGACGAGTGACATGGAGCTGAGCCGGAGCATCCGCACCGCGAGGGGAAAACTGCTCGCGCTGCTGGATGGGGCCGAAGAACCTTCGCTCCACAACGCTCCCTTGGATGAGGAGTGGGCCGTGGCCGAAGTCCTGTCTCACCTCGTCGAGGTTGACTACTACTACCTCAGCGAAGCACTCGCGAGCTGTGCCTACCCGGGACGCCGGTTCACCTACTTCGACGATGCGCGTTGGAAAGACCTGCACCCGGACGCGAGGCGCGAGCCGGGGCCGTCCATCCTCGAGCGTCTGGGGCGTTCGCACTCGGCAGTTCTGGCAGCCGTTGGAGCAATCTCCCAGATGGAGCTCGCAATTCCGGTAGCTCACCCTCGAGGCATCCCTTATACGGTTCGCGATATCTTGATGCGCCTCTCAACGCACGACACCAACCACGCCGAGCAGATTGGAACGCTCCTTGCGAGGCGGCCTGCCGCCGACGACCGAGAAGAGCAGCCACGATTGAATAGCTGACCGTTCTTGTGCCTCAGGGCGGGGGGACTTCTGGTACTCTCGCCGCGGGGAGGACTCACGGAGTAGCCTGTGGTCGTCAGAGAGACCATCCTCTCAACGAGCTTGGAGGCATCGATGTCGACTCCCGTCGCAGTCGTTACCGGCGCAAGCCGGGGCATTGGCCGACAGCTTTGTATCGACCTTGCCGCCGCCGATTACGACGTGGTTGCCGTTGCGCGCTCCTCTTCGGACAGCCCGGGCAAGCTGCCCGGTACTATCGACGAGACCGCGGCCCTTGTACGGGCCAATGGCCGCCGCGCGATGCCGGTGGCGCTTGATGTCCGCGACGAGAACGCGGTGGCGGCCCTCTGCGACCGCGTCTACGCGGAATGGGGCCGCTGCGACCTGCTCGTCAACAACGCCGCCATCGCCGTCCCCGGCCCGACGTTGGACCAGCCCGCAAAGCGCTGGCGCCTCGCGGTCGATGTGAACCTGAACGGTCCCTTCTATTTCATCTACCACTTCTGCCCGCGCATGGTTGCGGCCGGCGAAGGCCGTGTGGTCAACGTCTCGTCGGCCGTGGCCGTCAACCCGGGCTTCGGTCGCGTCAGCTACACCGTGACCAAACGTGGCCTTGAGGCTCTCACCGAGGGGATGGCCCACGAACTCTCGGGCAAGGTCGCCGTGAACTGCATCCGCCTCGAGCTCGCCGTCTGGAGCGAAGGCTTCACCGCCACCCTTCCCGGTCAGGACTTCTCCGATTTCGAAGACCCGGTCGTGATGTCCGACTCCGACGCGGTCCTCTGGCTGGCCCGGCAGCCGATCGGTTACACCGGCCGCATCCTCACCATCGGGGAGATGCGGGAGTTGGGCGTCGTCCGTCCCGTCACCCGCATCGGCGATGGGGCCCCGGAATTGCGGAAGACCGGCCCGCGCTCGCCTTCCTCTACTCCCAACTCGACGCTCTGAACCGCCCACGGACCCAGCGCGAGCCTCCCGCGATCCTCGCCGCGTCCGGGTCCTCTTCGGCCGTCGAGGCCGGGAGGCTCCATCTGCCGGCTCTCTTCATCATGGCCGGAATGGCCGAAGAGGACCTTGTGTTTCCGCCCGCCGCGATCGAGCCCGCGGCGACATCCATCCCGGGCACCCGCGTGGAACTTGGTGCCCGAAGCCGGGCAATCCGTCTATTTCGGTCGCCCGGGGTCGATTCAACGCCCTCGGCGAGGACTCCCTCGCCCGAACAGACCTACTGTTCGTCGCGCGACAGTGCCGGTGCCACTGCGCAGCCCGGCGATGTGATGCAGCGCGGTGGCTTGGGCACCGGCGTGGGCGCCGGGGGAGGCGTCGGCGTAGGCGTGGGCGCCTGCGGCGAGCAGTTTACCGGGCCCGAGTTCGAATACAGCGGGGTCTGCAGCGTCCCTTTCAGGCTCGGGTCGTAGAAGTCCTCGTAGTGAATCGTTGTCCCGTGCGTAAGCTCGAACTTCGCGGAGGTCTCGCCGGGCAATATGTCGCCGGTGTCCCAGAGCGGCGGGGAATTCACACCTGCCGTAGGCACAATGATGCGGCGCACGCTCTTCCCAACGTTCTTCCATGCGAAGTAGTCGTCCCGGTTCATCTGGCAAACGGGCGGGTTGAATCCAAACTCGTTCGCCTCGATCACAAATGAGGAGTTCGCCGCTGCGCGCTCAGTGTTCCCCAGGACAACAAAGAAGGTTCCTGCCACCGCGATGACGAGAGACGCCGCGGCCAACAGCAGCCTGTAGGACTGTCGTGCCATGCCAACCCCGATTCCTCACCCCGCCACGGGCATTCCAAAAGGTACAGCCCGGGCTGCATTGCTGCCACCCGGTCCGCGTTGGGCTCGCGCCGGGCCCCTCTTGCGAACCGCCAGACCATGTCCGAACATGGATTAGCACTCATTGACAGGGAGTGCTAATATTGTCCCCGCACCCTGAAAACAACCTAAGAGGTACTCTCGTTCATGGCCAAGCAGCTGCTCTTCGACGAAGACGCACGGCACGCCCTGAAGCGCGGCATCGATGCGCTCGCCGACGCTGTCAAGAGCACGCTCGGCCCTACGGGCCGCAACGTCGTCCTCGACAAGAAGTTCGGGTCCCCGACGATCACCAACGACGGCGTCACCATCGCCAAGGAGATCGAGCTCGAAGACCCCTTCGAGAACATCGGCGCCCAGCTCGCCAAGGAGATCGCCTCCAAGACGAACGACATCGCCGGCGACGGCACCACCACCGCCACCGTCCTCGGCCAGGCGATCGTCCACGAGGGGCTGAAGAACGTCGCCGCCGGCGCCAACCCGATGGCCCTCAAGCGCGGCCTCGAGGCCGGCTCCGCCGCCCTCGTCGAGGCCATCAAGAAGAACAGCATCAAGGTCACCGAGCGCAACCAGATGGCCCAGGTTGCCGCCATCTCCGCCAACAACGACGCCTCCATCGGCAACCTCATCGGCGAATGCATGGAGAAGGTCGGCAAGGACGGCGTCATCACCGTCGAAGAGTCCAAGGGCATCCAGACCGAGGTCGAGTACGTCGAAGGCATGGCCTTCGACCGCGGCTACATCAGCCCCTACTTCGTCACCAACCCCGAGCGCATGGAAGCCGTCGTCGATGACCCCTACATCCTCATCACCGACAAGAAGCTCAGCTCCGTGCAGGAAATCCTGCCCATGCTCGAAAAGATCCTCCAGGTCAC
>CAZCDK010000184.1:0-5896 GCA_964497285.1 uncultured Anaerolineaceae bacterium | reverse complement strand
GCGCATCCTGACGGGCGCCCGTCCGACCGGCGCTCTGCACCTGGGCCACTTGGCGGGCGCCCTCGATAACTGGGTCCGGTTACAGCACGAATACGACTGCTACTTCCTCATCGCCGACTACCAGGTCTCTGACTACGCCGACGACATCGCGCTGGTCCGCAATTCCGTCTGGGAGATTGCGCTCGATTGGCTCGCCGTGGGCCTGGACCCGGAGAGCTCGCACTACGTCATCGAGAGTCTCGTGCCCGAGCACGCCGAGCTCACGCTCCTGCTGAGCTGGTTCCTTCCGATCTCGATGCTCGAGCGCAACCCGACGCTCAAGGCCGAAATGGACGCGCTCGAGCATCCCGAAGACAGCCGCGCCGAACGCAAGCCGGTGCCGGTGGCGTTCTACAACTACCCGGTGATGCAGGTGGCGAACATCCTCATGCCCCGCGCACACATCGTGCCCGTGGGCGAGGACCAGTTGCCGCACATCGAACTGACGCGGGAGACTGCGCGCCGGTTCAACAAGCGATTCAAGGAGGTCTTCCCCGAGCCCGAGGGTCTGGTGGGGCGCGTGCCCCGCCTCGTCGGCACGGACGGTTCCGCCAAGATGAGCAAGTCCCGCAAGAACGCGATCTACCTGAAGGACGACGCCCGGACGGTGGCAAAGAAGATCAAGCGCATGTACGGCGGCCCTCCCCGCGCGGCGAACGAGCCGGGAAAGGTCGCGGACAACCCTATCTTCCTCTATCACGAGGCCTTCAACCCCGACAAAGCCGAGGTCGCGGATCTGGAGACCCGCTACGAGTCGGTCGGCGTGAGCAACGCAGAGCTCAAGGAGAAGCTCATCACTCACCTCGAGGCCTTCCTCGATCCGCTTCGCGAGCGCCGGGCGCGGTACGCGAGCAACATGAACCTGGTGAAGGAAGCGCTGGAACATGGATCGAGACAGGGCCGCATCATCGCCCAGGAGACAATGGCGATGGTCCACGACGCCCTGGACATGAACTACCTGGGCAAGTTCTGATGCTGCGCCCCACTTTGGAGGAGGTCCATGAGATCGCGCGGCGCGGCGACGGGAACCTGGTCCCCGTCTTCCGCGAAGTGGCCGCCGACCTGGAGACGCCGGTCTCGGCCTTCCTCAAAGTGCGCGAGGGGCCCTATTCGTTCCTGCTCGAATCGGTGGAAGGCGGCGAACGCCTGGCCCGTTATTCATTCATCGGCACCCAGCCCTACCGCGTCCTGAGAGCCGGCGACGGCTTCGAGTACCGGGGGGACCCGCTGGTTCCGCTCGAATTGGAGCTGGCGCAGTTCAAGGCGGTATCGGTGCCGGGCGTCCCTGCGTTCACAGGAGGCGCGATCGGTTATGTCGCTTATGATGCCGTCCGGCACTTCGAACCCCGGGTCGCCCGGCCCCAGGCGGACCCGCTGGGGCTACCCGAGGCCATGTTCCTCTTCTCGGATTCCATGGTCGTCTTCGACCATATCCACCACACGATCAAGGTCATTTCACACTGCCGTCTCGACGGCGACATAGACGCAGCCTACCGCCAGGCTGCGTTCCGGATCGACGAGGTCGCCGAACGTTTGGCCAACCCCACCGTGCGGCTCCCTACGGAAGAAGCTGCCGCGATTCTGCGTTCATCCGGCCGGGCGGAGTCCAACGTCGGGCGGGAAGGCTACGAGCTGATGGTTGAACGCATCCGCGACGCCATTGTCGCCGGCGAAGTCATCCAGGCCGTCCCCTCCCAGAGACTCGCCCGGAAGACGGCCGCCCACCCGTTCAACATCTACCGCCAGTTGCGGATCGTGAACCCCTCGCCCTACATGTTCTATCTGGACATGGGCGACTTCCAGATCGTCGGGGCGTCCCCCGAGCTGCTCGTGCGCGTAGAAGACGGCGTTGTCACCAACCACCCGATCGCAGGCACGCGCCCTCGTGGCGCCACTCCCGAGGAGGACGATCGGCTGGCAACCGAATTGCTGGCCGACGAGAAGGAGCTGGCCGAGCACATCATGCTCGTAGACTTGGGGCGCAACGACGTCGGCCGGGTGGCAAAGCCGGGGACGGTGAACGTTGACTCCCTCATGCAGGTCGAGCGGTATTCCCACGTGATGCACATCGTTTCCCACGTCTCTGGCCAGCTTCGCGAAGACCGCACGCCCTTCGACGCGTTCCGCTCGGTGTTCCCTGCCGGGACCGTGTCGGGCGCGCCGAAGGTGCGGGCAATGGAGCTGATCGCCGAGCTCGAACAAGAACGGCGCGGCGTCTACGCCGGGGCGGTGGGCTACGCGAGCTTCGCGGGCAGCCTCGACACATGCATCGCCATTCGCACGATGGTGGTGAAGGACGGTACGGCCTATCTCCAGGCCGGCGGCGGCATCGTCTACGACTCGGTCCCCGCCACCGAGTACCAGGAAAGCATGAACAAGATGCGGGCGCTCATGCGCGCCATCGACCAGGCTGAGATTGCCTCCGCGGAACTGAAGACCGGGAGTCTCGGCTATGGATAACCTGACATGTCTCTGAAGGCGAAATGCGGACCGTCGTCCGTCTCGGTGCTCCTGTGGGATGGGCAGCGCGTCTTGCTCGTAAGGCGCGGCCCCGACGGGCTGTTCCCGCATACGTGGACGTTGCCCGGCGACGAGTTGTTGCCCGGCGAGACGGCCGAAACCGCCGCCATGCGCATTGCCGAGGACATGCTCGGGATTGGCACAAGTCATGTGCGGCGGATCCGGGAACTCGCCCAACCGTCCCACTTCCGCGATGCCCGCGGTCCGGACACTATCGTCCGGGCGGTCACCTGGTCCGGCGACCCGATTGGACCGGCCGAGGCCGTCTGGTTCAGCCTGGAAGCACTCGATGCGCTTCGAATCCTGCGCGAGGCCCGCGACCTCCTGCGCGAGCTCTGCACCGGGCTAACATCGCCGGGGCCTGTTGCGGCGGCAACGCCATGAGCCAACAGATCCATCTTGCGGCCATCGTGCTCCGCGACGGCCAGTTGTTGCTCCATCGCGAGCATGAGGCGGCGCCCTGGGGACTACCCGGTGGTCCCCTCCTGCCCGAGCACGAGGACGTTGACACAGGCATGGACGCGATCCTCGATAGCATCGGCATCAGCGCCCCCGCGATCGAAGAGGACTTCGTCGAGACGGTCCTCCTGGCCAACGGCGAAGGGCACGTTGTCTTCAACATCTACGCGCCCACCGATTGGACCGGGGAGCCCCGGCTACCCGGCGGTCAGAGCTCCTGGTTTGGCCTCTATGATCTCGATGCCCTGGACATGAACGAGACGGTGCGCGCCGCCGTGCTCGCCGCGTTCGGGTTGCGCGAGCGCGATGACCACGCCCCTGAGATCCTCGCGGCCATTGATGGGGCGCTGCCGCCCGAGCTCACGTCCCAGGTCACACGGCCCCGCTCGTCCGCCGGCGGCGGACGCGACGACACCTTCCGCAGCACCGGACTCGATCGCCGGACAAGAAGCCTGCTGGTTGTGGCGATGCTCGCCGCGCTCGGACACAGGGAGTTGTTGCGGGCGCACATCGACGCCGGGCTTAGCCACGGCGCTACGCCCGAGCAGATCGTCGAGACGCTCCGGATGGTCGGCACCTACGCCGGCCTTCCGGCCGCCTCTGAAGCGTGGCCGGTGATGGAGAGAGCCTTCGCCGAACGCGGGATCGCTCACCCGGGACGCGTGCAATGAGCGCCATCCTCTGGGACATGGACGACACCTTGCTCGAGACGCTCCCCGACCGAATGAAGGCGCTCGCGCACGCCCACGAAGTCTGCCTCGGGCGCCGGACCGACCCGTTGGCGCTCTGGCGCTCGCATCGTGGCGGTTCCCTCGAGGCTCTCGGGCAACGCCTGCTTGGAAGCGATGGGCCGCGCTTCGTCACAACCTACCGCGATTGCTACTACAACCTTCCACGCGATATCCGCCCGTACAATGGCGTCCCCGAGGTGCTGGAGGTCCTCCTCGCTGCGGGCACACCCATGGGAGTCGTCACTTCGAAACTGGCCTGGGGCGCCACCGACGAGCTTGAACGCGCTGGCATCCTGAAACACTTCCAGGCCGTTGTCGGCTCCGACGACACTGATCTGCACAAGCCGGACCCGGAGCCGATATTCGCTGCGCTCGATCGCATGCTCATCGACGACGCGGCGGGAGTCGTCTTCATCGGCGACAGCCCGGCGGACATCTTTGCCGCCCGCAACGCGGGCTGCCGATCCGTGGCCGCCCTCTGGGGCACGTTGGACGAGGAGTTGTTGCGCGATGCGAGCCCCGACCACGTCGTGAACCGCCCCTCGGGAATCCTGGGCATCACGATGCATGGCCATTCGGGGGAACGGCCATGACCGGCACCTCCGCGAAGCACCTGGCACACCTCGGCGTCCGCTTCTATCGCACCGGAGGCGTGGATCTCGTGCTCGTACCACTCATCCGGGAGGTTGCCCGCTTCACGCGCTCGGCCGGCGATGGCTACTTCCTGGTGGTGCTGTCAGGCGAGCCCGGAGCGGCCTACCCCCTCGATCTCCGTTCACCTGCCACCTATGACCCGGACTACCTAGCTCGCAAGTTCAAGCTGGATCGGCGGGGCTACGGCTACACGCCCGAGGAACTGGCTGCCGCACTCCGCGACGTGGCCGCAGACCTTCGCTCAGAGGAGTCGCTGGACGCATGACGACGCTGCTCATCGACAACTACGACAGCTTCACCTACAACCTCTACCAGTATCTTGCCGAACTTGGTGCCGACGTCGCCGTCTTCAGGAACGACCGGGTGACTCTCGATCAATGCCGCGCCCTAGAACCCGACCACGTCGTTATCTCGCCGGGGCCGGGCGACCCCGACGATGCGGGCATCTCACGGGACGTGATTCGCGAGTTCGCGGGCAAGGTTCCGGTGCTCGGCGTTTGCCTCGGTCACCAGTGCATCTACGACGTGTACGGGGGGGTGGTCGCCGGGGCGGGAGAGATCAAGCACGGCAAGACCTCCGTGATTCACCATGACGGCCTGGGCGTATACCGGGGCCTCCCCAACGACTTCCTCGCCGTCCGCTACCACTCGCTCGCCGGTACACCGGCAACGCTGCCGCCGGAGCTTGAAATCACGTCGAAGTCCGAGAGCGGCGTGATCATGGGCGTCCGCCACAAGCAGCTGAAAGTGGAAGGCGTGCAATTCCACCCGGAGTCGATCGCGACCGAACACGGGAAGGAACTCCTCAAGAATTTCCTCGACGAACAAGGAGGAACCTGGTAGTGGCGAACCCGTTTGGTGCTCCCGACGCATCTCCCGTTTCCCATCGCCCATCGCCCCTTGCTCATCGCTCGTGTGGCGGTGCCTCATGGTGATGCAGGACGCCATCCGGGAACTGATCGAGCGGGGGACGATAAACACCGCCCTCGCCACGGGTGCCATGGAAGAGATCATGACGGGGTCAGCCACGCCCGCCCAGATGGGCGCGTTCCTCACGGCGTTGCGGCTCCGGGGCGAAACCGCCGAGATCATTGCGGCCTGCGCGGAGGTCATGCAGGCCCACGCCGAGCCCGTGCCCGTCACCAACGTCATTGACGTGGTGGGAACCGGCGGTGATGGGCGCGACACCGTGAATGTCTCCACCGCCGCCGCCATCGTCGTCGCGGCCGCCGGCGGAAGGGTGGCCAAGCACGGCAACCGCGCCGCCTCGTCCAGGTCGGGTTCCGCCGACGTCCTGGAAGCGCTCGGCGCGAAGACCGACCTTGGCGGAGCCGAAGTCGCACGCGTGATCGATGCTTGCGGTTTCTGCTTCCTCTTCGCCCAGCGCTTCCATCCTTCGATGCGCCACGTCGGCGGTGTGCGCCGTGAGCTGGCCGTCAGGACCATCTTCAACATGCTGGGGCCGCTCACCAACCCCGCCCATCCCCGCGGCC
>CAZCDK010000183.1:0-5905 GCA_964497285.1 uncultured Anaerolineaceae bacterium | reverse complement strand
GCGCGCCGTCCGGCTCGCGGCCTGCACGCTCTCGAACGGGGCGGGCGGGTCGCCTCCTGGCGATCTGACGCGCGGGCGTTGGCGGGATGGACCTGCCAGACCGTCAGGCCTTGCGAACCGCCTCTTGCAGCACGGTCGCGATCTCGGAGTAGCGCGCATGTGGGTCGAGCCGGACGGGAGGGGCCACATTCACACGCACGTGGCCGCGTCGATGGAGCTTCCCGTTGTCGTCCCACACACCGGGAGCAAGCATGTCCACGCGCATCGGCAGGACCTCGACTCCCGTGTGCGCCACGAGCCAGCCGATCCCAGGCTTGAATGGCTCCATCGGTCCATCGGTAGTCAGTTTGCCCTCGGGGAAGATGAGGACGCTCCAGCCTTCCTGTAGCCGAGCGGCGACAAATTCGAGGCTTTCGCGCACGGTGTTCCCGGCCTTTGCGAATGGGAATGCGTTGCCGACGACGCTCGCGCTCAGGCCCTGGAAGCGGTTGCCATAGATGTCGTCGGCGGCGGCAGCGACGATGAGCTTGCGGCGGAATTTCCCCGGCATCGCGGTCATGAGCATGGCCCAATCCGGGTGCATGTTGTGGTTGCTGACGACGAGGCACGGGATCCCGACGGCCTGGAAGTTCTGCTTGCCTCGTACGTCGATGCGGTAGCTGAACCGCAAGACGGGGATGCCGACTGTCACCTGGAGAAAGGCCCGAATCGCGCAGACCCATCGCCACCGAGGCCAGGCGGGCGCAACCTCGCGACTGGTCCGGTCCGCAGGATGCCTGATTCGTCCCAGACCAACCATTCGCCAGGGCCGTCGCAACGTCAGATGTGCCAAGAGAGGGTGTTCACCTTGCGACAGCCTCGCTGTTCCGTGCTGTGCTGTTGGACGAGGGGACCTCCGTCACGACCACCAGGCGCCGCGATGCCCGGGTTCCTCTCGTCACAATCAGAGCATAGCGCGTTGCGGCTTTGGCGGGATCGGCGATGGGCTTCGAACGCTAGCCGATGGCGCCGGCGCGGCGCAGATGGCCGATCTCGGTTTCGCTGAAGCCCAGTTCCCCCAGTACTTCGTCTGTGTGCTCGCCAAGTGCTGGCGAGGCACGCTGGATCACGGTCGGTGTTGCCGTCATCTGGACGATCGGGATCGGTCCACGGAGGGGCCCGAGAAGCGCATGCTCGTAGTCCGCGAAGTAGCCGTTCGCCCGGACCTGGGGGTCCTCCCACAGCTCATCGACGAATCGCACGGGTCCGCAGGCGATGTCGTTGGCTTCCAGGTGTGCCAACCACTCGGCGCTCGGCCGGGTACGAAAGGTCCGCTCGCACTGGGCGACCAGTTCCGCACCGACCCGCTGGAGTGCTTCCGGAGAGCGATCGAAACCCTCGTCATAGCGCGGGTCATGGATGCCTACGGCGGCGCGGAAGCGTTCCCGGGGCCCGGGCCCGAGGCATCCGACGGCAAGGAAGCCATCGCTTGTTTGATAGCAGCGGTAGTAGATGTTGCCCGCCAACTCCGGAGCGAGCGCCCTGCGTTCGGCGTAGATCTCCTCGATCCCGGCTCCCCTGGCGCGGGCCGCCGCCAGGGCAGCAAGCCGCCGCTCGCGCGTCTCGATATCGAGAGCGGAGATTTCACGCGCCCCCGCCTGGAGAAAGAGCGAGGACAGCAACAGACTCGTATCGATGGCCTGCCCCTCGCCTGTGCGCTCACGGTGGTAAAGGGCGGCAGTGATCGCCCATGCCATGGCGACTCCCGTCACCACATCGGCCGGAGCAAACGCGACCCACATCGGCAGGCCGTTCTGAACGTTGGGGTTGGAAGTGGCAAGTCCGCTCATCGCCTGGGCGATGATGTCGTAGCCGCGCCGGTCAGCATCCGGTCCTTTCGTGCCGAAGGCGGTGTTTTCACAGTAGATGATGTCGGGCCTGATGGACCGCGCGCAGGCGTAGTCGAGTCCGAGTGCCGCTGCAACTCCGGGCCGGTAGTTGGTGACGAGGACATCGGCCCAGCGGACAAGGCTGCGACGGATGCAATCCGAACGCTCGCTCTTGAAGTCGAGCGAGATGCTGCGCTTGCCGCGATTCTGAGTGAGGAAGCCGCGGCTCTCTTTGGGGATGAGTTCGGCCTGCAAGCGCCAGGGCTCACCCTCGAGCGGCTCGACCTTGATCACATCGGCGCCCATTTCCGAAAGAAGGGACCCGGCCAGCGGTCCTGCGATGATCTGAGTACAGTCGAGAACCCGGACCCCTTCGAGCGCGCCTGGCATGCGTGAATTCCTCGCCATTGATGTTGTGAATCGGCCCCATTGGCCGTGGAGCGGATTCTACGCGTTCTTCCGGGTGCCGCGGAAGAACCGGCGCGACGGGTCGGCTTTCTCGAATTTTTACTGCCCGAAGTCGCTAATTGCCCCCTTTCCTCTGTAGAAGGGACGTATGATGCCAGCACACGCCGCGTTCGTGCGGCCCCGGGGAACGCCATGGACGGTCGGATGGACCACGGACTGGATCCGGCGCTGGTGCTGGGCCAGTGTGCGCTCTTCGCCGGCCTGCCTCGGGTGTTGCTGGAGCAGTTGGCCGGTACAGCGCGGCTCCAGAAGCTCCCCGCCCAGCGGGAGATCTTCACAGAGGGCGAGCGCTGCGATGGCCTCTGGGTGGTCGATTCCGGGCGTCTACGGCTCTTCCACACCTCGGTTGAAGGGCGGCAACAGGTCGTGGGCTTCCGGTCGGCGGGCGCCGCCCTCGAACTGGGCCCTGCACTTGATGGACGCCCCTTCACGGTGAGCGCCGCGTCGCACGAGGGAGCCACGCTTGTCTTCCTGCCGCGCCCCGCTCTCCTTGACAGCTCCCGTCATCCGGCCATGGCGCGCAACGTCATCGACCAGCTCTGCACCGAACTGCGCCAGCTCGACATCGCCACGGCCGTGGCGACGCTGAAGGACGCCCGGCGCCGGGTGTATTGTGCGGTCCTTCGGCTGGCCCAGCAGTTCGGAACGCGAACTGCGTCCGGAAGCATACGAATCGACTACCGCTTGACCCGCCGCGACGTAGCCGACGTCTCAGGCGTGACACTCGAGACCGCCATCCGCGTGCTTTCGGACCTGCAACACCGCAACATCCTGCGCACCAGATCGCAGTTCATCGAAATCCTGGACCTTGCAGGGCTGGAACACCCAAGCGCGTGCGCCGACTGCCAGCTCAGCTGCGGCGGGGTGGACAACAGCACCAGCATCCGTGGCGAGATCGTGCGAGTCCTCCCCACGGATTCGCGCGCCACGGGTGGCAACGTGAGATTCGGCGCGATTCCGGCGGATCGGGCTGGACTTCGGATCCCTCTGGTGCACGCAGCGGGCAGGGCGCCGTCCGCAAGCTCGTGACCGGGGCGGCCGCGGCGCGTGCGATCAGGCTACGACAGAGTGGAACGTCCCGATGACATGCGCCGAAGGTTGTCGACCACCATTCCAACCTGAGATTCGCTCAGCTGCTCATCCAGGAGCGACAGGTAGACGACGTCCTCAGCATCGAGGTGCGTCCGGATGGCGGCGTAGAGACCGTGAAGCAGCGGCAGCAGGTAGCGTGCGTAGGGTCCGACCTCGCGATTCGTCCTCAGGGCTTCGACCACGCGGTCGAGATCGCCAACCATCTCGCCAATGCTGCCATGTTGGACCACCATGATGTCGGTGGCACCAACGCAGCCGATGACCCCATCGACGGCCGGGTAGAGCGTGAGCTCCTCTCCCCTGCAGGTGGGCAGGAAGGTCCCGTGCAGGTAGTCGAGCGCCTCTTCGATGACCGGGAGGGCTCTCGGAGCATTTGAAAGAACCGCAGCCGCAGCCTGTTGAAGGCCGCGCAAGCCCTCAAAGAGGGGCCGGCGGGCGTCGCGCAGCGGGCCGATGACGCGGTCGGTCATTGCGAAGCTCCTTCCTCACGGCCAGCCCGCACACCATGGGAAACGCTGGGGGGATGGCCGAAAGACCAAGCAGGTGTAGACTCCCGGCCTGAGTGGACCGAGATCTCGTGAGGCAAGCTTACGTTAGCCTTCGTTCCCGGGATCACACTTCGGGCCGGTCCGGGCACACGCTGCGCGGGACCGTGAATGGCAGCCGGGAGGATTCCGGGTGTTGAGTTCGAGCGGGAGCGGAAGCCGCCATTTGCTGTGGCGGGTAATCGCCGCCGAGGGCATCTCGGTCGCCGGCGACTGGGTGTTGATCACCGCGGCGTCCATCCAGGTCTACCGGGAAACCGGTTCGACGACTGCGGTCAGTGCGCTGCTCGCTCTGGCCGCGGCGCCGACTATCCTCCTCGGGCCTATTGGGGGAGCCGTCGCCGATCGCCATGCCCGTACGCGGATCATGGTGATCGCCGATCTGGCGATCGCCATGGCCTTGCTCGCCGCGGCTTCAGCCGCACGCGTCGGCCTGGAGCTCGCCATGGTGTTCGTCGCGGTACTCGCTGCGGCGACGAGCGCGGCGTTTCATCGCCCTGCCAGCGAGGCACTGCTACCCATCCTCGCCGGCCCGGACGAACTGGGGAGGGCGAACAGCATCCTGCGACTGGCCACCCGCATTGCCATGATCGGCGGCCCGGCGCTCGCCGGCTACCTGATGAGTGGAAACGGCTTTGGCGTCGTGCTGGTGTTCGACGCGGGCACGTTCCTGATCTCTGCTGGCGTGGTGGTCACCATCAGTGGGCTGGGGGTGCCCGCGGGCGCCGGAGCGTCCGCGTCCACCTTCCATGCGGCTCTGGAGGGCTGGCGCTACGCGCGCCGCCACCGCAACGTCTCCGTCGTCATCGGCACGGTGGGCCTGACCATGCTCCTGGGCGCGATCATCAGCGCTGGCACGCTTGCCTTCGTGGGGGAAGAACTCAGGCTTCCTGAAAGCCGATACGGCTCCCTCCTCGCGGCGGAAGGTGCGGGCGCCGTCGTGCTTGCGTTCTGCCTGATCCTTCTCGGCCGCCACATCCCGCTGCTGCCGACCGGCGCCGCGGCGTTGGCCGCCATGGGCGCCGCATGCGGAGTCCTGGGCTTCGCGCCGAACCTGACCACCGCGATGGGCCTGATGGCCATTATCGGCATGGGCGAGGTCGGGCTCCAGGTCGCGTTCTCCAGCTATCTCCAGCAGCAATCGGAAGATTCCTTCCGCGGCCGCGTCATGAGCCTTGTTGCCATGGTGGCGCAAGTCGGACGGATGGCCGGCCTCGCCCTGGCCGGTCCGGCGGTTGATCGCCTGGGCGTGCCACTTGCCTTTGGCGCTGCGGGCGTCTTCATCATCCTCGGAGCCATACCTGTCGCGACTCTCGCGCTGGACCGTGGAAAGGCACTTCGAGAGCCGGGCTGAGACTCGCGAGGGCTACCGCGCCCACGCAACAGATGGAGCCGGCGCCGGCTTCCTTGACCTGCCCGAAAACCGGCTCCACCGCCTGTTCGCCGGGCTTGCAGGCTCGCTTCCCAGCTGCACCGGAGACGCAGATCGCGATTCAGTGAACCCCAAGCGCCTTCAGTACCTCCGCATCGAGCACGAAGCGCTCGCCGACTGCCCGAGTTGCCTCGTTTCCAACCGCCACAAATGGAATCCTCAGAGCCCTGGCCGCTTCGGCATCGCCAGGCTGGTCTCCGACGTAGCACACTCCCCCATGCCTCTGGCGACCGCCCAGACACGACTGAGCCTGTCGCATCGCCGCCGCGAGTATCGTTGTCTTGTCCTCGCCGTCCTCTGCGAAGCACCCGCAGTCGAAGGCATCCCACAGGTCCACGTGGCGCAGCCGCAGGATGGTCGAGCGCTGAGCATTGCCCGTTGCCAGTGCGAGGGACACGCCCGCTTCCTTGAGGCGACGAAGCACGTCCGCCATTCCATCCAGCGCGGCCACAACGAAGCTGCCGCTGGCCAGTCGCTGCTCCAGCTCCGCGATGTAAGCG
>CAZCDK010000182.1:5089-5967 GCA_964497285.1 uncultured Anaerolineaceae bacterium | reverse complement strand
GAGGGCACCGCGGCCGGTGACGTTTGGGACCTCGTTGCGGCGATGCAATATGGTTGAGGCGGACATGCGCAGAGTTCTTGCCGTCGCGGTGGTCCTGGCCTCGCTCCTGCCGGCCTTGCTGGCTCCCGGTCCCCGGGGAAGCCGCGCGGGAAACGCGGTTGCGGTGCTGGAGTTTCCGGTCGAGACCACGGACGGGCGGACCATTCGCCTCCACTTTTCCGTGCGGGCGGCAACTGACATAGAGGCCCGCGAGGCTGTCACGCTGGCGCTCGGCGGGTTCCTCCCCGGCGCGCGGCAAGTCGTTCCGCGAGCCGGCGATGTGGCAGCCCAGCATGTGCCCTGGGGGTGGCGCTGGGCGGACGCGGAGCTTCCCGTGCGCCTGGCCTACAATCCCAACGGCGCCGTCCGCGGGGTGGGCCCCGACGCCATCGCCGGGGCGATGGAAGCGTGGAACGGGGTCCCCACTTCGCGCTTTGCCTTTCACCACGCGGGTTTCACGGATCGGTCGCCGTCGCTGCCCGACGCCGGCGTCGATGGTGAGAACTCGGTCGGCTGGATGATGCTGGACTGCGCTCTGGGTTGCGTGCTCGGCGTGACGGCGCGTGATGACCTTGTCCACGAAGCGGACGTGATGCTCAATCTGAACCCCCAGGCCGGCCTCGGCGACGGCACCAACGGGACGGTGGATGCGCGCAGCGTGCTCACGCACGAGCTGGGCCATGTGGCGGGTCTGGACCACAGCTGTTCCGGGATCCTGCGGTGCACCAGGGCTGAGGAAGCCGCGGTGATGTACTACCGTTACAGCGGCCCCAGGCGCGCTCTGCGCGAGGACGACATCGTCGGCATCTCAGAGCGCTACCCGCGGAATCCGCCGGGGT
>CAZCDK010000182.1:0-5079 GCA_964497285.1 uncultured Anaerolineaceae bacterium | reverse complement strand
CAGCCCCAGCGCGACACGCTGGCGCCGCGGAGCCAGAGCCCGTGCCAGTGATCGACGTGGGCCTCCGCAGGGGCTGGAACCTGGTGGTCCTCCCGTCCGGCCCGGTGGAGTCCTTCATGGATGCACTCCCCTGCGGCGCCGCCGTCTATGGATGGTCGGTGTCTGGTTGGGCCACCTGGGTGAGGGCCGCGGCTGCCGGCGTCCGGCCGGCGTCCACGACCGAGGCCAGCCGGCCCTGCTGGGTCCTTGCCGAGGGGGAGTGCGGGGCGACGTTCCGGTAGTGCGGCGGGTCAGACCAGCCGGGGCGGCAGGGCGCCTTCGAGTTCGAGCAACGCCTGCTTCATCGCCAGCCCGCCCCCGAAGCCGTGCAAAGAGCCATCGCTGGCCACGACGCGGTGACAGGGCAGCCAGAGGGGAATCGGATTCGCTCCGACGGCGGCGCCCACGGCCCGGGCAGAATCAGGGCGGCCCAGCCGCCGGGCAAGCCAGCCGTAGCTTCGCGTCTGGCCGCGGGGGATTTCGCGCAGAGCCAGCCATACAGACCGCTGGAAACCGGTGCACGGCGGCAGATCAAGCGGGAATGCAACGAGACTCACCGGTTCGCCGGCGGCGTATGCGCACAACAGAGTGGTGACTTCGCGGGCCCGCAAGTCGGAACCGGGCCGGGCGCCAAACGCGGACAATTCCGCCGCGGCGGCGTCGACGGTCCTGTGAAAGAGCGTCGCGTGGCGGATTCCGAGCGAGGTGAGCGCGACTCCAGCCGCCCCAAGGGCAGTTTCCGTGATCACGGCAATGGCGGTCGCAGTGGGAGCGGTCACGGGTTCCCCTTCCAGCGTGGGCGGGCCTGAACCCGGGCTACCGCTTCTTCTGGGTTGCCTCGGGTTGGCCATAGTGGAGGATACGCTTCACGAGGCGGTTGCGGAGGCGCAGGTAGGCGGAACTCGTGTCCTGCTCGTCGACGCGCCGGTGGCCGGGGGGCGCATATCGCGCCTCCTCGTAGGCGCTCGCCAGTCGCGCCGCGTGCTCCTCTTCGTCGACCTTCTCGCCGACACGGCGCGACCATTCGCGCGGTGTTTCGCTGCGCGGGCCACCGAGCCCTGCCCAGGCAGCGAGCCTGTGCGCCTTGGCCCAGAGCCGCGACCGCTCGTCAAGACCACCGAGGCCCCAGTTCCATGCGAGCCGTCCCGAGAGCACCGTCACCACAGCGAGCGCGAGAACGAGCGCGAGCATCCAGACGACGTACCACGGGAAGTGAGTCGCCTCAACCGGCTGCTCCGCGAGAGCGCCCGCCACGTTGTCCGGGATCGGCTTCAGGAGATCGTCAGGCGGAAACAGGTCCTCGAGCGAAGGAGAGATGGCATCGTCGCCGGCTGCCGCCCCGGCGCCGAGCCCGCCGGCGCCGCCGGCCGGCCGATCCTGCGTAGGGTTGAAGTTGACCCAGCCGAAGCCCGGAAAGAACACCTCGACCCACGAGTAGGCGTCGCTCTTGCGGACCGTGTATTTCGTGTCGACGACGGAGTCCGGATCGAGGACGTACCCGACGGCGACGCGCGCAGGAACGCCCAGTGTGCGCAGCATCACCGCCATCGCCGTGGACTGGTAGTCGAAGTAGCCTTTCTTCAGGTCGAACAGGAGGTAGTCGGCTGTGTCGCGCTTGGCCGGCGTGGCGGGGACGGAGACGTCGTAGGGGAAGGTGCGGAGGTAGGACTCAATGGCTGCCGCTTTGTCGTAGGGAGTGGCCTGGGCGGCCGCCACGCGCCGCGCCTCGTCGCCCACGCGGGCCGGCAGGTCGTTAGGCAGTTGAAGGTAGCGATCCCGCACCCACGACGGGAAGTCGACGCCGGCGAGACGCAGATCAGCAGCGCTCGCGGAGCTTTCCGAGCCGATGGCGTTGTAGGTATCGCCTCGTTCGAGGTCCCGCTGGCTGCGCAGGCGTTCGATATCCCCCTGGGTGCTCTTCGGCGTCTCGACAAAGGTGTCGACGTTGGAGCCGATGGGCGTTCCGGCGGTCAGGATCGTGCTCTGATCGGTCTGCAGAGTGACGTGGAGAAGCGTGACTGTGCGCATCTTGTAGACGGCTTCGGGCGGAACATCGGGCAAATCGCCGAGGCCACCCACACGCCCGGTGAGGCGCGACGAGACCTTCCAGCCGGTGCCGGTGTACTCGTCGTAGCTTGTTGCGCGGACGAGACTCCCCGACGTGCTGCCGATCTCGAAGAGGACGGCGGTGCCGAGCTTGACATTGCCGTTCACGGGAAGGGTCGGACCGAAGCTGTGAAGCGAACCACCCCTGGTCGACTTGATGTTGTGGAAGAGACGGACGAAGTCGGACGAACGGTTGTTCAGAGGTCCTGAGACGGTACTGAGGACTCGGTCGACCGCTCCCTGCTGTGCTCCGAGCGGCGCCAGCCAGGCGCCGATGATGAGCACGATCGCGGCCAGCGCGGAGAACTGCAGCGCGTTGAGGCTGACGAAGTCGGGGTAGTCGACCTGATCCCGGCGCCAACGAAGCTGGCTCTTCTGGAGGTACACCCGCCCCACGAGCAGCGCGGTGCCGAACAGGAACACGACAAAGGCGCCGCTCGGCTGGCCCCTCTGGAAACCAATGTTGGCAAGCATCACGACGCCACCCGGCACGGCTGCGAGCCAGGCGTTGTGCCAGCGGTAGATCGACCACGAAGCGACGTAGGCGCTGAGGAACGTGATGGCGTGGACAACCATGATGAACGGCAGATCGTCGTTGCTGATGTCGCCTTCGCGGACCACGCGGTACCACTCGACCATGCGGAAGCGGGTGTCGGCCAGCCTGTCCTGGAGGACGGTGCCGTCCGCGTAGGACTGGACCATGAGCACGACGATGGCCGCACCCAGGGCGAGTGCAACGGGGTGGACGAACGCGGCGGGGACGCGCGTACGGGCAGCGAAGAGGCCGATGAGGAGCCCTCCCAGGGCCGTCGGCACGAGGGGGGGCATATCGTTCACCCAGTGTGCCTGCTGAATGGAGATTGCCACGCTCAGGAACGTAATCAGCGCGGCGAGGAACGTTAGCCAGTCCTCCCAGCTCATGACAATGCGCGGCGCGGAGATGGCCGCGCCGCCGAAGCGGCGTCCAGCCGAGCGGTTTAGTGGCAGGTTCAACTCGGCCACCGGGCCATCCCTTCTTGCGCTGGACTGAGCACCAGGGAGAGGTCGTCTCCATTGCGCACGACATAGGTCGGGATGTCTGCCGCTGTGAGCGCGCCGTACATCATGAGGGGCGACTGGTGGCCGCCGAAGGTGGCCGGATCGACGAGTACCACGGCCGCTTTGACACCGCGCTGGGTGAGCGAAAGGAGGCTGCTGAGCCAGGAGTCGTCAGTCGCGGAAGTGACGATGACCAGCGTGGTATGGCGGCCAAACCGGCGCTGTTCTTCGAACAGGATGTTTCCCAGGGGGGCTTCGCCGACGGCGGCGACCGTCGCCAGCGTCTCGAGGATGCGCGTAAGCTGCTGGCCACCCCGTTCCGCATCGAGGACGCGCAGGTCCTTGCCAAAGGTGATGAGACCAACCGTCCGGTTCTGCACAAGGTAGTGGCGGGCGACGCTGGCGGCGACGCGCACGCCATACTCTTCGGTGCTCAGGTCGCCACTGCCCGCATTCACGCGCCTCTCCATGTCGAGCACGACCCAGATGTCGCTTGCCGGGTCGAGTTCGAAGGTCTTGACCATGATCTCGCCCGTGCGAGCAGTGCTGGCCCAGTGAATGCGGTTGAAGGCATCACCTGGCGCGTATTCGCGAATCCCCGAGGCGTTTGGCGTGACGTAGTGGGTGCGGCGGCGGAATCGTCCTTCACCCGGGAGGTTGGCGGGCGGCGCCTGGAAATGGGGCAGATCCACGACGGGGGGGTAGACGAGGATCTGTTGTTGTCCCCCGAAGACCTTCACCCGGCGGAACAGTCCGAACGGGTCGGTGCTCATGACGCGCACCGGGCCCCAATCGTAGAGGCCCCTTCGCAGCAGCCGCGTGTCGACGATCCAGCTCTTGGTGTGGCGCGAGCCGGCAACGATGACGCGTTTCGAATGGTGGCCGGGCATGCCGCTCGGATCATCGACTTCGAGCCACAGCTTCGGCAGCACGCCGCGGTTGTGTACCTCGATAACCTCCTGGGCCTCTTGTCCTACCTGGGCACGGTCTGTGCGGCGCTCCGCGACCACGTCGAGGCTATGGGTGCCGTACCAGGAGATCAGCCATGCGGCAGGAATCGTGAGGCCAATCACCCAGGCGAGACGGAAGAGCAGCCAGAACCCGGTACCAAAGGCAACGAACAGCGCCATGAGCAGGATGCACACGACCATCGTGAGAGTCCTGTGTTCCGGGGCGGCAGCAGCTCGAATGGCGCGGCGCATGGGCGCGAAGTCAGGCCCGCGCCCGGGCGCCGGGTACCGGGACCCGGTTGAGGCAGGCCTGGACGACATCGGCGACGGTCGTGCCTTTTACCTTCGCTCCCGGGCTGAGGATGATGCGATGCCCGAGGGTAACCAGCGCGAGGTCCTTCACATCGTCCGGGGTCACGAAGTCGCGGCCTTCGAGCATGGCGCGGGCCTGGCCGGTGCGGAAGAGCGCGAGCGAACCGCGGGGGCTGGCGCCGAGGTAGACCGCCTCGTGCTCGCGGGTGGAGTTCACCAGCGCCACGATGTACTGCTTGATGAGCGGGTCGACGTAGATCTCCTTGACGGCCTGCTGGAGTTGAAGGATCTCGTTGGCGTCGGTCACCTGGCGGATGGTCTCCACGGGGTGGCGGACCTGCTGCTGGTCCAACACGAGCACCTCGTCCATCGGGTGGGGATAGCCGAGGTGAACACGAATGAGGAAGCGGTCGAGCTGGGCCTCGGGCAGGGGGAAGGTGCCTTCGTACTCGATCGGGTTCTGGGTGGCCATCACCATGAAGGGCGCCGGGAGCCTGTGGGTGACACCATCGACGGTAACCTGACGCTCCTCCATCGCCTCCAACAACGCCGATTGGGTCTTCGGCGTGGCACGGTTGACTTCGTCGGCGAGGACAACCTGCGGATCGTTCGCCAGCATGCGGGCCAAGGCGAC
>CAZCDK010000181.1:0-6030 GCA_964497285.1 uncultured Anaerolineaceae bacterium | reverse complement strand
ACGCCGCGCCAGAGGCATGCGCTCGTCATGCCGAGCTGGCTCATGATCTGCGGCATCTGGGCGACGTGACCAAACTGATCGGCGCAGTGGCCGATGCGGAGCGTCCCGCCGAGTCGCTCCGCGAAGCGCATCCCCCTTTGGAAGCTTCGAATGTGAGACTCGCCCGAGGGCAGGAACTCATCCGGTTGCACCCACCACGGCCCGATCAGAATGCGCCCCGCCTCGATGAGCGCCCGCAACCGGCCTTCGTTCTCGGGCCGCAACTCCAGGTAGTCGGCGATGACAATCGACTGCCCATCCAGGTTGAAGCAGCCGTACTCCGGGTGCTGCTCCATGTGGCCCAGCAACTCGTCGATCATCTGGACCAGGCGCCAGCGAAACAGCTCGTGCGGCTGGTACCACTCCCGATCCCAATGAGTATGCGGAACGACGAACACTGTGCGCGCCACGGCCGGCCCCCGCCAGAAGATCGCCTCATCGTACGCGCCTGAGAGCCGCTGGCGAACAGCGCCCCGGGAACGATGCGGCGAAATGCTCGCGGGTTCGGTCGCGGCAATTCGTAGGCTGGTTTCCGGTTCCCTGTTACCCTTCACCAATGCTGAAAGACACCTACTGCGGCGATCTCCGCGCAGCCGACGCGGGACGCACCGTCCGCCTGGCCGGCTGGGTCCATCGCCGGCGCGACCACGGCGGGCTCATCTTCCTCGACCTCCGCGATTCGCACGGGCTGGTCCAGGTCGTCTTCAACCCCGAGGGCGCCGCCGCGCTCGAAGTCGCCCGCCGCGCTCGCAACGAGTGGGTGCTGGCCCTCGAAGGCGTCGTGCGGAAGCGCACCCCCGAAGCGATCAACTCCAACATGGCCACCGGCGAAGTCGAGGTCGTCCCAACACGCTGCGAGGTCGTCAACGAGTCGCTTACGCCGCCGTTCTACATCAACGAACCGATCGACGTCGACGAGGGGCTCCGCCTGAAGTACCGGTACCTCGACCTTCGCCGTCCGGAAGTCTCAAAATCCATCCGCCTGCGCCACGACATCGTCCGCTTCATCCGCAATTTCCTCTCCGATCGCAGGTTCATCGAGGTAGAAACGCCGACACTCATCAAGTCGACGCCCGAAGGCGCCCGCGACTTCCTGGTTCCATCGCGCATGCGGCCGGGGCACTTCTTCGCCCTTCCTCAGTCGCCCCAGATCCTCAAGCAGCTCTTGATGGTCGCAGGCTTCGAGCAGTACTTCCAGATCGCTCGCTGCTACCGGGATGAGGACTTCCGCGCCAATCGAGTGGCGGAGCACACGCAACTCGACCTGGAGATGAGCTTCGTCGAAGAGGCCGACGTCATGGGTCTGATCGAGGACCTCTACACCGGCATCGCCCACGAATTCGGTTCCGGACCCGCCCTCAGCCCCTTCCCCAAGCTCGACTACTTCGACTGCATGGCCCGCTTCGGCATCGACCGGCCCGACCTCCGCTACGGTCTCGAGTTCGTCGACATCGCCACACCGCTACGGAGCTCGGCCTTCCAGGTGTTCGCCGGCGCCCTCGCCTCAGGCGGCGAAATCAAGGCGATCCGCGTCCCGGGCAAAGCGGACCTCACTCGCCGCGAGATCGACGAACTCACCGAGATCGCCCGCGGCGGCGGCGCGAAAGGCCTTGTCACGCTCGGCTTCCAGCCCGGCGGCGAGATCCGTTCTTCCATCGCCAGGTTCCTTTCCGAAGCGGAGCTGGCCGCCCTCCGCTCCCTTACCGGCGCCGTCGAGGGTGACATGCTCCTGGTCGTTGCCGACCAGCCAGCCGTCGTCGCTGCCTCCCTCTTCCGTTTGCGCGACGCGCTCGGCGACCGGCTCGGTCTCAAAGACCCGTCGGTGCTTTCGTTCGCGTGGGTCACGGGCTTCCCCCTGCTCGAATGGCACCCCGACGAGAACCGCTGGGACGCCATGCACAACCCGTTCTCCGGGTTCCACGAAGAGGACCGCTCGCTGCTCGGCACGGATCCCGGTGCGGTCATCGCCAAACAGTACGACCTCACGGTCAACGGCGCCGAGATCGGCGGCGGCTCGGTGCGCATCAACAACCGGGCCGACCAGGAGACCGTCATGGGGCTCATGGGTCACTCGCCCGGGCAGATGAACGAGCGCTTCGGCGTCATTCTCGATGCCCTCGAATTCGGCGCTCCCCCCATGGGCGGTATGGGCCTGGGGATCGACCGGCTGCTCATGTTGCTCACCGGCACCGAGAACATCCGTGACGTGATCGCCTTCCCGAAATCGTCCTCTGGTCTCGACCCCCTGATGGGCGCCCCCTCGCCGGTCGACCCGGAGCAACTCGCGGAGCTCGGGCTCCGCCTCGCCGAGAACGCACCGCCCGACTAGCAGTTAAGGCTCTCTTTCCCGCGGGGCCGGTGTGCATTCACCTGCCCCGGGATCCCGTGTACGCTTTTGAGACTCGAACACGGCGCGCACGCACCTTCGCCCGTCCCGCAATCTCAGTTGAATTCCCTCGGCGGTGGATCAGGATGTCGAATCGAACGCTGACTCTCATGATGGGCTTCGTCGCCTTCCTTATCCTTGCGGTCGGCGCTGTGTTCATCGCGGTGCTGGCGACCGGCGGCGACGACAGCGGCGTCGACACGCCGGCCGGCGGCAGCACTCCCGCGAAGAAGAGCAGTTCTGGCGGCGGCATCTGCGCCGGCGACAAGCTCATTACCTTCGGCAGCGACCCCAACTCCATCCTCGATCCCATCCAGGTTCGCGACGAGGCCACGAGCGAATATGTCGTCGAGATCTTCGGCGGTCTCGTCACCCTCGATCTGAATCTCAAGGTCGTGCCCGACATCGCGCGGGAATGGAAGGTCTCCGACGACGGCAGGACATTCACCTTCAAGCTGCGCGACGACGTCGTCTTCCAGAACAGCAACCGGCGCGTGACCGCGGCGGACTTCAAGTACAGCCTCGAACGTGCCGCCGACCCCGCGAACGGCTCGCCGACCGTCACTGAGTACCTCGACAACATCGTGGGCCTCAGGGAACGGTTCAACAACAAAGCGACCGAAGTGAGCGGCGTCAGGGTCATCGACGACACCACCCTCGAGATCAAGGTTGTCCAGCCGACCGAGTACTTTCTCGCCGAGCTCACCTACCCTGTCGCCTTCGTCGTCGACAAGGACCAGATCCAGAAGAACCCGCGAAACTGGACTCAGAAGCCCAACGGCACAGGCCCGTTCAAACTGGCCGAGTTCACGCCCGCGGACAAGATCCGGCTCGTGCGCAACGATCGCTATCACCTTGGTGTGGCAAAGATCTCGGAGGTGGATTTCGAGCTAGGCGGCGGATCGATCCTCACCCGCTACCAGAACGACGAACTCCACATCGGAGCCGTGCCGCCAATCGAAATCGACGCCGTGAAATCGGGCAACAGCCCCCTGAGCGCCGACTACCGGCCCCAGCCCCGGATGTCCGTCTCCTACATCGCTTTCAATCCGGAGAAGGCCCCTTTCGACGATATCAAGATGCGCCAGGCCATGGCGATGGCCATCGACAAGGAGAAGATCAACGAGGTCCTCTTCTTCGGCTCACAGCGGATGGCCGATGGAATCCTCCCGCCCGACATGCCGGGCTTCCGCGAGAGCGTCAGTGCCCCCAGGTACGACCCTGCCAAGGCCAGGCAGATCCTCGCGGAGTCCAAGTACGCCGGCAAGGTCCCACGCATCATCCTCACCTATGGCGGTCCCGCTGGTGATGCGCCGGATCTCCTGACGGCGATCACCGCCGGCTGGAAGGAGGTCCTCGGCATCGATGTCGAGCTCGAGGCCAGAGACTACTCGGCGTTCCTTCGTGACCTGCGGAAGCGGAACTTCCAGCTATTCGACACGGGCTGGATCGCGGACTACCCGGACCCCGAGGACTTCATCGACAAGCTCTTCCACAGCAACAGCATCCAGAACGAGCAAGGCTACAAGAACTCTGAGGTCGATGGCATCATCGAGCGGGCCCGCACCGAGCGCGACAAGAACACCCGCTACGCCCTCTACACGCGAGCCGAGCAGATGATCCTGGATGACGTCGCGGTGATCCCGATCCTGTGGTCCGTCGAGCACCGTCTGGTCAAGCCTTGCGTCAAGAACTGGCCGCAGGTGTCGATGACCATTCCGACGTACCGCTATATCGAAATCGACGCGAACAAGTAGCACGCCACATGGGCCCCGGGCTCTTTGGTTATGTCGTCCGACGTCTGCTCTGGGCCATCCCGGTGCTCTTCGCTATCTCCGTCATCGTGTTCTGGATCCTCCGCCTCGCCCCCGGGAGCCCGGTCGACAGCATTCTCGGCCAACGTTATGACGAGGAGCGCGCCGCCGTCCTCAACCGCAAGTACGGCTACGACGAGCCCATCCACATCCAGTACGCGAAGTACATGAACAACCTCTTCCACGGCGACCTCGGTGTCTCCACGCGCCACCAGGACTTCACCGTGAGCGAGGTCATCTGGCCCAAGGTGAAGGTGTCATCCGAACTCGGCGCCATCGCCCTCCTCATCACCTTCGCCCTCGGGATCCCCGTCGGCGTCTACGCAGCCATGGCCCGCGGGACGTTCCTCGACCCCCTTTCCATCGGCTCCTGGCTGATGCTCGGCGCGATCCCCTCTTTCGTCGCCATCCCCATCCTCCAGTACGTGTTCGCCCTGAGACTCGGCTGGGCCAGTCTGAGCTGGGAGGGCGTCTGGAGCCCCAACATCATCCTGCCCGTGCTCATCATGTCACTGCCGGGCGTGGCCGACGTCGCGCGCTTCATGCGCGCCTCCGTGATCAGCGTGATGAACGAGGACTACGTCCGCACCGCCCGGGCCAAGGGCCTGAAGGAGCGCACAGTCGTCATCACGCACATCACCCGCAACGCCCTGCTCCCGATGATCACCGTCATCGGGCTCTCGCTTCCGGGCATCACCGCCGGTGCGCTCTTCACCGAGCAGTACTTCGGCATTCCCGGCATCGCCCGCGAGTCCCTTGCCGCCATCACCGCGCCCGACTTCGACGTCATCCTCGCGCTCGTCCTGTTTAGTTCCGCCCTCTTCGTCCTGGCGAACGTCCTGATCGACATCTCCTATGCCGTCGTCGACCCACGCGTCCGCGTCGGCGCCCGGAGGGGATGACGTGCCCGCCGCGATCGCCCTCGAGAGCGCGTCCGAGTCCCAACCCGGCCTTTCCCGCCGGCGGACGATGCTGCGCCAGGTCCTCCGCAAGAAGGTCGCCATGGCCGCCATCGCGTTCCTCGCGGTCTTCTACTTCGCCGGCATCTTCGCCCCACTCGTCGCACCACACGATCCGAATGAGCAGCACCGCTCGGCCGCAGAAGTCCGCCAGGGACCCTCTTCAGGCCACCTTCTGGGCACCGACACGCTGGGCCGGGACATGCTTTCGCGCGTCATCTACGCCGCCCGCACGACCATCCTCTTCACGATCGCCGTCACGGTCACCGGGGGCCTCTTCCTGGGCGTCAGCCTCGGACTGCTTGCCGGCTACCGCGGCGGCTGGGTCGACACGCTCATCATGCGTGTCGGCGAGGTCCTCTCGGGCCTGCCGACGCTGTTCCTCCTCCTCGCCATCACCGCTGCCTTCCGCACCCGCATCGACGACCTCTCCTACTGGCTGCGGACGAACACCTGGCTCAGCGCCGCTGACGCCAAGACGCTCGTCCAGTTCCTCATCATTGTCGGGGCAACCGTTCCTTTCGCCTGGATCGGCTCCAGCCGCATCGTCCGCAGCCAGGCCCTCGCCATCCGCGAGGCCGACTTCGTCACCGCTGCGGAGCTCTCCGGCGCCTCAACCTGGCGCGTGATCACGCGTCACATCTTCCCCGGCGTGATGCCGTTGTTTATGGTCGGCCTCACCAGCTCCATGGCCAGCATCGCCGGCGCTGAGGTCTCCCTGAGCTTCCTTGGCCTCGGCATCACACCGCCCACGGCCAGCTTTGGCAACCTCATCTCCGACGGCGCCGGCGTCCGGACCTTCCAGGCCAACCCCCACATCCTCCTCTCCTCC
>CAZCDK010000180.1:0-6084 GCA_964497285.1 uncultured Anaerolineaceae bacterium | reverse complement strand
GCCTACCACCCAACCTGGGTGGAGATCGCCATCACCCTTGCGGCAGCGGCGGCAATCCCGTGGTTGCTCATGGTCTTCTTCCGCCTGTTCCCGGTCATCTCGATTCACGAGTATGAAGCCGCACATCCCGAACGCGCCGACCAGGAATCCACCCCGGGGGCCGTTGCGGCCGCGGCATCGGGAGGCAAGTAACGATGAGCATGCCAAGGGTGATACCGGTCCTTGCCGTGGTCGGGCTCCTGTCGCTGGTTGCCCTGGCGGGCGGTACCGCCAGCGCACAGCAGGAGCCCACCGCCAGGCCGACCACTGTGAAGATCACGAGGCCCGCCGACCAGCAGCCGGGCAAGCCAGTCACCGTCGCGGCCCAGCTGGTCGATGCCGCGGGCAAGCCACTGGGCGGTTTTCCGCTGAAGCTCTACGTGATGACGGCGCCGTTCGGGCCGAGACTGATGAAGGTCGCTGAGGTTGCCACCGACTCGGGCGGCGAGGCGACGCTTTCCTACACCCCAAGCTGGGTAGGTGACATCAAGGCGACGGTGATCTTCGCCGGGACCAAGGAATTCGCCGCGGCCCAGACGGACACGGAGTTCAAGTCGGTAGGTCCGGTGACGCTCCATCGCGATGCCGACTTCGGGCTCGAGTCGATCCGCGACTGGGCGCCGACGGTCGTGGCACTGCTGGTGGCGGCGATCTGGTCCACATTCATTGTCGTGGTCGTCAGGCTGGGATTTTCCATCCGGTCGAACGACGCGGGGACGCCCAACGCCCCCGGCGGCGATGAGCTACGATAGTGAGTAACGCCGGGCGAGTACTCGCACGGTGAGGCAGTTCTACTCACGGCACTCTCGAACTACTGAGGAGGATCACTTATGAAGAGGGCCCAGGTAGTCAAGTTGGCAGCAGGCACAATGACTCTCGCGTCGGTACCGGCGCTGGTGGCAGCGTGCGGCGGCGACGATGACAGCAGCAAGGATCAGCCAGTCCCAACGCAGCCGGCGAATACCGGCACTACAACCACCGCCCCGGCCAAGGCAGCGTTCCTGTTCATCGACCTGGACACGGTGCGCGGCAGCAAGAACATCCCCACCACCGATGCCCCCACCCAGAGCTGCGTGCAGCTCAACAGCTTTGCCAAGAACGAGCAGATCGTCTTCCGCGCTCGCGTCTACGATCCCACGACCGGCAAGGCAATGGACGACAAGCAGCTGAAGAGCGTCGAAGTGACGCTGAAGGACGGGACCAAACTCGACGCGATGAAGTACGGCCCGCACCCGAAGGATCCCCCGAACGAGTCGTTCTGGACGGTGGGATGGGTTGTGCCGGCGGCGTACCCGGTCGGCACGCTCGATTACACAGTGACCGCCACAGGCAACGACGGCGTGGTCGGCACATTCAAGCAGATCGCCCTCGGACCGCTGACGATCACAGACACGGTTCGACCAGTCGTCCCCGCCCCGTAGTCTCATCCGCCCTGGTTGTGCGCGGGCCTCCATGAGTCCTGCTCGCGACCAGATGAAGAAGTCCACAGCAATGCCGGGAACGCGCAAGGGTTGGCGTTGTTCCCGGCGGCGCCACATGAGGTTTGGTCTGGGGAATCGCGATGCGCAGAGATGGCCGGGCTCGGCTGGGTCCACACCGCCTTCGCTTGCTACGGCTCACGCGCCGCTGATCACGTCCAGTTTGAGAGTGCCCTGGAAATTTCGTTGCCCGGCTGGCATCTCGATTCCCCAGCACAGGCCAACTGGCAGGAAACGCCAAGCATCGCACGACGGTAGCGTCGAATCGCACTAGCAGGGGCGAGGGACGTTACCGAATCGACCGCCGAAATCGAGGCAAGGAATGACCACCAGCCAAACGGAGGCGGGACAGCTGGTCCCGGGCTTCTCCACTCAAGCGGCCGCAGGGTCTCTTGCCTCCCGAGGCCAGGGTGCGGAACCCGTCACGGAGGAGTGGCACACCTACACCGCGACGCTCGTGGCGTCGCCCTATCAGGTGGCGGTCGGCCAGGAAGTTGAAGTCGCGGGAACGGGCTACGCGCCCGTCGCCAGCGTGGAGATCGTCTGGCACTCTGTCGAGGGCCGGTACGAGATCGAGGGCTTCTCCGAGTTCGTTGGCCAGCGATACGAACCGGTGACTGCGGTCGTAGCGTCTGCGGTCGCCGACGGGCAGGGCGGCGTTCGCGCGTCATTCGTGGTGCCCCTGGATTTCGGCGGCCCGCACGACATTCGCGGGCGCGTGAACGGAGTCGAGGAATCCCAGGGAGGCGTCATGGTCCTGCCGACGTGGTCCATGTCTCCCGCCGCGGGCCCTGTCGGAACGATGATCGAGCTGAGGGTGGTGGGCATCGACCTCCGGACGACGATGAACACGTGGCATCTGCTCTGGGACAACCACTACTTCGGGCTCATGACGGCCGTGACCACGAGGGGCCTGGGCGTTGCACGATTCCGGGCGGCCGGACCGGCGGGCATGCACCTCATCGCCGCCTGGAACAACTCCTACCAATCGGCCCCCTACCTCGCCTGGGACTCGTCCCCGTTCCAGGACGAATTCCGCTCGGGGATCGACTTCGCCTTCAGGGTCACCGAAGACCAGGGCCCCCCTCCGCCAGAGATGGACGACTTTTCTGCCGACGACAACCCGTGGCCCTTCGAGGTCTCCGGGCCAGGCAAGTTGAAGCTCTCGGCCGACCGCGGCCCGGTGGGCCAGACGACAACGCTCCGAGGCAGCGGGCTGCCACCTTCGGCCCACTTGCCACTCATCTGGACCTCGGTCATCGGCGACCGGGTGACACACGTTGGGATCCGGGAGCTGCGCCGGAATGCGGGCGAAGTGCGGACGGGCCCGGATGGGACGTTCGCATTCGACTTCAAGATCCCCGACGACCTGGGCGGCAGCCACCGGATCGAGATTTGCCGGGGCGCGGAGGTACTCGCCGCGGCCGGGTTCGTGATCACGCCTTCGATCGTTTCGTTCACACAGAAGGTGAGGCCGATGGAGCAGATCCACGTTCACCTGAAAGGCGGCGGTTGGACGACCTACGACAACACCTATGCTGTGACCTATGACAACGCCTACGTCGGGTACGCATGCGGGTTGAGCACCGGCGGTGACATGGAGTTCCACTTCACCGCGACGGGCGCCCCCGGAACGCACATCCTCGACCTCTACCCGACGGTGTACAAGGGGCAGGATCTGATGCCGCGGATCTACTCGCTGCCGATGCTCACATATGCGTCGGACCACCCGGTGCGCAAGACCCCCGCGATCCGGCTCTCCATCGAAGTCGTGGAGTAGAGCGAAGGCCGCCGTTCGCCAGCCCCCTCCTCCGCGCCGCCGTTCGGACGGCCGCACTTCTGTCCTCGTCCGCGGACCCGGCCCGTTCCTATCTCCGCCAGGGCAAGAGGATCCGCTCGAGTCCGATCAGGACGAGGTTCAGCCCCACGCCCATGAGGGTTACGGCGACGATGCCGGAGTACATCGAGGGGTAGTCGAAGATCTGGTAGCTGCGCCAGATGAGCGCACCGAGACCTGTCCTTGAGACGAGGAACTCGGGGCTGAGGATGATGATGAGGGCCACGCCCATGGCTACCCGGAGCCCACTGAAGATGGCCGCAGCCGACCCGGGAAGCAGCACCGAGCGAACGATCTGATCCCTGCTCGCCCCGAATGCCCGCGCCGTGGCGATGTCCGTGCGGCTGACCTGCTCGGCGGCCGACAGAGAGCTGAAGAAGGCGATGAAGAAGACGCTGAAAGTGACCATGAACACCCTGGCCGGATCACCGATGCCGAAAGCCACGAGCACGAGCGGCAATAGCGCAATCCGGGGGACGACATAGAGCGCGGTCGCCAGGGGGTAGAGCGCGCGTCTGGCCAGAGGGATGATGCCTGCGCCCAGTCCAACCACAACCCCCGGACCGGCCCCGAGCGCAAATCCGATCGCGAGGCGCTTGAGGGTGATCCGGGAGTCTTCGAGCAGCTCGCCGCCGAGCAGGTGGTCCCATGTCCTCTCAAGGATCACCGACGGCGCGGGGTAGAAGAGCGTGTTCACCCAATCTCGCTCGGCCGCGACCTGCCAGAGCGCAAGCAGGGCAGCAGGGAGGACGAGACCGATGAAGAGCACCTTGAGAGCAGGCCGCGGGTCCACGCTACCGCCCGCCCTCGAGCAGCTCGAACAGGCGCTGGAACGCAGCAGCGTATCCCGCCTGGTTGCGCACCTCGCGGTAGGAGCGAGGGCGCAGGAAGGGGACCTCGACCGTCTCCAGGACGCGCCCGGGACGACCAGAAAGGACGGTGATGCGATCGGCCAGGGTCAGCGCCTCATCGATGTCGTGGGTAACGTAGACGACTGTGGATCCGCGCTCGGTCCAGAGTTGGAGGAGTTCACCCTGGACATGAACCTTGGTCTGGAAGTCCAGAGCGGAGAGCGGTTCGTCCATCACGAGCACGGGTGCGTTGGCCGCGAAAGCGCGGGCAATGGCCACTCGCTGGCGCATGCCCTCGGACAGCTGGTGCGGAAAGCGCCGTGCGAAGCCGTCGAGGTGGAGGCTGGTCAGCAAGGCCCGGGCGACTGCCTGCCGCTCGCGCCTTTGCTTCCCCTGGATCCAGAGTCCGTAGGCCACATTGTCTTCGGCCGTGAGCCACGGGAAGCAGGAGTTGCCCTGCGGCACATAGGCCGGGCGGGTGCCATCGACGATGCGCCAGGCGCCCGAGGTGGCAGGTTCCAGCCCCACAAGGACCTTGAGGATGGTGCTCTTGCCGCAGCCACTGGGGCCGAGGATGGCATGGAAAGCCCCCGCCCGGACCTGGAGGTCGACGGTATCGAGCGCGAGGACGCCGCCGCGTCCGGGATAGCGTAGGGACAGCCCGGCCACTTCGACCGCGTTTGCGGTTCCCAAGGGCCGGGCCTCCTCTCTGGCCGAAGGGGTCACTTCAGCCGCATAAACAGGTTGAGGTCCAGGTTGCCCTCATAGGTCAGATGGCCCTGCGCGCGGAAATACGTTTCGCTCGCGCGCCACTCCGCGTGGATGAGCTTGCCGTCGGGGAGGAAGTGAGGCCGGGGGGCCCGCTTGATCACGTCGGCCTGGACCTTGGTGTACTTGACCAGGATTTCGACGATCGCAGGGTTGTCCCAGCCACCCTTTTCCAGCTCGTTCGCGGCCTTCTGGAAGGCGCGGAGGAAGCCGTCCGCCAGTTGCGGGTTCTTCTTCGCCCAGTCCCGGTTCCAGTAGATGGCCGTGGAGGCCTCGCCGTTCACGAAGGTGTTGCTCAGCACCTTCACAAGCCCCTGGTCAGCTCCCTGGGTGGCAAAGGGCTCCGGGAGCATGGCCGCGTCGATGCCCTTGTTCGCCAGCGCTTCGGCCATGTTGGCGAACGGGAGAACCTGGATCGTGACATCCCTGGTGGTGAGCCCTCCTGTCTTGAGGGCGAGGTTGAGCCAGAACTCGGTTCCCGTGCCGAGCCCGTTGACTGCGATCTTCTTTCCCTTGAGATCGGACACCTTCGTGATTTCGCCCGCCTCCATGCGCGCCTTGCTGGCGACGAGCGGAGTGTTGGACGGCGGCCGTTCAACGTGAAGCGGCGACACCACCTCGAATGGCATGTCCTTCTTCGCCACCAACGCGGCAGATGCGGCGTTGAAGAGCGCAGCAGCGACGCCGGAAGAGCCAATCTGGAGATTCCCGGCAATCACCTGCGTGAGGATGTCGGCGCCGGAACCTCCCGGGAGTTCCAGCTTGAGATTGATGCCTTCGTCGGCGAAGTACCCCTTCTCGATGCCCACGTAGAAGGGGGCGTTGATCAGGATGGGCGTGAAGCCGAGCTTGACCTCCTTGAGCTCAGCTGGCCGGCCTGCCGTCGGCGTGGCGGCAGCGGAAGCCGAACCCTGCGCGGTCGCCACCGGTGACGGCGTCGACTTCTCGGTGCTGTCGTCTCCGCCACAGGCGGCCAGCAACAGCAACGCTGCGCCGGCCGCGGCGGACATGGCGAAACCTCGGAACTGCATTCCTGCTCCTTTCGCATTGCATGCGAATCCCCAGACCAGGCCCCGGCCGCGCTGTTGCGATTTGACGCGGCACAGATTCA
>CAZCDK010000179.1:0-6111 GCA_964497285.1 uncultured Anaerolineaceae bacterium | reverse complement strand
TTGGCAGGGAGTAGAGCATGTACATCGATGAAGTCACGGCTCGCTAGATCCTCGACTCGCGCGGGAATCCGACACTCCGCGTCACGGTTCTGCTCGACGATGGCGCGGTTGGCACGGCCTCTGTTCCGTCCGGGGCGTCGACCGGCGCCCACGAGGCCGTCGAACTCCGCGATGGCGACCGTCGACGGTACCACGGCAAGGGCGTCCTCAAGGCGGTTCGGAACGTCAATGAGGAGATCACTCGCGCTCTGAGCGACATCCCGGCGACTGAACAGCGGGTCGTGGACCGCATCCTCTGCGAGCTCGACGGAACGCCCAACAAGGCAAGGCTGGGGGCGAACGCCATCCTGGGCACATCGCTCGCCGTGGCACGGGCCGCGGCGACGACGATGGAAGTGCCGCTATTCCGCTACCTTGGGGGTTCGAACGTTCATCGGCTCCCGGTGCCGATGTTCAACATCCTGAATGGCGGCAAGCACGCGGCGGACTCCACGGACTTCCAGGAGTTCATGGTGATGCCCGTTGGATCGGAGACGTTCTCGGACGGCCTGCGGATGGCAGTCGAGGTCTACCATGCTCTCGGGACGATTCTCCACGAGCGGAGCTTCGTGACGTCGGTGGGCGACGAAGGTGGATTCGCTCCTTCGCTGGCGGGGAACGAAGAGGCCGTCCAGGTGGTGCTCGAGGCCATCGAACGGGCAGGATACAGGCCGGGCGAAGATGCCGTAATCGCGCTCGATCCGGCTTCGACGGAGCTGTTCGTGAATGGGAAATACGTTCTTCCCAAGGAAGGCCGAGCCCTCTCCAGCGCCGAAATGGTCGCCCATTGGGCGTCCTGGGTGGAGAAGTACCCGATCCGCTCGATTGAGGACGGCCTCGCCGAAGACGACTGGGACGGTTGGGTCGCGCTCACAGCCGAACTGGGTGGGGCAGCCCAGATCGTGGGGGACGATCTCCTCGTCACAAATCCGGAGCGCATCCGCCGCGCAATCGGGTTGCAGGCGGCCAATAGCGTCCTCGTGAAACTGAACCAGATTGGCACGCTTACGGAGACCCTGGAGGCAATCGACACGGCCCAGCGCGCTGGCTGGACAGCGATCATCAGCCACCGCTCCGGCGAAACCGAGGACTCCTTTATCGCTGATCTGGCGGTCGCCACGGGGGCCGGGCAGATCAAGACAGGTGCACCGGCGCGCAGCGAGCGAACGGTCAAGTACAACCGACTGCTGGAGATCGAGGAGGCGCTCGGGCCAGCCCGGCAATATGCGGGGTGGTCCTGCATCCGGCAGCTCGGCCCGCGGCCCGCTCGCGACGAAGCGGTGCGGCCACGTCCCCGCGCCGAGCGCCGGCGGCCGCCTCGTGGCCGCCACTGAGGAGGATGCCCGTCGTGCTTGCCGAGGTCCAGGCGCTCGCCGACAAACTTGTCTTCGACGTCGCGATGCTGAAGCACCTGGCCACCAACCTGCCGAGGGGCGGGCTCGAGCGGGCCGTTCCGGGGGGATGGACCGTGCGCCAGGTGCTCGCGCACCTGGCAGCGGCGCAGGCGATGTGCGTGGAAGCGTCGGACAGGTTTCTCGCCGGGGAGCCGCCGGTCCCCCCCGACTTCGACCCGGATCGCGCCAATGCTGAGGCGGCCCCGCGGTACAGTCAGGCGAGGCTACCCGAAGTCCTGAGCGGGTTGTCCGCGACTCGTGACGCGATGCTCTCCCGCTTCGAGCAGCTTACCGCGGGACAGCTGGCCTCCCCGTTCGGGCGCGTCCCGAACCTGCGAACGGTACTCGCCGCATCGTCGCGGCACGCCGAGGGCCACGCCTTGGACCTCGTGGATGCGTTGCCTCGTCTTCGCCTCGACCCCATGGTTCTCAACTGGGTGCTCCACGCTGACTATTCCGGCAGTGCGGAGCGGAATGCTCGCCAGCAGAAGCTCTTCGCGGAGGTGCGGGACCGACTCGTGCGCGAGGAGCGATCTGCATCGCCGGATGACGAGGGGGCGTAGCCGTGGCCAGACCCCGTGTCGCGCCACCGCGCGTGTTCCCGGAGGCCACGCGCGCGGCGAGGCCCCCTGCCGGGGCGGCAGGGGCGGTGGACGCGCACCGCCAGACGGCGTTCGTTCTTGGGGAGGAGGCGGATCTCATCGTCCGCGACCTTGAGGCCGAGGGGGCGATCGCACTCGCGTCAACGGGCGCGAAACACCGGACTCAGACAATGGCCTCGGCGCTCGGGCTGTGGTCGCGCGCCTGGCTTGGCCGCCTTGAGGCGTTGCATGCGGTGGAATGGGGAAACTACGCAGCGGCTGTGACCCTTGTTCGCGCTGCCGCCGACTACCAGGCAGCTCAGCTCTACCTGTTGCGCCAGGACGGGGCCGAGTGGGCGGAGTGGCTCGATCAGGGCGGGATTGTCCTTGCCCCCGAAGACCATGCAACCGAATTCCGTCTGCACGCGTTTCGCGCTGCGGAAATCCTTGCCGCGCACAAGATCCTCGGGCCGCTCTACCGGGCCACAATGGACCTGTCGATGCCCCATTTCGGAGCAACGCTCCTGCTTGCAGGGAACGACTCATCTCCCGATCGCGTGTTGATGACCTTCGGCGACCGCGACTTCCACCTCGGACTGGCTGAGCTGTGCCTGGGATGGTTGCTGGAACTCGCTGTTGCGCAGGCGGACGCGTTGATCGAGTTCGACACCGTGTTCTCGGTTGGAGAAGGTGCGGCCCTCCAGGCTTGTGCGACGAGCGCGAGGGCAGTCGTCTCCCGTCGCGAGCGCTGCTCGCTGGAAGCAGTCGACCGCGAGGGGATGAAGCGGTACGTGGTGCACAACTGGCGGCGATCACGCGGGACCGCGCCGAAGAAGCTGCTTCTCTGAGTGTGCCCCGCCCGCGAACGCTGCGGGAAGGGCGTATGGACCGGCGGCGGTGTACCATCTGGTGTCATGCGGAGCGTGTGGATTCCGGTCGCGATCCTGGCTTGCATCCTGGCGGCGCTGGCGGTGGCCTGTGGAGGTGGGGACGGCGACCTGGCTGGGACTCCGACCGCCGCGACCGGCGCGACCGACGAGCAGTACCTGACGGTCATATGCGCCGGGACGCAGGCGTTCTCCGATGCGCTCATCAGCCAGACGACCGCCGAGGGCATCGCGAAGAGCATCAAGGACTTCATTCTGGCCCTGAAGGGCATCACGCCGCCCCAGGACCTGCAGGCCTTCCACAAGGACATCACCAGGTACCTCGAGGACTCGGTTTCCGATCCAACATCGCTGGTCACGAAGAAGCGGCCCCAGCCGCCCGAAGCGGCGCGCGAACGCTTGGCCGCGAAGGAGCCGGGCATCCCGGAGTGCTCGAAAGCGCACTACTTCCAACAGAACTGAGCCCGAAGGCACCGCTGCCGGGCGGACAACAGCCGCGAGCGCGATGGGCGGCGGGCGCCCTTTCCCGATGCGGTCGCCCGAACTGAATCCGCGGATGCCGTGCGCCCGGTCTGCTACCATCCGGCCATGATCACTGCAGGTCACTCCCCGCCCCGCTGATCCACGATTGCCTGTCGAGGCCCTCCAAGTTGCTCTGAGTCCAATTCGACGCAGGCAACTACCACGGAGGGACACGACACATGGGCACTCTCTATCCGGTTCGGTGGCGACCGAGAGCCATCTCGTTCGTCTTGCTTCTGCTTGCCATCGAGTTTCTTGATGAGCTCGTTTTCGGCGCTCGCGAGGCGGCGTGGCCGCTCGTTCGCGACGACCTTGAACTGACCTACGCGCAGATCGGCATCCTGATTGGGGCCCCAGGTCTGGTCTCAGCAATCGTCGAGCCGGTCCTCGGCATCCTCGCCGACACCTCCTGGCGCCGGAGCTTGATCGCGTGGGGAGGTGTTGGGTTCGCAGCAGGCCTTGTCGGATTCGCAGCCGCGCCGGGGTTTGTTGTCCTGTTGGGCGCTTCGCTGATTGTCTACCCGGCGTCCGGAGCGTTCGTGAGCCTCTCGCAGGTGGCTCTTATCGATTCAGACGGGCCTCACGCAGAACGCCTCATGGCCCGCTGGACGCTCGCCGGCTCATTGGGTGTCGTTCTTGGTCCGCTCTTTCTCGGCTCCATCGTCCTCGCCGGAGCCGGTTGGCGGGGGACCTTCGCTCTTGGCGCAGCAGTGGCGCTCATCCTCGCCAGTCTGATCGCGCGACACCCGGCCTACCAAGCGTCCACGGCACCGGGTGTTTCGTTTGGCGAAGGGCTGAGAGGGGCGGCGGTGGCGCTGCGCCGGGCCACGATCTGGCGTTGGCTCGTCCTCCTTGCCTTTTCTGACCTCATGCTCGACGTGCTTCTCGGATTCCTCGCTCTCTACATGGTCGATGTCGTGGGCACCAGCGTCCGGACGGCCGGCCTTGCGGTCATCATCTGGTCGGTCGTCGGGCTCGCGGGCGACGCGTTGCTGTTGCCAGTCCTGGAACGAGTAAGCGGGTTGCGTTGCCTGCGTTGGAGTGCGCGCTTGATGCTGTTGGTGTTTCCGGCGTTTCTCTTGCTGCCGCCAATCGAGGGAAAGCTGGTGTTGCTCGGGTTGGTCGGCCTGCTCAACTCCGGCTGGTACGCGATCCTCAAGGCTCAGTTGTACGGGGCGATCCCGGGCCGGGCGGGTACAGCCATGGCAGTCTACTCGGGATTTGGGGCCGTCGCCGGCCTGGTACCCGTGGCTCTTGGCCTCGTGGCACAGCGATGGGGCCTGGAGGCGGCGATGTGGCTCCTGGTCGCTGGACCTCTCGCGCTCACGCTCGGTCTACTCCGTCCCGTCTCCCGTGAGCCCGTGAGGGATCGGGCGCTGGAGGAGTGAAAAGCTCCCAGGCCTCCGATTCCACTCGGCCCGCTCATTTGACGCGCGTGAAGGGGCTGCTTATTGTCGCCTTCGGGCTGAGAGCGGGACGGTCGCTGCTTTCTCACGGAGTTCACTGCGATGGTTTCTCAACGCCGCGATGCCGCGATCGTCGGCATCCACGAATACCCGTTGCGCAAGGCACCGGGGGTCACGCCCCTCCGGATCAAGGCCGAATCGGCGGCGAAAGCCCTGGCGGACGCGGGCCTGTCATGGCGGGACGTCGACGGGCTCTATGACGCAGGTGACGGTGGCGGGATGTCGGGCCTTGCCCTGGCGGAATACTTCGGCTTCAAGCCGAACGTGATTGACACCACAGCGGTGGGCGGAAGCTCGTACGAATTCCAGGCGGCCCATGCGCGCAGAGCGATCGCGGCGGGCAAGTGCAAGGTCGCGCTGCTCAGCTACGGTTCCTCGGCGGCCAGCGGCATGGTCGCCATCGGCACAGGCGGCCGTGAGGGGGGTGGTGCTCCCAGTCCCCAGGGGAACATGACCGACCCCTGGGGCGTGACGTTGATCGCCAACTATGCCATGGTCGCCCACCGGCACATGCATCAGTACGGCACGACAAGCGAGCAACTTGCGCGCATTTCCGTTGCCACGCGCGCCCATGCGATGCGCAATCCCCAGGCCGTTCAGGCCATGACGGACCTTCTCTTCGAGAACATCCGTGAGATCACAGTGGACGACGTCCTGAGTTCTCGCGTCATCGCCGACCCGCTTCACCTGCTCGAGTGCTGCATGGTCTCGGACGGCGGCGGCGCTGTCGTCATCGCCTCGCAGGAAGTCGCGCGCGACTGCAAACAGAAGCCAGTCTGGATCATCGGGTCGGGCGAAGCGACGAAGTACGTCGAGAACGACGGCGACATCACGGTGAGCGCCGCAGTCCAGTCCGGGCCTGCCGCCTTCGGCGAAGCCGGCGTTCGGCCGGACGAGATCGACATCGGTATGATCTACGACTCGTTCACGATCACAGTCATGTGCATGCTGGAAGACCTCGGGTTCTGCAGGAAGGGCGAAGGAGGGGCGTTCGTCTCGGAGGACCGCCTCCACTTCCAATCGGAACTGAAACCCCACATCAACACCGACGGTGGCGGGCTGAGTTCGAACCACCCGGGCATGCGCGGCATCTTCCTGCTGATCGAAGCGGCGCGGCAACTCCGCGGCCAATCGACCTCCCAGGTGGAGGGGGCGAAGCTGGCTGTCGCGCACGGCAACGGGGGCCAGCTCGGTGGGACGCACACCGGCGGCACCATCATCC
>CAZCDK010000178.1:0-6140 GCA_964497285.1 uncultured Anaerolineaceae bacterium | reverse complement strand
CGATCTCGACGGCGAGACGGACAGCCGCGGCTCCCGTGCGCTTGCCGGAGCGCGTCTGCAGCATGGAGAGCTTTCCGCGTTCGACCGTGAACTCCATGTCCTGGATGTCGCGGTAGTGCCGTTCCAACTGGCGTGAGATGCGGGCGAATTGCTCGTACACGCCGGGCATGTCGCGGGCCATCTCCTCGATCGGGCGTGGCGTGCGGACTCCGGCGACGACATCCTCGCCCTGGGCGTTGACGAGGTACTCACCGTAGAGGATCTTCTCGCCTGTGGCGGGATTGCGGCTGAAGGCAACGCCGGTCGCGCAGTCTTCGCCCATGTTGCCGAAAACCATGGACTGGACATTGACGGCGGTCCCGAGGCTGTCGGGGATGCGGTTGAGGCGCCGGTAGTCGCGCGCGCGCCGGCCATTCCAGGAACGGAAGACTGCCGCGATGGCCTCATGCAACTGCTGGAACGGATCTTCGGGGAAGCCTATGCCCGTGGCCTCGCCGATGATGACCTTGAACTGCTCGGCGACGGCCAGGAGTTCGCAGGCGTCCAGGTCGGTGTCCTGGCGGCGATCGCCATCCTTGGCTTCGGTGAGCACTTCCTCAAACCGATCGCCCGGGACGCCGCAGACGATCTTCCCGAAGAGCTGCACGTAGCGGCGATAGACGTCGGCAGCGAAGCGCTCATTGCCAGTCAGGCGGGCGAGGCCCAGCCGCGTCTTGTGATTCATGCCGAGATTGAGGACGGTATCCATCATTCCGGGCATCGAGAACCGGGCACCCGAGCGGACGGAGACCAGCAGAGGGTTGCCGGCGTCACCGAACCTCTTCCCCGACTGCCGTTCGACCTCCTGGAGGGCGTCGAGGACCTGTTCCCAGAGGCCGTCCGGGAAGCTGCCGCTCGCCTGGTAGGCGTTGCAGGCTTCGGTGGTGACGGTGAAGCCGGGAGGCACGGGGACGCCCGTTCGGCACATCTCAGCAAGGCCTGCACCCTTGCCACCGAGCAGGTCGCGCATCGAGGCATCGCCCTCGGCAAATGGATACACGAGTTTCCCGATCATCCCAGCTTCCTCCCGTACTCTTTCCATCGGCGATCATGTGCCCGAGATGTAGCCACGCGTTCGGCAAGGATGCCGCCTGGTCCGGGCGGATCCCGCAGCGAGGGACCCGCTTCACGGCTGAGCGCGGCCTCCGGCGGCGCGGGAACCGTCTGCCGCTATGCCGGGTTCGAACTGGCCGGAATCACCCGTACGGCGGCCTGTCCGCGTGGCGGCGCAACTCCCAAAAAGGTGGTGCTGACGTCGGGGATCTCCGCTTCGGGCATGGCATCGATGCGTGTCGGAGGGATCGATGCCGACGAGCAGGAAGACCTGGTTGACAGTGTCGGCAACGGAATGGCCCGCCTCGGCCAACACCGCGCCCTTGCTTTCGCTCGTCATGGCTCTCCTCCGACGAGGTCACCCCATGGGAGGAAGGAGAAGCGGGGGAGACGGAAACGGGACTATCGGCGGGACTGAGAGCGTTCGATGAGGCGGACACCGAACTCGATGCCGAGTTCGAGAGCGTCTTCGTCGATGACAAAGCCGGGGTCGTGGTGGCGGCCAGCAATGCCGCGGGCTTCGTTGCGGGCGCCGAGCCAGAAATAACAGCCCGGGCGCTCCTGGAGGAAGTCGGCCATGTCGTCGGCGCCCATGCTGGGGGCAGCGTGGATGCGTTCGTGGCCAAAGAAATCCCCGGCAACCTCCTGGACAAGGGCAGTCACCTCGGGGTCGTTGACGAGGGGGGGGCAACTCGTCTGATGCCTGAACACGTATGTGGCGCCGAAGGCAGAACAGACCCCGGCGATGACCTCTTCGGCGCGCTGGACCATGAGGTCGCGCACACGGTCGTTGTAGCTGCGAATCGTGCCAGTGAGGGTCGCGGATTCGGCGATGACGTTGCCGCGGAAGCCTGATGTCACCTTGCCAATGGTGAGCACGGCGGTTTCGGAAGGGCCGACCGAACGGCTGACCACGGTCTGGAGGGCGGTGATCACGTGCGCGGCCACGACGACGCTGTCGATGGACTGGTGAGGGGCGGCGGCATGCCCTCCCCGGCCGGCGATTTCGATGCGGATCGCCGTGGGAGCGGCGAAGAACGGGCCGGGCGCGACATTGATCGCCCCGAGCGGTACATCGGCGCTGACGTGCAGGCCGAGGACGGTGTCGACCCGGGGGGACTTGAGCACGCCGTCGGCGATGCAGGCCCGGGCGCCGCCAGACGCTTCTTCCGCGGGCTGGAAAACGAAGCGAACGCTCCCGGGTAGATCCCCGGCGCGACCGCAGAGTGTCTCGGCGATCCCGAGCGCGATCGCCACGTGGGCGTCGTGTCCGCAGGCGTGCATGACGCCGCTGGTCGTGGAGGCGAACGGCAGGGTGCTCCGCTCGGGAACGGGGAGGGCATCGATGTCGGCGCGCCAGAGGACGCAGGGGCCCTGGGCCGGGCCTTCGAGGAGCGCCGTGGCGCCAGTCCGGCCCACAGCCCGAACGTCGGAGAGCCCGAGTTCGCGAAGCCTTTCGAGAATCACCTTGCTGGTGCGGTGTTCGTTCCAGGAGACCTCGGGATGCTGGTGGAGGTCACGGCGCATCTCGATCACTCGATCACGCATGGCGCGGACTTCGGGGCGAACGAGCGAGAACGCCGGGGGCTTGCGCACGGCGCGAGCTTAGCACATTGGAGTGAGGAATCAGTCGCTGACCGCGGGGGCAGCGGTCCGCCCGGATGCCCGCGCAACGAGCTTCAGGAAGGAGACTCCCTGCACGAGGGCGACACCCAGCACGATGAGGACCAGCCCCGCAACAAGATTCCAGCCGATGCGCTCGTCGAGGAGGAGCCAGCCGAGCGTGACGCCGACGGGTGGCATCATGTAGGTGACAACGGCAGCGCGAACCGCTCCCACTTCGCCGATGAGCCACATGTATATTGCGACGGCGATACCGGACCCGGCGGCGCCAAGGAGAATGATGCTCGCCCACTCGGCCCCGCCCATGTACGCATCGGAATAGGCTCCCGTGGCAAGCGCGACGGGCATGAGCACCAGGCAGGCGAAGCCGATCTGACCGATGGTGAGCGGCAGGGCGGGCACGTGGCCAAGCCAGCGGCGGATGGACACGCCGGAGAAGCCGTAGCACACAGTTGCCAGAACGATGGCCGATGTGCCCCGGACGGAGCTGCCGCCGAGGTCGCCCAGGTCGGCGCCCATGACGGCGGTGACGCCGGCGAAGCCGAGCAGGAGACCGCCGGTACGGGCGGGGGTCAGGCGATCGGACCGGACAAGGACGGTTGAGAAGACAGCGGACCACAGAGGCATGCCCGAGTTGATGATGCTGGCCGCGCCGCTGGGAACGTGCTTTTCGCCAAAGCCGAAAAGCGTCCACGGCAGGGCGAAGTTGACGAGGCCAAGGCCGGCAAGTGCCAGCCAGGTGCGGCGTGCCCGAGGGAACTGATGGCGGGCGACCCAGGCGAAGGGAGTGAGCGTGGCAAGGCCGAAAGCGGTTCGGCCGGCGCTAATCCCGAGCGGAGCGACGCCCGCATCGGCGAGCACGCGGATGAAGAGAAAGGACGCACCCCAGACGGATGCGAGCACGAGCAGGGCGGCCAGTTGACGGCTCGTCAAGACGAGGCCGGCTTTCCCATGAGAGCCGCGAGAGCGAAGGATTCCCCGTCGAGCGCGGCGCCAGCCTTCAGGCGTGGGTACTGGAGTGCCGCGGTGGCTCGAACCAGCCCGGCCCAGTCGCGGACGGTGAGGCGTGGGCCGGTGAATCCCGGGCACTCGCGGTGGCGAACCAGGAGGGGAATGAAGGGACGGTCTATGACGAGGCTTCCCGTCGCGCCGCCGATTTCCTCCAGCACGACGGTGATGTCAAGGAGCTTCTCCTCATCGGGCTGAACCAGACGCGCAGTCTCGACATCGGCGAACAGGACCTGGAAGGGATAGGCGCGGCACGCATCGGGGCGGCCGTCGTAGCAGGCGCAGGCCAGGCCGGAACCAAGGAGAGCGCAGCTTCCGCCGGACCGGGCGAGGAGGTAGGGCTGGAGGAGTGGCAGGACGATAGGCTCGCCATCGATGCACTCGATGAACTGCTCCGGAGCGAGGTTGCTGGAGCCGTGCAGGCGGTGCACATCGGGATCGTCGAGTGGAACGCTGAGGGCGCGACAACACCACGCGTTGCACGTTTGGGCGCGGCATATGAAGCTGTGCGCACCAGGCAGCACGAGGTCGTAGGCGAGAATCCCGGGGGCGATCTCGTCCCACACGCGTCGTGTTGCTCTTTCGTTTGTAGAACCGCGCGGCATGACCCGATCGTAAGACGAGACGGGGTTTCGCGGGTGCATAACCCGACCAACTCCGCGGCGTTGCCGAGTTGCGCACCTGCGAAGTATATTTGCCGTCCCCTCGGCGGCGGGACAGGTTGGCCGTGAGTAACGAACCAGCAATCGAGATGATGTCACCAGACGAGCGGTCGCGCCTTCGCAAACAGATGGCCGACCAGGCGGTCAAGCTCGCGATCAGCAGTCGCTGGGACGAAGCGGCCCAGCTCAATCGCGAGTTCGTCAAGCTCTTCCCGGACGATGCCGACGGCTACAACCGCCTCGGCAAGGCACTCACCGAGCTCGGGCAGGTGACCGAGGCGCGGGCCTGCTATGGCAAAACGTTGGGGATCGACCCAACGAACCAGATCGCGCGGCGAAACCTGGACAAGCTCGCGACGATGCGAGATTCGGCCGCCGCTTCGGAGACGCAGTCCCAGCTCGACACGCGGCTATTCATCGAGGAGACGGGGAAGGCCGGTGCCTCGACACTCCAGGCGATCGACGTGTCGCGGGCGGCGCAGCTCGACGCCGGAGACCTGGTGGAGTTGCGCCTCCAGGGTAATGCCGTGAACGTCCACACAATGGCGGGAGACTACGTTGGCATGGTCGAGCCCCGCATTGGTCTGCGGCTGGCGAGGATGATGGCGGGTGGAAACCAGTACTCCGCGGCCCTCGTTTCGACCACCGGGGGCGACATCAAGGTCATGATTCGGGAGACGTACCAGCACCCGTCGCTCATCGGGAGGGTCAGCTTTCCGCAAGCGCGGGCCGCCTCCGACGTGCGCCCCTACACGCGGCGCGGGCTGCTGCGGGGTGCCGTTGGGGAAGAGGTCGACTACAGCGACGACGACGAGTACAAGGAAGAGGAGCCCGAAGACGGCTGGTCGGAAACCAGCGAGGAAACGGAACGCGACGTTGGCCTGGACATTGAGTCCGACGACGATAGCTTCGATTGAATTCGAACTGACGGCCCGGTACCATCTTCGAAAGCTGTTGAATGACCGCGAGCCAGGAGTTGGTGAACTGATGAAGAGACTGCTCGCAACGAACCGCCGGCGCCCCTCCTTCTAGAGGCGGCGCCCACCGTTTCGTCCCGCGCCCCGCGTTTCGCGCGCGGCGGCTGCTCAACAGGGGTCCCCAACGTGATACCACTGCCGGTTGAGGCCGCGGGCCTCATCAAGAACTATGGTTCGTTCCGTGCCGTCGACGGCGTTTCATTCGTCATCCAACCGGGAGAGTGCTTCGGCTTCCTCGGCCCGAACGGCGCCGGAAAGAGCACGATCATTCGCATGATCACATGCACTTCACCGGTGAGCGGCGGGACGCTGCGCGTGGCCGGGATGGATGTGCACCGGAGCGGACGCGAGATCAAGTCTCTGCTCGGAATCGTGCCGCAGGAAGACAACCTCGACCCGGACCTGCCCGTGCGCCAGAACCTTGAGGTGTACGCGCGCTACTACGGCGTGCCGAAAGCGGCGGCACGAGAGCGGATCGCCGAGAGCCTGGCGCTGTTCCAGTTGGGGGAAAAAGCGAACGCGCAGGTGGACGACCTTTCGGGCGGGATGAAGCGGCGGCTCGTGATCGCCCGGGCGCTGGTGAACGACCCGCAGATGCTCGTCCTCGACGAGCCGACGACCGGGCTCGACCCCCAGGCGCGGCACCTGGTCTGGCAGAAGCTGCGGCTGTTGCGGTCGCGCGGCGTAACCATGCTGCTGACCACGCACTACATGGACGAGGCCGCGCACCTCTGTGACCGGCTCGTAATCATGCATCGCGGACGCATCCTCGCGCAGG
>CAZCDK010000177.1:0-6204 GCA_964497285.1 uncultured Anaerolineaceae bacterium | reverse complement strand
CGGCGTGGTCGATTCCCGCATGGTGGTCGACATCGACGACCCGAAACTCGGACGCGTTCGCGTGCCCGGCATCGGCATTCACATGACTGGTACCCCGGGCTCGATCCGGGCGCCCCGACCTCTCCCGGACGCTCACCGTGCGGAGATCCTCCGCGACCTCTCCTCCCGCTCGCCTCTCCCCGTTCCTCCTGCCACCGAACCCCGAATCCACGCCGCGCTCGCAGGAGTGAAGGTGATCGACCTCTGCATCGTTCTCGCGGGGCCGACGTGCGGCCGCACGCTCGCCGAGTTCGGCGCGGATGTCATCAAGATCGACAGCCCCTCTCGCCAGGCGGTGGCCTTCCACACCGACATCAACCGCGGGAAGCGGAGCCTCGTCCTCGACCTCAAGTGCGAAGAAGGCATGGCCATCTTCTGGCGACTTCTCGAAGACGCCGATGTGCTCGTCGAGAACTTCCGCAAGGGCGTCGCCGACAGGCTCGGGTTTGGGTACAAGGAAGTCCACGCGCGCCGGCCCGATATCGTCTACGCGTCGCTCAACACCTATGGCCAGGCAGGCCCCTATGCGGGCCGTCCTGGTCACGAACAGATCGCCCAGGCCGCAACCGGCATGCAGTCCCGCTTCGGCGGCGACGGCCGTCCGACCCTCCAACCATACGCAGTCAACGACTACGGAACGGGCCTCATGGGCGCCTATGGGGTCGCCCTCGCTCTGCTCCACCGGCGTCTGACCGGCGAAGGCCAGCACGTGAGTACATCGCTCGCCGACACGGCCTGCGCGCTTCAGTCGCTCTTCCTCCAGCAGTACGACGGCAAGCTCTGGGACGAGCCGAGGGGCCAGGACGCGCTGGGGACTGGGCCCTTGGATCGCCTCCACCGCGCAACCGACGGCTGGTTCTTCTTCGCCGCGCGGGACTCCGCTCTGCCGGCTCTCGAACAGGTGCCGGGCCTTACCGGCATCAGTTCCGTCACCGGGGCAGCACGCGCGGGCTTCCTCGAAGAGCGCTTCGCGGCAGCGACAGTCGAGGAATGGTCGGCGACGCTCAGGGCCGCGGGAGCTGGCGTGCACGCCGTCCGCGCTCCAGGCGACCTGATGACGGATCCCTGGTCCATCGCCCGCGGACTCAGCCTGACCCGCGATCTCGATGGCCTCGGCAAGGTCACGCACGTTGGTCCGAGCCCGCGTCTCTCAGGCACACCCGTGCAACCCGGGCGGCCAACGCCCCTGCCTGGCGCCGACGCCCTCAGCATCCTCGCAGACATCGGCCGGGGATCCGATCTTGACCGCCTCCGCGCAAACGGCGTTGTCGTGACCGAAGGCATCGTCGCGCGGTAGGCACGCAGTCCGGGTGCCCCCGGGCACATCCGGACGCGTGCTATTATCTCGTCCGCGCTTTCCGTCGAGGAAAGCGTTCGCGTTGGTCGATACCACTCAAGGACGGCAGGCATGTCAGCACCCACCCAACCGGCTGCGATTGTCGAGACGAACATGGGCAAGGTCCGCGGTGAGACCGCCGGCGGTGTCCTCGCCTACCGGGGGATCCCCTACGGCGCCCCGACCGGCGGGAGGAACAGGTTTCTGCCGCCCGTGAAGCCCGAGCCGTGGCAGGGTGTGCGCGCAGCGCTCACCTACGGTGACGTTGCTCCCCAGGCAAACGCTGGCGCCGACCTTGGGCCGGCCGCCGCTCTCGAAGGCAATGGTGGCCGCGAGAGCGAGGACTGCCTTGTGCTTAACGTCTTCACCCCCGGACTCGGTGGCAAGCGCCCCGTCATGTTCTGGTGCCACGGCGGGGGGTTCATCACCGGGTCGGGTGGCGCGGCATATGACGGCACGAATCTCGTGCGGCGCGGGGACGTCGTGGTCATCACCATCAACCACCGCCTCGGTGCGCTCGGATTCACGCACCTCGGCGACATGGGTCAAGCCGAGTTCGCCACCTCTGGCAACGTGGGCATGCTCGACGTCGTCGCCGCCCTCGAGTGGGTGCGAGACAACGTCGTCGCCTTCGGCGGCGATCCGGGCAACGTCACCATCTTCGGTGAATCCGGGGGCGGCCGGAAGGTCGCTGCTCTCCTTGCCATGCCCCAAGCCAAGGGTCTCTTCCATCGCGCCATCATCGAAAGCGGCCCTGGCATCCAGGTGAACGAGCGCTCCTATGCCACCGAACTTGCCAACCTGCTCCTTGCTGAACTAGGCCTGGGCTCGTCGCAGCTTCGCCATCTCCAGGACGTACCCACGGACACGCTCCTCAAGGCCCAGTACGCCGTCTCCGCCAAGTTGCCATCGTCGAACGCGCGCGGCGGCTTCCGGCCGGTCATCGACAGCGCAGTCCTGCCCCACCATCCGTTCGACCCGGTCGCACCGGAGACGTCCACCAGCATCCCGCTGATGATCGGCTTCAACCGCACCGAGGCCACGCTCTTCCTTGCGAACGACCGCGAGGCCTTCGAACTGGACGATCACGGGCTCCAGAGACGAGCGAAGCGGCTGTTCGGAGACGCCGCCGGCAGGATCATCGAGGCGTTCCGCGATATCCACCCGGATGCGACGCCGTCCGATCTCTACATCCTCATCCACACCGGCTCCCTCAGGTACCCGATCGACTCCATCAAGCTCGCCGAGCGCAAGGCTGCCCGGGGCGCGGCGCCGGTGTTTCTCTACAAGTTCGAGTGGCCATCGCCGGCCAGGTGGGGCCGGATGCAAACCCCGCACGCCCTGGAGATCCCCTTCGTGTTCGACAACGTTGCTCTCGGTGGTTGGGCAACGCTCACCCGGTCTACTCCGGAGGCATTCGCCCTGGCCGCGCGCGTGAGCGCCACCTGGGCCGCCTTCGCGCGCACGGGTGACCCGAACAGCGGCGACCTGCCACGGTGGGATCCCTATCAGTTGCCCGGCCGGGCCACCATGGTGATCAACAACGAAAGCGCCCTGGTGGACGATCCCGCCCGGGATGAGCGCCTGCTCTGGGAGAGCGTGTTCTACCCATCCGCCTGACGGTCGCGCTGACTGCCGTGTTCCGGCGCGGAACCGGGTGCCTCAGAGGTCCTCGGTTCGCGCAGGTCCATAGAGCACGTCCCGCAGATCCAGCGCGAGGCTCGTCCCGTCAAGAAGCATGTGCCGTGAGTTGAACCCATGGGCGTGGACAGCCATGCGCAGGCCCGCGGGTTCCAGGTCGGCCGGGACCGCGAACCCTGCCAGGCCCCCGGAGTCGGTCCGCGTCCGCGCCACCACTCCATCGCGGTGGTCGGTCACCAGCACGTCCGCGCCTGCGATCGGATCCTGGCCACCTGATCGGTCAGCGTCGTTGTCGAACACGCCCACCCGCCCGGTGCGGCCGTCATGTGCGACCTCGACGGCGACATCCAGGTCGCGCAAGTACACGAGCGGCTCGGTTGTGATCGCCGCCATCCCGTCCCGCTCCGGGATGCGCGCCGCGTTCCCTCGCAGGCTGATGTCCTGGAGCGCCATGCCGTGGTCGGTTGTGATCACGAACAGCGTCGACTCGAACAGCCCCTTCTCGTCGAAGATGCGGAGCACATGCCCAAGCTCCCGATCCGACTCGTCGAGCGCCTCGCGCGAGCCTTCGTGGTGCGGGCCGTAGTCGTGGGCCGCCGCATCGGGAAGGCTGAACTCGTGGTAGACGAACGCTGGAACCGGGTGGCTCGCGTCGGTGAGGAGTTGCCGCGCCTGAGCAAGGGCACGGTTGTCGAGAACGCCCATCATGTGGTGGCCATGCTCCTGCAGTTCACTCGCCCAACGGGGGCTGATCTCGGCGTCCGTCTCGAGCGTCAACGCTTTCAGCTGGTCCATGTCCCCGACAATTTGCCTTTCCAGGGTGGCGTGGTCAGCCCCGCGCGAGCAGGGACCTGTGATGGAGGCGGTAAACGCCCCCGCCTGCCCGTTCCACGAACCGAAGACGCGGTGGAACGCCTCGAAGAGTGTCTCCACACCGCTCCCGAGGAACTTCGCAGTGTCGTACGACTGCCCCTGCGGCGAAACAGTCAGCTTCTGGTCGCGAAGGTAGTAGGTGGGGTTGACGATGTCGTGGTGGCCGCACCAGGCGCCGGTGCCCATAGCGTTGTGGCTCGGCCAGGTGATGCTCGGGAAGTTTGTGATGCTTCCCCATTCGAGCATCGCCCCTCGCATGATGAGCCGCCGCAGGTTCGGGATTGAGCCATCGTCCGCCTCCAGCCGGTGCACGAGTTCCGTGTGCGACTGCCCATCGAGGACGACCATGTATACGCGTTCCGGTCGGCCGCTGGCCGCGTCGAGTACCTCTTCGATGACCTCCCCATCCTGACGGCGCAGGTACACGTCCGGTTCCGACCCTCGTTCCGAGCTTCTCCGTCCGGTGCTGTCGCAGCCATCGATGAGCGGGAAGCCCATGAGCTCCGCGATCGTAGGGGCGATGTCTATCTGCCGCGGTAGCGCCGCCACCCTCTCCCCACGGCGCACGCCCGGCCCGCTGAAGACAAGCGGTGACCGCGATTGCACGACGTCGAGCGCTCCGTGCTGTCCCGGCTGCCGGCCATAGGCATAGCTCTTCGGGTTGACCGCCAGATCCGGTGCGTTCGGACTGTCGAACAGCTGCGAAAGCCGTTCGTAGGCGTAGGGATAGGTCGTGTTTTCCGGCTCGATGAACGCTCGCTCGGGATCCCCCGGCGAGCGCCCCGCCTCCAACTCCGCCGCAAGCGTGGACAGTGCCCGCGGGTCCTGCTGCCCGAGCGGATTCACTCCCGCCACTTCGACGACCTCGTAGGTGTACCCGCCTGCCGGGTCCAGCCGCCGAATCCAGCGCACCATCCCCCGGAGCGCCCACGCTTCGTATGCCCCGGAGCCGTCTCGCTCGCGCCGGTAGGTGGCCACGAAGTCAGTCCACAGACGGCCGTCAGCCGTCGTCAGGAGTTTGTGGATCGCAAGGTTCCCCGACTCTTCCTGGTTCGGGTCAAGTCCTTGCCCCCCCGGCCGCTCGGGGCCAACCACTTCGGCATCCCTGAATTGGCCGCTCACAGCTCCCACCCCACAAACGCTCCTTCCGGCTCGACTTCCATTCCGGAAAGGAACTTCGCCGTCATCACGTAGTACGCACCCAGCAGGTTGATGCCCACTACGGTTCCCGGTGGGAAATGCGCCGCAAGGTTGTCGTGGACCTCCTGCGACGGGTGGTCGCTGGCCACGATGGCGTCGATGTAGCCGAGCATCGCCCGTTCCGCAAGCGAAAAGAGCTCGCTCGCCCTCCAATCCTGCAGCGCATTGATCCGCTCGTCTGCCACGGTCGCCCCGCGGGCGATGCGGACATGCTGGTGCCACTCGTACTGGCTGTGAACGAGGATGGCGACCCGGAGGATGGCGAGTTCGCGCGTCTCCACGTCCAGGCCGCACTCCGCCCAGAGTGCGCTCCCCAACCGTGTGTAGCCGCGCACCAGTGCAGGGTTGTTGCCCATCACGCGGAAGATGTTGGACATCCTGCCACCCGTCAGGTTCTTGTCCCAGACATACTTCAGTTCCTCGGGAAAGTCCTCTCTCGTCGCGTATCCCAGTCGTGCCATGCGCTGCCTTCCTCCTGAAACAGGTGCCCCCGAAGCATACGCGTCCCCCGCGAACCGGGTAGACTGCCGCTCGAATCAGGCATCGCAAGCCTGCTTCACGCGCAACCCGGTGCCTCGCCCACGACCGCGGAGGAAGATCATGGCCAACAAACCCAAGTTCTGGGGAACCGTCGTTCCCATGGCCGCGCCCATCATCAGCGCCCAGGCCCAGCAACTGGAGGCGATGGGGCTTGAGGGCGTGTTCGCGCCGCAGGTCTACGGTCCTCCGTTCATTCCGCTTGCGGTAGCCGCAGGCGCCACCAGCCGGATGAAGCTCGCCTCCGGGATCGCCCTCGCCTTCGCCCGGAGCCCCTTCGAGACAGCCCTCGCCGCCATGGATATGGACCGCATCAGCAACGGCCGCTTCGTCCTCGGACTGGGCTCCAGTGTCCGCGCCTGGAGCGAGGGCTTCTTCGGCATGCCCTACGGCAAGCCGGTCGAGCACCTCCGCGAGGTCATTGAGATCATCCGTCTCGTCATCCAGAAGAGCCACACCGGCGAACTCACCCGCTACGACGGCAAGTATCATCACCACGACTTTAGCCAGTTCCAGCCCCTCAACGCGCCCGTCCGCACGGACCTGCCGATCTGGGTGGCCGGCCTCCGGCAGCCGCC
>CAZCDK010000176.1:5126-6331 GCA_964497285.1 uncultured Anaerolineaceae bacterium | reverse complement strand
CCGGGACTTCGTCGCGGCCCTGCCCAAGTGCACCCAGGTCAAGGCGGACACGGGGGCTGTGGCGATGAAGGCGCGCGAATGGCTCGACCGCTAACGCTCAGCGAGCGCCTCGGGCTTCCGTTGGAGGGGCGTCGCGTCCGTGTTGAACCTGCCAACAAAGCAGGGACGCAGTTGCGAATCGTCCGCATCACAACTGGCGAACCCGTCGGCCGCGCCACTATTGACGGCCGGGGACTGACGCTCACCATCACGAGCGTCTGCGTCGGCGAGTCCCTGCGTGGCTTCGGGGCCGGTTCAGAGGCTGCCGGGCTTCTCATCCGCACGGCGGTCGCCGGGAGCTTCGAGGTCGTTCGCGCGTTCGCCCCGGCCAACCGTGGTCTCGCAGTCTACTTCTGGGTCCGGATGGGCCTCCATCCCCTGCACGGCGAGGGGCCGGAAGGCGGCATCTGGCTCGAGCGGAGGGTTGAACGATGAGAAGGCACGGGACTGCGTCGTGTGCTCGTCATTGCGCCCCTGGCGTAGCGACAGGGGCGCAGGCGTCGCGGATTTCGTTCCTACTTCAGTTTCGCGTCGAAGAAGTCCGCGATCATCTTCGTGATTTCAGCCCGGCTGGGGCTGATCTGGCCACCGTCGGGCGCGAATCCGTGGCCGGCGTTCTTCACCATCATCAGGCGGGCATCGACGCCAGCCTTCCTGAGGGAGTCGTAGAGGGTCTGTGACTGGCTCGGCGGCACGAGCGTGTCTTTCTCGCCCTGAAGGATGAGGAACGGGGGGTCGTCCGCGCTTACCCAGGTCACGGGGCTGGCGTTCGTGAGCACGTCAGACGGCCGACTGCTGACGCCGAAAACGTTGGCCATGATCTGTTGGCCCGCGCCGCTGAAAGCCACCGTCAGGTCCGATGGCCCAAACATGTCGACCACCGCCTGCACGCGGCTGGAGACGCCCGCAGACCCGCCTTTGCCTTCGAAGCCTTCGTCGCCGTCGGTCACGGCGAGCATGGAAACCAGGTGCCCGCCCGCGCTCCCGCCCATGGCCCCGATCCGGTTCGGATCGCTGTAGTACTTCGCGGCGTTCGCCCGGAGATAGCGCACGGCGCCCTCGACGTCATCCCTCATCCATCCGTCGAACGTGCGGTACGCGCCGAGACGCGCGAGGTGCGGCGCCATGGCGGGGTCAGTGTAGATCTTGTAAGTTTCCGCCAGCCA
>CAZCDK010000176.1:0-5116 GCA_964497285.1 uncultured Anaerolineaceae bacterium | reverse complement strand
CCGTACTTCGCGGCGTTCGCGCGGAGATAGCGCACGGCGCACTTCACATCCTCAATCTGCGCCGGCCACTTGTTCTGCGGCGCCAGGCGGTAGTCGACCGCCGCCACAAGGTAGCCGCGCGAAACCAGTTCCTCGATCGACTCGGATCCGGCTCCTGCCGACTTGCTTCCGCTCGTCCAGCCACCGCCGTGAACGTACAGGATGGCCGGCGTCGTTCCGGAAACGTTCGCTGGATAGTAGATGTCCATCTTGAGCGCGGTCGTACCGACCGTGCAGTAGGTGATGTCCTTCTCGACCTTCCCCCCGCCCGAGGTCACGGTCCGCCCCGCGGCTGGCAGCTTCGAGCCAGTTGTGGCCTCCGGCTTGGCCGCGACAGCGGTCGGCGCGGCCGCCGTCGCGGCGCTGCCCGTCTGAGACCGAGGGTCGACGCCGGGATTCGCCTGCTCCCACTTCTCGAACGCCCCGGCCATCTCGGAGAAGGTGGCCCATTTCACCGCGCCGGACTTCACCAGCGGGTCCACGACCTCGGTGAGGAAGCGGTCGATGACGCCAAACTGGTCGGTCATGCTGCCCCGGAATTCGCCCGGGTGCACAGTGAAGTGGAAGACGTTCACCTTGCCCGCCTGGGCCGCGTCGATCGACCGCTGGAGCTGGTCCTTGAGGTAGACGAAGTAGGCCTCGTCGCCGCCTGACACGTCGGATCGCCGCGATGACGCGAAGTCACCCCTGTCATAGTCACCCTCAGGCAGGAAGACGATCTTGCCTTCCGGATCGTGCCGGGCGAAGTCGGCCGTGTCGGTGCCAATGGTGCTACCCGCGGGCCGCCAGGGCACCGTGCCAACGAGAGCAAGATCGGTCTGCTGGGTGTTCGGGTTCTTCCAGTCGCTGTTCACGGAAAGCCCGGCACAACTGGCAGCATCCAGCAGATGCGGGTAGAGGTTTCCACCGCTCCAGTAGGAGACATCGCCTTCGACTCCTGCCTGGTGGATGAAGGAGATCTCCTCCTTCATGACGGAACACCACCGGTCGGCCGGGAGGTCGTTCCCGTTCTGCCCCGTGTGCGCGTCCTCGTGGAAGTGCAAACCGATCTCGTTGCCCTCGTCCTGGAGGTCGCTGAGGATGCTGTTCCCGGTCTTAGCCGCCGTGGACGTGAAGGGTGATTGGGCCTGGACAGTCATCTTTCCAGCGTGCTTCTCCACGATGGCCGCCACGGCCTTGATGCTCTCGACGCCGCGGCTGAAGTCCTCGGTCTTGTTGTAGTCCGGCTTGCCTGCGCCCGATGGCTTTCCGGCGAACTGTGCCGTCGCCCCCATCGGCTCGATGTGCATGCCGATGCCGAAGAGCAGCGGTCCGGCCTCCTGCGTGCCGGTTGAGTCGGCGCTGTCCGCGCCGGCTACCGCCGGCACACGGACCGGATTCGGCGAACACGCCGCCGCCCACACAGCCACGATGGCCACTATCGTCATCAGCAGAGTCTTCGAACGCATCGCTTTTCCTCCGTGGCTTTCGGGAGCCCTTGCGGCGCCCCCAAGCCTGCCTTTGCTATTGACATGCCATCGCCTGAGGTGCCGCCGTCGCGGTGGATGCCCAGTGTCTTTACCATCGGTTTCTCTGACACATAGGCAGAGGGAGTGGCCATGGTCACTCCCTCTGCGTCGAGTCGGTGCCGGTGGATCTCACCGAGACGTGGCCAGCGTCGTGCAGTACGGCGCGACCGCGATGTCGCCGCCGGAAGCGTCCGCGAGGGCGACGATGTCTTCCGAGGTCACGACTTTCAGGTTCGTCGAGGCGTACGCCACCATCTCCTCGTAGGCGGCCCAGATCGCGTCCTGCTGGGCCTGCGATCGCAGCTTCGACGTGTCCCGCGCATAGACGTCGAAGGGTGGCGACTTGGGCCGGGTCTTCCCGTCGTCGGCGAAGTAGACGGACGTCCACGACTCGGCGCCGCTGCGGGGGAAGTTGTTCTCGTGAATGAGCGACGTGACGAACGCCGGTCTCGCTGAGGTCCACCCGCTCATTCGCTGGTCAAGGTGCGCCGCAGGGTTGTACGCGGCGGCGCGCGACGTCTCCATGAAGTTCCACCAGAACGGGTCCTTGCCGGCATCCGCTCCTTTCCTCGGCGTCGAGTCTTCCTGCCAGCGCGTGATGCTGAAGTCGCTGGGCCGCGCCAGGAGGCCGTTTCGCCACTCGAAAGGCCGGTCGAGCTTCGTGCCCTCTTCGTGGTAGAACACTGCCATCTTCGCACCCATGCTCCTGTAGACAGAGAGCACCGCCTCGCGGATGCGCGGGTCGCTCGACTGCGCGGAAGCGACCACCGGCGGCCTGCCGAACAGGTCCGCCACGAGCGAGTACCCGCCCGGCTCGCTCGTGATGAGCCCGCCGGTTGTCATGTCCAGCCGGTAGGTCTCGGAGTCCTTCACGGCCTGGAGGAGTGGCTCGTCACCGAGCTTCTTGAGGGCCTCGTCGAACCCCGAGTACGTGGGCTGCGGCGGCCGGACGTGGTAGCTGATGGTCATTCCCGAGTTCTTCAACCGCTCGACCAGGTCTGGCCGTTTCTGTCCGTACAACCGCGCCATTTCGCCCGTCAGGTAGAAGTCGCCGCGAACACCATGCTTCTCGAAGATTCCGGTTGCCCGAACGAGAGTGTCCGCGCTCTCGTCGATGTGGCGCCAGTCGTGCACGTTGATGGCGAAGGTCATGTAGCCCGCCGGTTCGACGCAGGGAACCTGGGTCACGGCCGAGGCGGTTGCCCCGCTGGCCCCCCGGCTCGTGGTCGCGGCGCCGAACGTCTTCTCGCCGCAGGCGGTGGTGGCAAGGCCGACTGCCAGCCCGGCCAGGATCTGCCGTCTTGTGTAGGAGTGCATTGGTGGCCTCCGTTCCGTCTCACATATGGCCGCTGCGGCGTCGTGGGTGATGCGCAGCCCCAGCAGTTTCGGTGACAGGGCCGGTTCTTTGCCGGCGCTGACTGGTCGCAGGACCGCCAATCCGCCCGAACCTCGCCGCTGCCCTAAGCTGCCGCGGCCCTACACTGGAAGCCGTGGACCAATCCCACATCCGGAACTTCTGCATCATCGCGCACATCGACCACGGCAAGTCGACTCTTGCCGATCGCTTGCTGGAGCGCACGGGCACGGTCAGCCGCCGCGACATGTCCGAGCAGTTGCTCGACTCCATGGACCTGGAGCGCGAGAAGGGCATCACGATCAAGGCCGCCGCAGCCCGGATGAACTACACCGCCGCGAACGGCGAGGGCTACGAGTTCAACCTCATCGACACTCCCGGACATGTCGACTTCGCGTACGAAGTGTCGCGCAGCCTGGCTGCCTGTGAAGGGGCGTTGCTCGTGGTCGACGCCTCGCAGGGGATCGAGGCCCAGACGCTCGCGAACGTGTATCTGGCGATGAACCAGGACCTGCGGCTCATCCCGGTGATCAACAAGATCGACCTGCCCCACGCGGAGCCCGAACGGGTCGCGCACGAGCTTGTGCGCGTGGTTGGTTTCGATCTCGACGAGGTGATCTTCGCCAGCGCGAAGGAAGGCGCGGGCATCGACGAGATCCTCGAGGCCATCTACCAGCGCATCCCGCGTCCCGCTGGTGACCCCCACGCGCCCCTGAAGGCGCTCATCTTCGATTCCAAGTATGACGCCTACAAGGGTGTGCTGGCCTACGTGCGCGTCTTCGAGGGCCAGATGGAGGGCCGCAAGGCCCTCCATCTCATGCAGACCGGCTCGACCTTTGAGCCCTTGGAATACGGCATCTTCGGCCCCCAGATGCGCCCTCTCGCGGCGCTCGGATGCGGCGAGGTCGGCTACGTCGCCACGGGCCTGAAGGACGTGGCTGATTGCCGCGTGGGCGACACGATCACGCTCGTGGCAACCCCGGCCACCGAGCCGCTCCCGGGCTACCGGCAGGCGAAGCCGATGGTGTTCGCCGGTCTCTATCCGACCGATTCTGACCAGTACCAGGAATTGCGCGAAGCGCTGTCCAGGCTGAGCCTGAACGACGCTTCGCTTGTCTACGAGCCAGAGTCCTCCGCCGCCCTCGGGTTCGGATTCCGCTGCGGGTTCCTTGGTCTTCTGCACCTCGAGATTGTGACCGAACGGCTCGAACGCGAGTACGACTTGAGCCTCCTGACTACGGCACCCAGCGTCGAGTACGAGGTGACGACTGTTGCGGGCGAGAACGTCGTCGTGGACAACCCGGCGGCTCTTCCCGACCCCTCGAAAATCGCCGAGATCCGCGAGCCCTGGGCCCGGATCGATGTCATCGCGCCCAGCAGATTCATCGGCCAGGTGATGGACCTTGTGACCAATCGGCGAGGCCAGTTCCTGCGGATGGAGTTTCTCGAAGCCGAAAGCGAGCTTGCCCCGGGCGAAGCGCGCGTGATGCTCGAATACGACATTCCCATGGCCGAGATCCTGGTCGATTTCTACGACCAGCTGAAAGGCTCGACAAGCGGCTACGCCAGCCTCGACTACCACGTGAGCGAGTACCGCGCGGCGAGCCTGGTGAAGGTCGACATCCTCGTCAACGGCACGGCCGTCGATGCCCTGTCGCTCATCACCCACAGTGCCAACGCGCACCGCGAAGGCAGGCAGTTGGTTGCGAAGCTGCGAGAGCTGATCCCCCGCCAGATGTTCGAAGTCCCGCTGCAAGCTGCCGTCGGGGGCCGTATCATTGCCCGCGAGACGATCCGGGCAATGCGCAAGAACGTGCTGGCGAAGTGCTATGGCGGCGACATCACGCGGAAGCGGAAGCTGCTTGAAAAACAGGCCGAGGGCAAGAAGCGCATGAAGCGGGTCGGCAACGTGGAAATCCCGCAGGAGGCCTTCATGGCCGTCCTGAGGCTACGCGAGGAATAGGAGATCCCGATGTCAATCAAGGCCTTCGTCCTGATCGTCGTTGACCCTGCCAAGACGCTGAACGTGTTCAATCATCTGCGCGCTGTGGATGGTATCAGCGAGGTCTACCAGGTGATGGGGCCGTACGACATCGTCGCGGTGGTCGATGTGCCCACCCTGACCGACGTCCCGGCCGTCATCAGCCGCCACATCCGCGTAGTCGACGGAATCGAGAGCACAACCACGTGCGTCACTTTCCCTGAGGCAGGTGGC
>CAZCDK010000175.1:0-6338 GCA_964497285.1 uncultured Anaerolineaceae bacterium | reverse complement strand
ACTCTTTCCATGACGAGAGTCTACTGCTAACGTTACTTACGCAACACTACACTAGAATCAGGCAGAAAAAGGGCGCGTAAATCGCAGATCGATTGCCTCTGGGGCGCCGGACCGGCTACGATCGATGCGACGGGCGTGGTCGTGCGGCAATCGACCACTGGCCGCAAGGGAGTCTGATCCTGTCACTTCCCGCACCGGTCGCGCGAACGCCCCGGTCCGCTGTCTTGCACCGAGCCACCGGTTTCCGCGCCATTCCGTCTTTGGCAGCCCCGCACCGCGAGGGCGCCGGGCGCACGTCAGCCACGCACCGTCCATGTTCCGAAAGGTATGAGAAGACAAACCACCGATGACGTCCACCACTTCTGTTAGTCGCGAGACCGTGATGACGGCGCTCGCAACCGTGAAAGACCCAGAACTCCATCGCGACATTGTCTCGCTGAACATGGTGAAGGAGCTCACCATCGATGGCGGCAGGGTTGCACTGACGATCGAACTCACAACGCCGGCGTGCCCTCTGAAGGCGACGATCGAGCAGGATATTGAGGCTGCGCTCGACGCGATCCCCGCGATACAAGCCATCGAGATCGCCTGGGGCGCCGACGTGCGGTCCTCGATCCCGCGGGAAGGGAAGAAGCCGATCCCAGGAGTCCGCAACATAATTGCTGTAGCCAGCAACAAAGGCGGGGTCGGGAAGTCGACGGTCGCCGCCAATCTCGCCGTGGCTCTGGCCCGGACGGGCGCGCGGGTGGGCCTGATCGACGCGGACGTGACGGGTCCCAACCTGCCGACGATGTTCGGCCTGGCGCAGGGGCTGCAAGCTCAGAGTGCGGGTGGCCTGCGGCCGATCGAGTGCTTCGGGGTGCAGGTGGTTTCGCTTGGGTTCCTGCTGTCCAAAGGGACACCAGTCGTGTGGCGCGGGCCGATGATTGGCAGTGCAGTCCGGCAGCTCCTGTACGACATCGAATGGCACCAGCTTGACTATCTGCTGATCGACCTCCCACCGGGCACGAGCGACGCTTCGATGAGCATGGCGCAGGAGGCTCCGATCGCAGGCGTCGTGATCGTCTCGACACCCCAGGAGGTGTCGATCGAGGATGCGATGAAGGCGATCACGATGTTCGAGAAGCTGGACGTGCCGGTGTTCGGCATCGTGGAGAACATGAGCTACTTCATCGCCCCCGATACGGGGAATCGCTACGACATCTTCGGCCACGGTGGAGCCCGCGATGCCGCGGAAGAACTCGGGATCGACTTCTTGGGCGAGATCCCGATTGAACCCGGTGTGCGCGAAGCCGGGGACTCGGGGATTCCGGTGGTCGTTGGGGATCCCGAGTCGGCTCCGGCGCGGGCCTTCGAACAAATCGCTGGCAAGGTTGCCGCGCGACTAAGCGTGCTGCAGAGAATGGGAGCGATGGCCTGATGTCCCTGAACATATCCCCACGCGAAAAGAAGATCCCGCCGCCGCTTCCGGAGTACCCGCCGATCCAGCCGGCGGTGGTAGCGGCTGAGGCGCCAGAAGGCGCGGCCGGCAGCGAGGGCCTCGACGAAACCAAGAAGAGGACGCGCCGGGGCTCGCGGGGAGGTCGCGGCCGCGGGAAGTCCCGCACTGGCGGCAGCGTCGAGCAAGTTGAGGAAGCGACGCAGAAACCGGAACCGGAAGCTGCGGCGCCGAGCGAGGCCGCCGAGAAGCGGGCACCACGCCGCAGGCGCCCCAAGTCGGAGGAGGCGGCAGAACCCGAAGTCGAGGCACCGCCTGCCGCGGTCACTTCGGCGCCGGCTGGCGGCCGCCGGCGAAAACCGGCCGCGAGTCCCTCTCCTGACGTGGCCGCGGGAGCGGCCGACGCGGAAACGCCGGCTGCTCGTCCCAGCCGCCGGAAGCCGGCACCCGCAGTGGCTGATGGTCACTCCATCGCAGCGCCCCTTTCGGATGCGGGCGCGGCCTCGGTTCTTCGGGCAATAGACATCCAGAACAGGCAGTTGGAGCACCTCATCCAGTTGCAGGAGGAGGTTTCGAAGCGCATCGGGAACGGGGCCAGCGTGGCGGCGCCACCATTGCGGGTCGGCGTGTTCGTCGACGCGGCGAACGTGGAGCTCGCGATCGACCGACTGCGCACGCGCCTGGACTGGGGCAAGATCCTGAAGGTGCTGACTGAAGGGCGGCAACTGGTGCGCGCGATGGCTTACTCACCAATCCACGACGACCCGACGGTGAGCATGGAGACGCAACGTTTCGTCGAGCCATTCCTTGACAAGGGCTACAAAGTCGTAACCAAGCCCCTGAAGCGCTTCCAGGACGGCACGATCAAAGCGAACGTTGACATCGAACTGGCCCTCGACATAATCACGATGCTCGACCGGCTCGACATCGTTTGCCTGGTCTCCGGGGACGGCGATTTCCAGAGACTCGTCGAGGTCGTCCAGTCCCGCGGAGTGCGGGTCGAGGTCGTTGGAGTCGGAACCAGTGTCGCAGGGAACCTGCGCAACGCGGCTGACGCGTTTATCGACCTCGCCACGCGCACACGCGAACTCAAGCAGTAGGCGACGCCGGGTTTGGGGGCGGGACGTTCACCCGGAAATGGCGGGTGTCTCTTCGGCGCGGCAGCGCTTGCCCTGGCGGCGGTTTGGCTGGTGGGAGCCGCTTGTTCAAGCGGGCGGTCCGCACCAGCAGCGAGCCAGACCAACACGCCGGTCCCAGAACGGCCGACCCTTGATCTGCCGGCCGCCACGTTGCGGGCGACGGGCGGTCCGAAGGTCGAAGGGGGTGCTGGAACGCACTGCTGGAGCACGCCGAGCTACCGCGTTTGCAAGGAGTTCGCCGCGCCGGTGACGAACGCCGAGCCGCTGGTGGTTTCCCGCGGGGAGACGCTGACGATTGGCTTCACGGCGAGCGCTCCCAACGACATCTCGTCCGGCTGGGCGAGGGCGATCGGGTCAGTCCCGCCAGCGCGCTCGGGCGTGCGCGCCTGGGAGAGCGATCAGCCCCGTTCGTTCGTGTCGCCATCCGGCCTCCAGGTCGATGCCCCCCGCGATCCCGGGACGTATCTCCTCGGCGTGTTCGCGAAGTGGGACGGGAAGGGCGACATCATGTACGGCTTCTACGTCGAGGTGAAATAGGGCCCCGCTGCGGTGCGGGACAACGGATAGAATGCTGATCACCAGGCCGCCCTGCGAGAGGAAGCCGGACTGAGACGAGGAGATCGCGGTGAAGCTTGGCATCAACATCGGCTATTCGGGCGCGAGGATGTCACTGCCTCTTGACCTGGTGCTCCAGGTGGAGCGGTTGGGCTACGAGTCGGTTTGGACAGCCGAGGCGTACGGTTCGGACGCCGTAACGCCACTCGCGTATCTCGCAGCGAAGACGACGCGCATCAAGCTTGGCACGGCGATCATGCAGATTCCCGGACGAACGCCGGCGATGTGCGCGATGACGATGTCCACCCTGGATGCCCTTTCTGGGGGGCGGGCCCTTGTGGGGCTTGGTCTCTCGGGACCGCAGGTGGTGGAAGGCTGGCACGGCGCGCCTTACGGCAGGCCCGCGGCGCGGACGCGCGAGTACGTGGAGATCTTGCGCAGGATATGGGGGCGCGAGGAGCCGGTTGAGTACCACGGGCGGGAGTACCAGATGCCGTACACCGGTCCCGGGGCGACCGGGTTGGGCAAGCCGTTGAAGTCGATTCTGCACGGCCGTCAGCTGCCGGTGTATCTCGCGACCATGGGGCCGGTGAATATCCGCAACACGGCCGAGCTCGCGGATGGCTGGTTGCCAATCTGGTTTTCGCCGCAACGCATGGACCTTTTCCGGCCCGCACTGGAGGAGGGGTTCGAGCGCGCAGGCGGCGGCAAGTCGTGGAAGGATTTCGATATCGCCGCGGGCTGCGCGGTGGTCATCACCGACGACGTGAAGGCGGGCCTTGATACGATGCGGCCGATGCTGGCTCTCTATGTTGGCGGTATGGGCGCAAGGGAGAAAAACTTCCACAACGAAATGGCCGTGAAGTACGGCTATGGCGATGCGGCAGCAAGAATCCAGGAGCTGTATCTCGCGGGGCGCAAGGAAGAAGCCGAGGCCGCCGTGCCCTACGAGCTTTGCGACGAGATGTCGCTGGTCGGTCCGATCGCACGAATCAAGGAGCGATTTGGGGCCTGGGAAGATGCAGGGGTGACGACCATGCTTGTCCAGGCGCGCCAGCCCGAGGCGCTCGAGTTGATGGCGGAGATAGCGGGCGCGACCAGGGGAGCAGCGACATAGAGCCCGTCGCTCCGTCGACCGTCAATCGCGCAGCCGCGGGCTTGGCCGCTTCGCTTCCGCGCGCTCCCGCGCGATGATTCGCTGGACTTCGTCGACGGCATCGGTGATCCGGCCGTGGTGGTTCATGACGACGTAGTCGTTGTTGTCGACGTCGGCGAGTTCTTCTTCGAGGTCGGCCAGGCGGCGGGCAACGGATTCGCTGTCCTCGCTGCCGCGGGAGATGAGCCGCGCGCGAAGGGTTTCGCGGTCCTCGGCCATGAGGAAGACGAACACGGCGCCATTGAGGATCTCGCGCCACCGGCGGGCACCCTGAACATCAGTGCGGATGACGACATCCTGCCCGGCGGCAAGGGGGACCAGGACTTCGTTCCTTTCGAGCCCCTTCCAGTCCCCGTAGACGCGGGCGTACTCGAGGAAGTCGCCGCGGGCGATCTTCTCTTCGAATTCCTGCCTGGACACGAAGTGGTAGTCGATGCCATTCCGCTCGCCGGGGCGCGGCGCGCGGTCGGTAGTGCTGGTGGCGCGATGAATGCCGGTCCGCTTGCGCAGTGCGTCGACGACGCTGTCCTTGCCGACGCCCGAAGGCCCATGCAAGACGATGACCAGCGGCTTTGCGGTCACGGCGTCGCGGGGGCGGCGGCGCAAGCCTGCGCCAGATCGTGGAAGAAGGCCGGATACGAGACCTCCACGGCGCTGTTCGTGATGCGTGTTTCGCCGATGGCGAGGGTACCGGCGATGGCGGCCAGGATCCCGATGCGGTGGTCGCTGGCAGCATCGACACGAGCGCCGCGCAAGGCGGGCGCCGGGCCTCGGATGACGAACCCATCGGGACGCGGGCTGACGCGGACACCCATGCGCCCGAGCACGTGGACCACCGCTTCCACACGGTCCGATTCCTTGGAACGCAACTCGGCTGCGTCGCAAACGGTGGTTTCGCCCTCGGCGAAGCAGGCGAGGAGAGCCACGAGCGGGAGCTCATCGATCGCCCGTGGGACAAGGCCGTCAGAGACAGATGTCGCGGCCAGTCGCGAGCTTCGCACGAAGATGTCGGCCACGGGCTCACCGCCACTGGTGCGCTCCTCCAGCACTTCCACGCTGGCGCCCATGGCCCGCATGATGTCGAGAAGCCCGGTTCGGGTCGGGTTGGTGTTGACTCCCTTGACGAGGATCTCGGCGTCGGGATGACAGGCGGCGAGGACCAGCCAGGGGGCAGCGCTCGAGATGTCGCCGGGCACGCGCAGGGAGAGAGGGCCCAACCGGCCGGCCGGCCGGACGGCGACCGTCGTACCGTCGACGATCAATGGCGCACCCATTGCGGCGAGCATGCGTTCGGTATGGTCACGCGACGGGGACGGTTCGCGGAGTCGAGTCTCGCCCTCGGCCCAGAGGCCGGCCAGCAGGAGGGCCGACTTTACCTGGGCGCTGGCGACGGGGCTGTCGTAGGCGATGCCAGCAAGGCTGCCGCCCTTGATGGTGATGGGAGCAAGGGTGTCGCCGGTGCGAGCGTGGATGTGGGCGCCCATGCGCCGCAGGGGAGAGATCACGCGAGCCATAGGGCGCTTGCGCAGGGAGGCGTCGCCGGTGAGGACGCTGAGGATGGGATGGGCGGCGAGCAGGCCGGTGATGAGGCGCATGGTGGTGCCGCTATTGCCGCAGTCGAGCACGTCTTCGCTTTCGAAGAAGCCGTGCAGGCCTCTGCCGGAGACCGTGACGCTGGAACTGCCCGTGGGCCAGTCGATCTCGACGCCAAGGGCAGCAAGGCAGGCGGCCGTGGACCGCACGTCGGCCGAATCAAGAATGCGCTCGATCGTGGCGCGCCCGTCCGCGATGGCGTTGAGGAGCAGCGCCCGATGGGAGATTGACTTGTCGGGCGGGACGGTGATCGTGGCGCGGATGCGCGCGGGTTGACTAACGCTCGTCGGGTTCATCGTGGATGCCCAGCTTGCGCCGGAGTTCGCCGTCGTCCTTGGCGGCTCCCGGGGCACGGTTCGAGATCTCCTTCAGGCGATCGTAGAACCCGCCGACGAACATGCGGCCGATGGAGTCTTGCGCCGAGGGCGCCTCGACGCCTTCGGGCCGGCGGCGGAAG
>CAZCDK010000174.1:0-6361 GCA_964497285.1 uncultured Anaerolineaceae bacterium | reverse complement strand
CCGAGCAAGAGCGCGCCATGGCCCATCACGTAGTCCACGTACTCGTGTCCATCGACATCCCGCTTCCGCGACCCGGAGGCCCGCGACACGTAGATGGGGAACGGCCGCAGGAATCGACTATCGTGCGTCACGCCGCTCGGCACGACCATTCGAGCCCGCCGATACAGGCCCGCGGACCCGGGGTGCGCTTCGACATAGTCCGACTCGATCGACATGCGGCTTCTCCCCGTCGAGGATGATAGCGCGTCGCCAGCCATTGGTTCGATCGGCCTTGCGCGACAGCGGAAGGCGCCATGAGTCGTCTTCGCAAACGGGCTCGGATCCCGGTAGAGTTGTGGGCAAGCACGCGCAGACGCGGTGGCAATGGACCGGCACACGCTCCTGGACATGGGCACACTCCTGGTGGCGCAGGAGCGCGAACGCCTCCTGGCGAAAGTCCTCAGAGGGCACGGCATCACCACCTTGGATGGTCTCCGGATCTTCGATGCCGGGGCCTCCGAGGGGTACAACCTGCGGCTAATGGTGCAATGGGGTGCTCGCCCGGCGCACGTAGCCGGAATCGACCTTGATGCACGCGCCGTTGCCCGCTGCGCCGCTCGCTCTCCCGAGATCCGCGTTCTCACCGGCAGCGCCGGTGAGGTCCCCGAACCGGCTCATGCCTTCCATCTCTCATTGGCGTTTGGGCTCTTCGGGGCCGTACCCGGTGAGGACGTTGCGCACGGCATTGCACGCGAGCTCTTCCGCATCACCAAGCCGGGCGGACTGATCATCGTCTATGACAGCCGCCGTAAGAACTCGCACAACCTGGGAGCCCATGCCATCGATGAGGACGACATCAGGCGCTGGTTTCCCAAGTGCCCGCTCCGCGTGCATACGACCACCCTGGCGCCCCCGCTGGCTCGCATCGTTGGGCGACGTGCTCCGTGGCTGTATGAGGCGCTCGCTTCGATCCCACCGCTCCGGACCCACGTCCTCTACGTCCTGCGCCGGCCCGCAACCTCGCCTTTCACTTAGTACGAAGCCTGTGTCGCGCCGCCACATCGGGCCGGATTTCGCCTAATCTAGGACGCAGTCCGGGGCATGCTCGATCGGTGCGACCGTTGCGGACGGCCTCTCGTGGCCGTGCGCCATCGATTGGTGCTGTGCCCAGAGACACTCCACCCCCAGGAGGCGGCCTTGGCAGAATACGATGTCGGCATCATCGGCGCCGGTCCGGGCGGGTATGTTGCCGCCATACGCGCCTCGCAACTCGGTCTCAAGGTGGGCGTCTTCGAACGCGATCGTATCGGCGGGCTATGCCTGAACTGGGGATGCATTCCTAGCAAGGCGATTCTCCGCAACGCCGACGTCGTCAACCTCGTGCGCCGGGCTGACAGATGGGGCATAGGCGTTGCGGGAGCGGCTTTCGATTTCGGGGCGGCAGTTGATCGCAGCCGAAAGGTCGTAGAACAGCTTGTGAGCGGCGTCGAGGGCCTCCTGAAGGACAACGGCGTGGAGGTCATCTCCGGCGAGGCCGCGCTCAGGAGCTCGAGCAGCATCGCCGTAGGCGAAACCACCCACACGGTCCGTGGCGTTGTCATCGCCACCGGCGCGTCCACGCGAATGCTTCCGGGAATCGCGGTGGACGGGAAGGTCGTCCTCACGAGCAGGGAAGCACTGGAACGCCGTGAAGTGCCGGCGCGGGCCGTCATCATCGGGGGCGGCCCGGTTGGCGTCGAGTTCGCCCACACCTGGGCGAGTTACGGGTCGCAGGTGACCATCGTGGAGATGCTCGATACCCTCATGCCCCTGGAAGACCCGGACATCGGCCGGGTTCTCAAGCGATCGTACGAGGCTCGGGGCATTGCCTGCCTGGTCAAGACCCGGGTCGAGTCCGTCGCCGTGAAGGGAGAATCGGCGAAGGTGACTCTCACCGGTCCGGGTGGAAGCCAGGATCTTGACGCCGATGCCGTCCTGGTGGCTGTTGGGTTTGTCCCCCACACACAGGGCCTCAACCTCGAAGGCGTCGGCGTTGCGACGCAGCGCGGCTTCGTGGTTGTCGATGACAGGATGCAAACCAACGTGCCCGGCATCTACGCCATCGGTGACGTGACCGGGAAACTGATGCTGGCCCACGTAGCCTCGCAGCAAGGTGTCATCGCCGCGGAACACATCGCAGGAAGGACAGTGCCCGCGCTCGACTACGCGCAGATGCCGCGAGCAACATTCTGCCAGCCTCAGATCGGGTCGATCGGCTACACCGAACAGCAAGCGAGAGATGCCGGCTACTCCATCAAGACCGGCCGCTTCCCGTTCAGCGCCGCCGGCAAGGCGATCGCCATCGGCGAGACCGAAGGGTTTGTCAAGGTCGTGGCCGATGAGCCAACCGGCCAGGTGCTGGGTATCCACATGATCGGGCACGACGTCAACGACCTCCTCGGCGAAGCCACGATCGTTGCCCTCCTTGAGGCCACGACCAGGGAAGTGGGCTTCGCCGTCCATGCCCACCCCACGCTTGCCGAGGCGCTGAAAGAAGCCGCGCTCGCCGTTGACGGCGAGGCAATCCACGTTGCCCGCCGGAAGGTGCCGCGGGCTGCTCCGGCAGGAGGCCCAGCAAGCAACTGAGACCGCCCACGGATGACGGAACCAGTGGTGTGGCACAGACCTCGCCGGGCTGCCGGGCCCGGGACGAGCCCGGAACGCCGGGCGCCCTGACCTGCGCAGTGGCGTCCCTCGTGCGCTGAATCCCGGACTCCTCCCGCTCCGCCGGCCCTTCCGGATGCGGATCGCAACCCCGACGGTCCAACAACTCAGGCTCTTCGCAAGGTAACCTTGCCATGTCCCGGGACGTTGTACCCTGCTGGCGCATGCACGCGAGGCCAGCCCTGGCGAGCCGCCCCGAAAGGTGCCGTCGATGCGTCTCTACTGGGAAGTGGCCCATCGAGGATATCGCCGGTTCGCCACCTACCGCGCTGCGACCTTTGCGGGAGTCTTTACAAACTCCGCCTTTGGGTTCCTGCGCGCCTACGTTCTCGTCGCCCTCTTCGCCTCGCGGCCGATCGTGGGCGGGTACGACCTTTCGGACGCACTGACCTACGTGTTCCTTGGCCAAGCGATGCTCGCCACAATCTCGCTTTGGGGCTGGTGGGAGGTCGCCATCGCCATTCGCAGCGGCGACATCGTGACGCAGCTCTCGCGTCCGTTCGACCTCCAGGCGTACTGGCTCGCCCAGGACCTCGGACGCGCGCTCTACCACGCCCTCTTCCGAGGCGTCCCGCCGTTCATCCTGGGTGCGCTCGTGTTCGACCTGCGCCTCCCCCATTCGCCGATCGTCTGGCTGGCCTTCGCTGTGAGCGTGGTGCTGGCCGTCGCCGTCAGCTTCGCGCTGCGCTTCATCCTCAACCTTGTTGCCTTCTGGCTCTTCGACTACCGGGGCGTCGGGGCCCTGGCGTCCGGAGTCTGGACGTTCCTTTCCGGGTTCGCGGTGCCGATCGCCTTCTTCCCGGGGGCTCTTCGTGCGGTCGCCGAGGCGCTCCCGTTCCGTGCCTTCCTCCAGATCCCCGTGGACATCTTCCTGACCAAGGACACGAGCTTCGATCTCCTCGGCGCGCTCGCACTGCAGGCGTTCTGGGCTGTTCTGCTCCTTTCGCTCGGGCGTTTCGTGCTCGCGGCGGCCATGCGGCGTGTGGTGGTGCAGGGTGGATAGCCTTGCCGTCCTCTACATGCGCCTTTCCTGGGGAAGGGTCCGCAGCCAGCTCCAGTACCGCACGTCGTTCGTGCTGTACATCGTCGGCTCGTTTGTCCTCACAGTCGGCGACTTTCTCGTCATCTGGGTGATCTTCCAGCACCTCCCCCTCTTGGCCGGCTGGTCGCTGGGTGAGGTGGCGTTCCTCTACGGCACTTCCTACGTGGCCTTCAAGACGACCGACATGGTCCTCGGACATCTCGATCAGCTTCCCGAGATGATCCGGACGGGAACGCTGGATACTCTCCTGACGCGACCGTTGGGTTCGCTGTTTCAGGTCATTACGGCGGACTTCGCCCTCCGCCACGTGGGCTCGATCGCCCAGGGGATCGTGGTACTCGCGTATGCGGTCAGCGTCGTGGACATCCCTTGGGACGCGGCACGAGTCGGGATGCTGGCGGTCATGCTTCTCAGCGGCTCGGCTATCTTCGCATCCGTCTGGGTGGTGGGGGCGGCGACGTCGTTCTGGACGACGGGCAGCGGCCTCGAGGTCCTCAATACGTTCACGTACGGCGGCAACCAACTCACCTCGTACCCGCTCAACATCTACGCCGGCTGGCTCCGCCGCCTCCTTGCTTTCGTCGTGCCGCTCGGCTTCGTCAACTACTTCCCGGCGTTGTACATTCTCGACCGGCCAGATCCGCTCGGAGCGCCAACGGCACTCCGGTTCCTGTCGCCGTTTGTGGCAGCCGCCATGGTTCTCGTTGCCCGTGCCCTCTGGGGCCTCGGGGTCCGCCACTACCGAAGCACGGGAAGCTGACGGGGAGAAAGGGGGCAGGCATTGGACATCATCGACGTCGAAGGGCTCACCAGGACCTTCCGGGTCAGGCGCGGCGGAGAACGCGGGCTCCTGGGGCGCCTCCGGCGCGAGTTCGTCGATGTCCGCGCCGTGGACGGCGTGTCGTTCGCCGTCGGCCCGGGCGAAATCGTCGGCTACATCGGCCCCAATGGCGCGGGAAAGTCCACAACGATCAAAGTGCTGACCGGCCTCCTCGTGCCAACCTCCGGGCGCGTCCGCGTGGCCGGCCTCGATCCGTGGCGGCGCCGGACTCTGCTCGCGCGGCGGATCGGGGTCGTGTTCGGACAGCGCACCCAGCTCTGGTGGGACCTCCCCCTCCGCGAGTCCTTCGAGTTGCTCCGGCACATCTACCGGGTTTCCGCAGAGCGGCACCGGGCCAACCTCGACCGCTACGTCGGCATGCTCGACGTGGAGGCCTTCCTCGAGACCCCGGTCCGGCAGCTCTCGCTCGGTCAGCGTATGCGCGGCGAACTGGTCGCGGCGCTGCTCCATGACCCGGAGATCCTCTACCTCGATGAACCGACGATCGGCCTCGATGTCGTCGCGAAGGCGCGCATCCGGGAGTTCCTTCTCGGCCTTGGGCCCGAACGCGGAACGACCGTGCTGCTCACAACCCATGACATGGGAGACATCGAACGGCTGTGCCGGCGCGTGCTCGTCATTGACCGAGGGGAGCTCCTCTACGACGGCGAACTGGAGAATATCAAGGAGCGCTTCGGCCGTGAGCGAACGGTCGTGGTCGATCTCGAGGTGGCGGCGCCGCCCCTGTCCGTGCGTAACGTGACGGTTGTACGAGTCGATGGTCCGCGACAGTGGTTGAGATTCGATCGGGACTCCCGGAGTGCGGCCGACGTCATCGCCGAGGTCGCCCGTTCGGCGCGCATCGTCGACCTCACGGTCGAGGAGCCCCCAATTGAAGACGTCATCCGCCTGATGTACGAGTCGAAGGGGGTTGGCCCTGTCGCTTGACCTGAGGGATCGCATCCGCTCAGCCCTCTCCGCGATGCTCGGACCAGTAGACGCTTGGTCGCCCGTTCGCGGCTGCGACCGCTACGAGAGAACGGCGGTTGCAATGGCGAGGGCCGAGCTCGTGTAGAGCACCGCAAAGACGACCCTTCGGAAGAGCCCTTCGTCGACCAGTCGGTAGAGGGCGCTTCCCCCAACCAGCCCGGCCGCCAGCGCGGGCGTTCCCGCAGCAATCTCGAAGCCTGTGTCGGCGTCGAATCGGCCCCCGGCGGCGAACATGCCGATGCCGAAGATACCGCTTACGAAGAAGAACGCCGCGAGCGTGCCCCGGAACCGCTCCGATGTGATGCCCCGGCCCTGAAGGTAGATGACCACCGGCGGGCCCGACATGCTCGTACTCATGCGCAGGACCCCGCTCGCAAAGCCAGTCACCGCGGTTCCGAGCGCGCCTTTGGAATGAATCTGCATCCCCCGGGCAAGCAGCACGGTGAAGACGATGACCGTTGCAGCAATGACTACCTGCAGCACGCCCGGGTCGATCCAGATCAGCACCATCAAGCCGAAAGGCATGCCCACGATCGTGCTTGCAAGCAGGATTGCCCCCGTCCGCCAGTCCACATGACCGCGGCTTCGCACCAACAGGGCACCACTGAGAACCGTTCCCAGCACGTTCGAAACGACTACGGCATCCTTCGCGCCGATCAACATGACGAGCGGCGGCACGATCATGAGCCCAAAACCGAGTCCGGTGAGCGATTGCACTACCGAAGCGCCCGCGGAGAGCAGGAAGATCACCGCGGCATCGGTCGGTGTCATCCTGCGGTTGTAGCGGCCGATGGCCCTATGGGCGAACCACGTTGTTCGGCCATGGC
>CAZCDK010000173.1:301-6380 GCA_964497285.1 uncultured Anaerolineaceae bacterium | reverse complement strand
CGATAGTCACTGTGGCTCGAAGTATAGGCCCGGGACCGGTAGCGCGGCAATTGCAGTCGCCAGGTCGGGGGGCCACGGCGACCGTTGCTCAGACTGGCGGTTCGCGCCCCCGCGCCTCCGGCCGGGCCCCACGTCGTCTGCGTGGATACCGGCGATTCCCCCGATTTCCCACCCGGCCTGAGCATGCCCCTGTGGTCCGTTCCGAACCCGGTCGATATTCCAGTTGACCGCGAAACGAGAGAGCGAGGCCGATGGTTTCCAACGCCCAGATCCAGACGATAAAGGCCGACTTCCACGACCAGTCGCTGTACGAAGACACGGGTCTGGCCGCTCTGCCGCGACTCAGCCGGGGCACCGTGCTCGTTGCACTGAGCCGCGCTTTCGATCTGGCGGAAGGCCGTCGCCCCGGGCACGCTCAGCGTGTCGCCTACGCCGGCACCTTCCTCGCAACCGAATTGGGGCTTGAACCAGCCCGGATCGAAGAGGTCTTCTTCGGCTGCCTCCTTCATGATGTGGGCATGGCTGCCTCCGCGCTGGGCACGCGCCGTGCCGGCGGTCGCCAAACCCGGCACAGCGCGTTCGGCGGTCCAGTCCTCGACGGGACATCGATGGTCGAACGCGGGCGCTGGGCCGATGTAATGGAAACGCTCACGATCCATTCCGAGCTTGGCGCCAAGGTCGGCCGCAAGCTCGGCTTTGGGGACAACGTCGCGAGGGCGATCGCAGGCCACCACGATACCTGGGACGGCACGGGGGCGCACGTCTCGCGGAGCCGGGGGAGTTCCTCGGTCGTGGCGCGAATCGTCGCCGTTGCAGACGGTGTGGAGTCGATCATCGATGCCGAATCCTCACCGCTCATGGTTCGGAAGCGGGGCCCACATCTCATCCGCGACATGGGCCGGGGCGAGCTCGACCCAGAGCTGGCCAACGCCATGGCCAGCATCGCCGAGCGCGACGAGTTCTGGCTCGGCTTCTACGACAACGACCTCGCGTCGGCCCTCATGGAGCTCGACTTCGGCGGCGTCATGAGTCGCGAGGAGGTATTCGACTTCCTTGCCGTCTTCAGCGACGTTGTCGATGGTCGCAATAGCCGCGAGATGGGACGCGGGCGGCACGTTGCCGACCTCGCCCGGCGCGTTGCCCTGACGTGCGACATGTCCGAGCGCCGTGCCGATCTAATCAAGGTCGCCGCTCTCCTCCAGGACATCGGAACGCTTGGCGTCCCCGCGCACTTCTTGAGCAAACCAGACATCCTCACCATCGATGAGATGTCCGTCGTCCAGCTTCATCCTATCTACGCCCGCGACATCCTGAGCGAGATGCCGGGACTGGGCGCCGCCGCCTGGTGGGTGGGATGCCACCACGAACGCGTCGATGGCCGCGGCTATCCTGGCATGCTGGAGGGCGACGAGGTTCCCACCGAAGCCCAGATCATCGGCATGTGCGAGGCCTTCGACGCCCTCGTCAACGACCGTCCATATCGGCGCGCCGTGAGCAAGACGGATGCTCTCGAAGTCATTCGCGGTCTCGGCGGCACCCGCTTTGACCCGTACCTGCTGACGCGCCTTGAGAGCGTCGTCGGACCATTCCAGGCTTGACCAGGGCGCGACCTACCATCCGTCCTGCAGGCACCTTCCGCTTCGGGGAATGCCCCCTCGATTAGGGGGCATTCCCGCTCCTCGGCCGATTCAGCCCTTGTTCGACGTTTCCGCTATGATCGCGGCCATCGGAAACCGAAGGAGCCGCAATGAACACCCGTGTCGTCTCGATTTCCCGCCAGGTCGGCACAATCGGCGAGGATGTTGCCCGCCTCAGCGCCGAGCGCCTGGGTTTCCGCTACATCGACTACCAGGTCATTCAGGCAGCGGCCCGCGAAGCCGGCGTTTCCCCGGAGACGGTGAGCGAGGCAGAACACCCTCCCTCCCTCCTCACCACGAAACCCCTCTATACCTCCACTGACTACCGGACGTTCATCGAGGACGTCATTCGGGACGTCGCCCAGGAAGGCAACTGCCTTGTCGTTGGTCATGCCGCTCAGGTGATCCTTCGCGAGCGCTTCGATACTCTGCATGTGCTGATCACGGGCTCGCCGACGTTCAGGGCCCGCCGCATCATGGCCGGCATGAACGTTGACGAGAAGACCGCCCTCAAGACCGTCGACCGCACGGACAACGAACGGCTCGACTACTTCAGGCGCTTCTACGACACAGGATGGCTCACGCCTTGCACCTACGACCTCTGCATAAACACCGACCACCTCAACCCGGAGCAGGCAGCCGAACTCGTTGTCCAAGCGGCCTTGTTGCGCTAGCGGCGCTGGCTCTCCTCGGCGCAACTGCCATTGCCTGCGGCGAAGTGGCCTCCAGACCCGCTTCCGGCTCACCAGCAGTCGGCAATTTGACCGCGAATGCGCTGGTACCAAGCCTTGACGACCTCGGCTACAAGCTCGCCCAGCAGGGCAAAGAGCCCGCCGCAATCGGCGGTCTCGACTCCGCCCTGGTCCTCTTCCAGAAGGAGGGCGCCGCACAGTCGGTGCAGATGCGGGTGTACGTCTTCCCTGACGACGCCACGGCCGCGAAGCAGTGGTCAGCGTACGCCGAGGCGTTCAGAAACCCCCCGCCGGACGTCCTGGGCACTGCCTCAAAGAACATCGATGCCGTCTCTCCTCCTCTGGGGCAGCTCCAGAAGTCCTACGTGACCGATAAGCCAGACGGTTCGGGCAACCTCGTGTGGACCGACATCTATCGCCAGGGGAGGGTCGTGCTGCTCGTTCAGGTGCTCGACAACGCAAGAACCGACGCGATGTCGATCCGAAAGCCCGTCGCCGACCGCGTGCTGGCGAAAGCGAAGTAGGCCCTGTCGAAGGCTTGTCGCGGGACTACTTGCGAGCCGCCTTGGCCGCGAGGAGCAACTCCGCCGTTTTCAGGTCCCCCGGCGCGCCACGGGCCACCAGTTGGCGTGCGACCCGGCTTCGTGTTCGGTCCGGGAGATTCTGTCCGAGCTTGAACTTCGCCGTCACCTCCTCCATCGAAATCGCGATCACTGCGGTGGCGTCGAGTTGTCGGCGATATGCGCGGACTTCCGCGGCGATTGGCCGGTGTCCGCCTTCGGGCTGGTACTTCTCCATGAACGCCTGCAGTATCTCGGCCTTTTCCCCGCGCCCGCCCACCATCCGTGCCGCGCCGTGGACAACCACTGACCGGTAGTACTGCGTCGCCGCGCACGCCGTCTCTGAAGCCCGGAAGTACGAGGGCGCCAGGGCAAGGTCTGAAGCCACAAGAAAGGCGACTCGCGGATTCAGCGCAAGGGAGCCCATCTTCTCCCCTTCGGGTGCGCTGTGAAAGCAAATCGACCGGCCGATGCGGACGAAGTTGACCGCCACGATCCCCGGCCTGCCGTCGGGACGCACGAACGAGAGCACTCCATATTGCGAGGAGTCGAGAAAGCTGAGAATCGTCGACTCGTCTGTTTCCTCACAGTCCTTCCGCCTGACTCCGGCCATTCCTTCCTCCATCTCGATCGTCGGCTCGGGGCGCCTGCACGGTTGTTCAGCTGCGCTCGATGGCAACAATCGCGGCCACCAGCAGTACGCACTGAAGCATGCCGCTTGAGGCAAGCAACCAGAGCCCGGCCGGCCGCTCGCGCGCGTGAAGCAGGATTCCGAGCACGGTATTCAGGCCGAGGATGCCGATTCCGAGATAGGCGATGTGCAGGATTTCACCCTTGTCACCGACTCGAATGATGCCGCCAAGTGCCGGGAAGGTGAGTTGGATGACCGCCGGCAGGTCCGGAAACTGCACGTAGACGTATCCGAACAAGGCAATCCCGGCCAGCGCTGAGAGCCCGGCGGCGGTCGTCGCAACGCGGTCCCTCCAGAAGGGCAACGCGGCGATCCCCGTTGCCGATGACCGCTGCGGATGGGGTTCCGAAGCGGTCGCAAGACGCGCCCGGGCCTGGACCTCCTCCGCGAACGCGGCCTGGTCAAGCACGGTGAGGGCGTATGACTCCTCGGTGGTAACCACATAGAGCAGTTCGTCCGGCGTGGAGTGCGTCGAGTAGAAAAGCGTGTAGCCGATACGCTTCATGTCGGCGCTCCCCACGTGGCAACCCCACCAGTTAAGGCCCTCGACCCGTGGCTCGTCCAGCGTGCGACCCGGGACCATGCGCTGGATTGTGTCGATGGGAACGGTCACCCGTCGGAATCCCCAGCGAAGGGTGAGTGCGTTGGCGTCGATGATGTAGTCCAGGCTGAACAAGGCGTAGGTCCAGTTCGCGAAGACAAGCGCCAGCGCGCCTAGCACAGCGGCCGCCAGCCACGCCAGGAACGTCTTCGCTTCGGCGTCGGACTGGAGTGCGACGCTGGCCGAGGCACCGGCGCCCACAGCCGCCCAGACCACGAACACACCCCCGACAATCACACCGAGTGCCCGCGGTGGCCGGAAGCCGACGGTCTCTAGGGAGCGACGCGAACGCGGGCGGGCGTGCACCAATGCCTGTACTTCTCGTTCTTTCCGCGGATGCAATCAAAGAAGATCTGGCTGAGCCGGCCCGTGATCGGGCCTGGACGCCCGTTGCCAACCACCCTCCGGTCGACTTCGGTCACGGGTGTGAGGTGTGCCGCCGTGCCGGTCATGAAGATCTCGTCCGCAATGTAGAGTTCGGTGCGGTCGATCTGGCGTTCCACCGTCTCGACACCCAGCTCCTTCGCGGCCAGCTCCACGACACTCTGCGCGGTGATCCCTTCGAGGACGTTGTCTGCGGGCGTAGGGGTGATGAGCCGGCCGTGTCGGACGATGAAGAGGTTCTCGCCACTCCCTTCGGAGACGTGACCATCGGCGTTCAACATGATCGCTTCGTCAAACCCGTTCAGGTTCGCCTCGGTCTTCGCGAGCGCGCTGTTGACATAAATGCCTGTCACCTTCGCGCGAGGAGGAATCCCTGTGTCGTCCACACGTCGCCACGTGCTTGTGTGGCATCGCGCGACCTCCGGCAGATAGGCCGGGAATGGCGTGATGAACATAAGCGTGTCGCTCTCCAGGTTGTGAAGACGCACGCCCAGCTGCTCCGTTGCCAGGTAGACCATCGGGCGAAGGTAGACATCCTCGCTGAATCCGCTCCGCTCGATGACTTCCACCGCCAGCTCGCAGAGCCGGTCGACCGGGTCACGAACCTGGAGAGTGAGGATCTTTGCGCTCTGGACGAGCCGCTCCATGTGCTCCCGCAACCGGAAGATGTAGGTTGTCTGGTCGTCGGGGTTCCAGTTGCCGCGGATGCCCTCGAATACCGCCGTGCCGTAGTTGAATGCGTGAGTCATCACGCCGATCTTCGCCTGTTCCAGCGGGACGATCTTGCCCTGGAAGTACGCGTACGGCACTGGCATGGGTCAGGTGCTCCTTCCGCTCCCGCGCCCGGGAGTGCTGCCAGTATACCGATGGATGGCGTCAGAGACAGGCGGCCTCTCACCGCGGATTCCGTTTCACCAGCGGCGCGACAGGACCCGGGAACACAGGCTCGGCGGTGGGGTAGATGCGTAGATGGCGCCCCACCTCCGTCTCTGATACCGTTCCGCGCCGTGACGCTTGTGGTCTGGGCACTTGCGTGGTTGCTGGCCATCGCTGCGGTGGCCCTCTGGAGCGCCCCCTCGTGGATGGGCACCGCCTGGCTGATCGCCGCCTCGCCTGCGGTGCTCGCCTTCCTCGGGCGCAAGGCAGCCCTGATCCTCGTGGTCGGCGCCGTGCTGGCGCTCGGCGGTGGATGGCGGTTCGCGTGCTGGCTCGACCGGCCAGCGCCCGGCCTTGTCGACTACCTGGGCCGCACCATCGAAATCGAAGCGGTCGTCGATGCCGAACCGGACCCCGGGCTCACGACCACCGCCTACTCCATGCGGGTTTCCCTCGTCCGCCGCGACGGTGAGTGGCGCCCCACCTCAGGCCGTGTCCGCGTCTCTCTCAACCAGTATTCGGACTACCGTCCCGGCACCCGTCTGCGACTGACCGGGAAGCTGGAGTCGCCTCCGCGTTTCCCGGACTTCGACTACCGTGCCTACCTCGCCCGGCAGGACGTCGTGGCCACCATGTTC
>CAZCDK010000173.1:0-252 GCA_964497285.1 uncultured Anaerolineaceae bacterium | reverse complement strand
GCCAACCTCCCGGACACCGTCTACAGCGACTTTCGCACTACTGGCCTCGCCCACCTTGTCGCCGTTTCCGGGACGAACGTCTCTCTGGTCGCCGGGATAGCCTTCTTCGCCGTCGCCCCGCTTCTTGGGCGACGCAAGGCGACTGTGCCCGCCGCCCTGCTGGTCGCCCTCTACGTCGTCGCTGCAGGGATGAGAGCGCGCGTCTTGCGCGCCGGCGTCATGGCCGCCGTCTTACTAACCGGCGCCGTGACC
>CAZCDK010000172.1:0-6399 GCA_964497285.1 uncultured Anaerolineaceae bacterium | reverse complement strand
GCCTGCGAGACAATAATTGACACAGGAACCATGACGGTGCAATATTGGAGGCGTGACGCCGCTTCAAGTGCTTCGCCGGAAATACCGGATGCTCAAGGATTCGTTGAACGAGCGGTCGCGTCGTCTTTGGTCGGCAGCGGAGGCACACGCCCTGGGACATGGGGGCGCCTCCCTGGTAGCCGAGGCGACCGGGATTTCTCGGAGCACAATCGTCCGAGGCCTCAAGGAGGCTCGGACGGGACGGGGTGCGGGCGAGGGCCGTGTTCGGCGGCGCGGTGGTTGAGGTCTCGGTCGGTCATGTACGCGTGGGGTCGCGAGCGAACGCCCCGGCGGAGGTCGTGTCGAGGACGCTCAACGTCCCTGGCATGACGATGGCGGGCGCGTGGCGCGTGGAAGTCACGACGGATGAACCCCCTTGTTCGGCGGGCGTGGCCTGCGTGGCGATTGACGGCGCCGCCCTGCGCGGGGCGTTGCGGGTGCGGGCATTGGTACCGGGCGACCGCATGGCGACCGGTGGATCGTGTCAGAAGGTGGCGGACTTGCTCGCGGAAGCGAGGGTCCCACGTTGGGAGCGGCGTTCTTTGGCCGTGATCGCCGATGGAACCGGAGTTGTGGCGGTACTGGGTGGTGGAGTAGCGATTGGCCCGCCGCGGCCCATCGGGACACCGCTGTACCTTCGGGCATCACGCATCCAGCGACCGTCTTGATGGGCTTGGCCCCCCGGGCTCACGTGACGAGGTCCCAGTAGGTTCGGATCCGGCGATGAAGGCCAGGCTCGGCGGCGAGGAGACCGCGAATGTAGGGGTCCGGCTGGTTGAACACGAGGGGCGATCCGAGGGCGTCGGTGACACGCAGCCCGGCGGCAAGGCAGAGCGCGGCACCTGCAGCGACGTCCCACTCTGCCCGGCCGTAACCGGTGAGGGCGGCATCTCCGGAACCGGAAGCGACGAGCGCCATCCGGTAGGCCACGCTGCCAATGGCCCTCGTGCGAGCGCCCCGAGGAAGCGGCGGAAGCCTGTCGTGACCGTGCTCGCCGCGGCCGACGAGGACCGCGAAGCCGTCCTGCCGGTTCGCAGGTGGGCGTTCGACGACACCTTCGCAGGCAGCGGCGTGCATCTCACTCGTGGCCGGGTTGTAGACCACACCGAGGACGGGCGCGCCCCGCACCGCAAGGGCAACCGAGATGGCGTATTCCGGGAGGCCCTGGAGGAACTCACGCGTGCCGTCGATGGGGTCCACGATCCAGACGCGCTCACGGCGCAACCGCGCCGCGGAATCGGTATGCTCCTCGCTGAGCCACCCCGCATCGGGGAACGCGGTGGTCAGCGCTTCGTGGAGCATCACGGCGGCGCGGATGTCAGCTTCCGAGACGAGTTCGCGCCCGGCCTTGTGCCCGTAGCGGAGACCGTTCTGGCGCAACCGTGCGACCTCGTCGCCGGCATCGCGGGCGGCGGCGACTGCTGCTCTGAGTTCCTCATCAAACACAGATCCACTGTCCAGCACCGCGCCGTTCTGAAGCAAGACGCGCCCGGTCCGACGGTCGCATCACTCACGCGAAGGCGGCGAGGATCTCCTCGAAGGCCTTGACTTGCCCGCCGCTGGTCGAGGAGGGCGCGAGGATGGGTGTCTTCATGCCAGCAGCAAACCAGGCCTCGAGGCCTTCGCGCACCTCGGCCTGGCTCCCGTAGAGGGTGCAGTCTGCCACAAAGTGCTCGGGCATGAGAGACGGGAGACGGTCGCGTTCGCCGGCGGCGATGGCCCTTTCTATCGCTTCCATCTCCTCGACGTAGCCGGCTTCTTTCCAGTAGTTTCGGTAGTTCGGGAGCGAGACGTAGCCGGTGAGATTGCGCTTCATGACGTTGAGGGCAGCCTGGCGATCCGTGTTGTCGACGCAGACAGGAAGCATATTCCCGACGAAGAAGTCGCCGTCTAGGCGGTCTTTGGAGACAACCGAGAGCGACTTTGTGAGATGTGACCGAGCGGCGTTGGCCCACATAGCGCCCTGGCCGATCTCGGCGCTGAGGGCGACCATCTTCCGGCGGAGGGTGGCGAGGACGATCGGTGGTTGCTCGCCTGTTTGCTGGGCGACGGCGCGGATCTTGCTGACGTAGTCGCGAATATCGGACAGTGGCTTGCCCGTCGCGACGCCAAGGCGCTGGTTGGCGGGAGCGTGACTGACACCAAGGCCGAGGACGAAACGGCCATCGCTGACTTCGTGGATGTAGGCAGCGGTGTTGGCCATATCGAAAGCGTGGCGCGTGTAGATGTTGGCGATGCCTGTACCGATGCGAATCGTGCTGGTGGCGTGGGCCATCGAGAGGCAGAGTCCGAGGGAATCACCGAAGCTGCCGCAATAGATCCCCTGAAAACCGCGGCGCTCGATCTCAGCAGAAAGGTCGATCGTCCACTTGCGGCGTCCGGGCGCGGCGGCGAGGGCGAGGGCAGGCATCTGGGGCATGGGCGACACTCCGAGGAGGTAGGTGGTGAGGTTCGACTATACGAGCGCGCGCCCCGCCGGTCACATCAGGATGGCGTTTCCGTCTATGGGAGCTTTCGTGGCACTTGCTGCGGCCCCCAAAAAGCAGAGCCCTCACCAACCCTGGCGAAGCTTCAGCATTCGACCGGCACCGGCGCCAGTATGGGAACCGTGGTCACAGGCCACCCTGCCGTTGACGATGACCATGGCGATGCCTTCCGGCTCCTGCTTGGGGTGCTCGTAGGTCGCGAGGTCGCGTACGGTCGCCGGGTCGAAAAGGACAAGGTCGGCAAAGTAGCCTTCGCGGACGAGACCGCGTCCGGCCAGGCCGAACCGGTCGCAGGAAAGGCTCGTCATGCGGCGGATCGCCTCCTCCAGGGTGAGTACCTTCTGATCGCGCACGTACTTGGCGAGGACACGAGGCATGGTGCCGAAGAGCCGGGGGTGAGGGTTCCCATTGAGGTTCGGGATGCCATCAGAGCCGATCATCGTGCGGGGGTGGCGCAGGTTCGTTTCGATGTCCGGCTCGTCGATGATGAAATGGATGCACACTACCTGGGCGCCGCGGGGACTGGTCAGGATCGTACGGACGGTCTGTTCGACCGTCCAGGCGCGACTCTCGGCAATGTCCGTGACCATCCGGCCTTCGAACTCGCGGAAGTCGGGGCAGTTGGCGATCATGACGCCGAGAGCCCATTCGAGGTCGATGTGGTCGAGGTTGACGTATTGCCACATTGGGCCGCTGCCGGCTGTGTAGGGATAGACGTCCAGGGTGACGTCGTGGCCGGAGGCGTTCGCGCGATCGATCAGGGCGAGCGATTCGGAGACGCGTCCCCAATTGCGCTTGCCAGCCGCCTTGTGGTGACTGATGTGCACGCCAATCCCTGCCTCGTGTCCGATGTGAAGCGTCTCTTCGACAGCATCGAGGAGGCGATCACCTTCGTTGCGCATATGGGTGGCGTAGAGGCCCCCGAACGGAGCGACTTCTTTGGCGAGGGCGACGATTTCATCGGTCGCGGCGTAGCGGCCGGGCTCGTAGATGAGGCCAGTTGAGAAGCCCACGGCGCCCTGCTCCATTGCGTGGGCGACGAGCTCGCGCATTTCCTCAAGTTCAGCCGGTTCCGGAGGGCGCTTCTCTAGGCCCATCACATGGGCACGGACGCGATTGTGCCCGACGAGCATCGCGTTGTTGATTGCGGGACGCTTCGCCATACAGGAATCGAAATAGCTGGAGAGGTCGGTCCAGGCTGCACCGGCACCCACGATGTCGCCGGGCATGTACGTGCGCCCGGGCTCGTTGGGGATGGTGCTGAAGCCGCAGTTGCCGCTTATCTCGGTTGTAACGCCCTGGGCAAGCTTGAACCCCATTCCGGGGTAGCGGAGGAATGCAGCGTCGTCGTGGGAGTGCGTGTCCACGAAGCCCGGACACAGGACCAGGCCCGTGCCATCAATTTCGACTTTGCCCGCGGCGGAGTTGCCGACCACCGTGATACGGTCTCCGGCTACGGCCACATCGCCCGGGAACCCCACGCTTCCCGAGCCGTCGACTATGGTGACGTTGCGAATGGCGATGTCAGCGGGCATGAGGGGCTCCTTGTCGCGGATGCGGGTCCAGTGGCGAAAGTGTAGGCAGCAAAGTCCCGGCGGGGAATGTCCTGGCCAACGTGGGCGGAGGCAACAGCGTGATGGTACTTGTTGAACTGTCGCATTCGACCGCCCAAGCCGGTAGGGTGGAAGCTATGAACCGCCCGCCCACGCGCTACACAAACCGGCTCGCCAACGAGACGAGCCCGTACCTGTTGCAGCACGCCGGCAACCCTGTTGATTGGCATCCGTGGGGTGACGAGGCGTTCGAAACCGCACGCCGGACCGGAAAGCCCCTGCTCCTCTCTATCGGGTATAGCGCGTGCCACTGGTGCCACGTGATGGCCCACGAGTCGTTCGAAGACCCGCAGGTGGCCGCGCTCATGAACGAATGGTTCGTGAACGTGAAGGTGGACCGGGAGGAGCGCCCCGACGTCGACAATGTCTACATGACCGCCGTGCAGGCGCTCACAGGCAGGGGCGGCTGGCCAATGACAGTGTTCATGACTGCCGAAGGGGAACCGTTCTACGCGGGAACCTACTTCCCGCCAACCGATGCGAATGGCCTCCCGGGCTTCCGGCGCGTGCTGGAGGCTCTTCACCATGCTTGGACGGGAGAACGCGAGAAGCTGCTCGCATCGGCCGAGCACATCGCAAGCTCGCTCCGGGAGCGCGCCCTGCGCACGAACCCGGGCACCTTCGAACTCAGCGCAGTGATTCCCCGGAACGCGGTCGCATCTCTCCAGGAGGCCTTCGATCCGGCGTGGGGCGGCTTCGGAGATGCGCCGAAATTCCCGAGTGCGTCGAACTTGGAGTTCCTCCTCGCTCACTATGCGCGCGAGCGCGACCCGAGATCGCGTGAGATGGCTCTCCAGACACTCAACCGGATCGCGGAAGGTGGAATCTACGATCAGCTCGGCGGAGGGTTCGCGCGGTACAGCGTCGACCGGCGTTGGCTGGTGCCGCACTTCGAGAAGATGCTCTACGACAATGCTCAGCTGGCGCGCGTCTACTTGCACGCGTTCCAGCTGACCGGCGACGCGCGCTACGAGCGGGTGGTGCGCGGTACGCTGGACTACCTGCTGCGCGAGATGAGGGATCCCGGTGGGGGGTTCTATGCAGCCCTGGATGCGGACAGCGACGGCGTAGAAGGGAAGTACTACGTCTGGACGGTCGGAGAGATTGAGGAGGCGCTGGGATCCGACGCGCCGCTCTTTTGCTCCGCCCATGGCGCGACGGCGGAAGGCAACTTCCACGACCCACACCACCCGGAACTTGGCGGGCGGAACGTCCTGAGCCGGATGGTCCCGCTGGAGGCAGTCTGCCAGGCGTTTGAGCTGGGGGCGCCGGAAACCGCAGCCAGGCTCGATGGACTGCGGTCGCGCCTGCTCGAGGCGCGGGCCCGGCGTGTCGCGCCGGGGCTCGACGACAAGGTGCTGACTTCGTGGAACGGTCTGGTGCTGGCGGCCTTGGCCGAGGCGGCGCGCGTGTTCGCCGACGCCACATACCGGACCGCCGCCGAACAGAATGCGGCGTTCGTGCGCGAGTCGCTCTGGCGCGACGGCCGGCTGTTGCACTCCTACCGTGCGGGAGAAGCACGGATCGACGGCATGCTGGAGGACTACGCGTACTACGGCCTCGGGCTGATCGAGCTGTACAGACTAACGGGGGACATCGAGCACATCGACTGGGCGCGGGAGTTGTCTGAGATCATCCGGCAGGACTTCCACGATGCCGCGAACGGTGGCTTCTTCGAGACGCGGTCCGGAGGCGAGGAGCTCTGTCTTCGTGTCAAACCCGTCGTCGACGCGGCGACGCCCAGTGGCAATGGCGCGGCCGCCCTCCTGGCCACATGGTTGGGCCGCTACTTCGATCGCCCGGACTGGGAAGCGGCGGCGATCGAGGTCGCCGGACTTGTCTCGGAGTTCGTCCAGGGCGGGCCCACCGCGTTCGGGTCGATCCTGCAGTGCCTGGAGTTCCTGCTTTCGCCCGCGCGGGAACTGGTCATCCTCGGCGAAACCCGGGCGCGGCTGGAGATGGAACGCGAAGCCGCCAGGCGGTTTCTCCCGTGGCTGGTGCTCGCACCATCGGCGGGAGGTGGCGGGCTCCCGTTGCTCGAGGGCCGGGAGGATGCGTCAAGTCTGCTCGCGTTCCTCTGCGAGCATCGCGCTTGCGGCTTTCCGGCGCGGACGGCCGAGGAGCTGGCGTCGCAACTCGATGAGCAGTGCTGATGCGCACTACTCCGCAAACACCTCGACGACGGGCGTTATCCTGATCGCCCCAGGGCGAATGCCGAGCTTCCGCGCGCCGATGAGACGGTCCTCGGCAAGCAGTTCGTG
>CAZCDK010000171.1:0-6428 GCA_964497285.1 uncultured Anaerolineaceae bacterium | reverse complement strand
GGCCATGCGGCCGCGGTTCTCGCACGCTGCCCGGACCTGCTCTACGCCCGCCCCTGCCGCTGCTTCAGCATCATCGCCACGAGGGGGCTCGGCTCCGACGGTTGCCATGTCTTGTAGGCAACCTCGGTGGGCACGGGCCATTCGATCTCGACATCGAGGCGGTAGCCGGGCCCGCCGGCCTCTTCGAGCGCCTGGACGGCCGCCCGCGCAACCTTCATCTGCATCGCCTCGTCGTTCGGCATGCCGAAGCTGTACCCGAACGGGAACTCGACCCCCACGATGCGCGAGAGCCTGTACTTCTGGGCCACATCGGGCATCATCGTGACCGTGACGGTGGGAATCCCGAGGCTTTCGACCGTACGTGCCAGCACGGGCACGTTCCTGCAGCAGTCCGGTCAGGCAGGGGCGAGGAGCAGGACATCGACGGCGTGCTCCTTCAGCCGGGCGGCTAGTTCGGGGCCCTGGTTGGTGCGCCAGCTTTCGCAGCCCGCCTGCTGGTACCCCATGAAGGAGTAGTGCTCGTCCGCGAGCTTGCCGATGGCGCCCTCGGCGGCGAGCTTGCTGAAGGCCCGGACGGGGAAGACGACGTTCACGTCCTCCAGCGCGCCGGCGTTGCTCAGGTGGAGGTGGGTGCAGGCGACCTGGTCCTGGCGCACGTCCGAGGGGATGACGCGGTAGGAGGGGTCACCCCAGGTCGGCTCGTTCTTCTCGCGCTCAACGTCGAAGGGCGGCTGCGAGTCCTTCAAGTAGACGCCCGCCGACGACATGAGGGCGACGCTGCAGCGGTGGATCGGCCGCGAAAGCGGCGTCCAGGCCGGGGGCTCGTCGATCGCGGGCAGGTTCTCGAAAACGGGCCGCATCATGCGGGGGAGGTACTTCCAGCTGTCGACAGTCATCGGTTGCCTCGGTTGCGCGTGGTTCGCAACCGACTATACGACAACCGGCATGCACAGGGAGCGCGGCAGCGAGGCGGGGCTACGGGTGCGGAACCACCGCGCAGAGCCGCCGATCCGGCACGGGCAGGGGAATCGGGAGCCCGGTGGCAGGGTCGCGCAAGACCGCCATGGGGATGTTGAAGACCCGTTCGAGGGCCAGGGGTTCGAAAACGACCGACGGGGCACCGTCGAACTCGACCCGGCCGTTGCGGATGGCGATGACGCGGTCGGCGAAACGCCCGGCTAGCTGGAGGTCGTGGAGGACGGAGACGACGGTCATGCCTTCGTGGTTGAGCCGCCGGAGCAGGTGCATGACCTCGATCTGATGCTGGATGTCCAGGAAGCTGGTCGGCTCGTCGAGCAGGAGCACGCGGGGCTGCTGGGCCAGCGCGAGGGCAATCCACGCCCGTTGCCGCTCGCCGCCGGAGAGGCTGCCGAGCGGCCGCTCCGCGAAGCCCTCCACGTCGGCCGCGGAAAGAGCCCACTCGACGGCGTCGTAGTCGAGGCGCGTGGCCCGCTGGAGGATGCCCTGGTGGGGATAGCGCCCTCGCCAGGCAAGTTCGCGCACAGTGAGGTCAAGCCCTGCGTCGGGCGACTGGGGCAGGATCGCGAGGATGCGGGCAACATCCCGGGCGCCCAGGTCACGGATGTCGTTCTCGCCGAGCAGGACCCGGCCTCGAACGAGCTTCTGGAGGCGGGAAAGGCCACGCAGCAGGGTGCTCTTGCCGCTCCCGTTGGGGCCCACGATGGCCACCATCTCGCCCGCATCGATGGTGAAGGAAACGCCATCGACGACCGGCTGGCCGTTGTAACTCATGGTCATGTCGCGTGCTGTCAGTTTCATCCGCGGAACTTCACCAGGTACAAAAGGAATGGGGCGCCGATGCCGGCGGTGATGATGCCCATCGGGATCTCGGCGGGCCGGATGATCAGGCGCGCAACGAGGTCGGCGGCGGTGACAAGAATGGCGCCATATAGCGCCGAGGCCGGGATCAGGAAGCGGTGGTCGCTGCCGACGGTGAAGCGAGCAAGGTGGGGACAGACCAGGCCGACAAAGCTGACGAGACCAGATATTGAAACGGCCATCGCCGTCAGCACGCCGCACACGCCGAGGATGAACAGCCGGGTGCGATCCGTGAGCACCCCGAGGCCCGCCGCAACTTCGTCGCCGAGGGCGAGAACGTTGAGACGGCTGGAGAGGAGGAGCGCCGCCAACAGGCCTGGAACCAGGTAAGGAACGGCAGCCCTGAAGTCACGCCATTCGGAGCCATAGAGGCCGCCCGCGAGGAACCCGAGGCTGGTCTGGAGAAAGGTCCGGGAGCTTGCCAGGAGGCCGACAATCGCCGCCCCGAAAAACGCTGAGAGGGCCACACCCGCCAGCGCGAGCCGGACCGGGGAGACCTGTCCACGCCAGGCGATGACGAAGAGCACGCCCGCCCCTACCACGCCACCACCGGCGCAGCTTGCCGCGATGCCCCACTGAGGGATCTGGGGGTCGATGACGATAGCGATGGCACTCGCGAGGCCGGCAGCGGCGGTCACACCGAGGATGGTCGGGTCGGCGAGGGGGTTGCGCGTGACACCCTGGAGCATCGCGCCGGAGACGGCCAGTGCGGCGCCGACCATGAGCCCATCGAGAAAGCGCGGGTAGCGGATCTGCCAAACGACGTTGTGCGCGAAGGCGTTCGAGTCGGACGTAAGCCCCGACCAGACCTCGCGGGGCGAGAGCGTGACCGAGCCGTACATCATGTCAAGCACGCCGAGCACCGCGAGGACCGCGATACCCGCAAGGAGAAAGAGGAACGGACGCGGCCCGGTTCGCAAAGCGGAGCGCAACGCGAGCGATCCGACTTCAGATGCTGACCGGGCCGTCACTTCCGTCATCGTTCGTTCGGCGTCCTCAGTTGCCGGCAGGCTTGCCCGTTACGGCGGCGACGATGGCCTTGAAGGCGTTGACCACGCGCGGACCGGGCGCCTCAAGGAAGACCTGCGGATCGGCCTCAACGACGTGGTTTGGTGTGGTTACGGCCTTCAGGCCCTTGAACGGTGGTCTTTGCGGTATGAGAGAACTCAGCCTCGGAGCCGGCGGAGGCGCGGGCGAGATGGTGAAGAGGAAATCCGGGTTGTACTCGACGAGCTTCTCTGGAGCGACGGCCGTGTAGCCGGGGAACGGGCCAGAGTCAGGCTGGCCGGCCGCGGGGTTCGTCAGCCCGAGCTTGGCGAGTACGTCGCCCACATAGCTCGACGGTTTGGCGGCGTAGAGCGTCTGGTCGCGGTCGGCAATGAGCGCGAGAGCACTGACCGGCTTCCCGGCGAGGGCGGCCTTCGAGTCGGCCAGGGTCTTCTCGATGTCTGTCGTGATCTGCTTGGTCTTGTCGGACGTGTTGAGGACCTTGCCCATGATGGCGAGGCTATCGAGGACCTTCTGGTAGCTGTCGGCACCAACGAACACAACCGGCACGCCGATGCCTTCGATGAGCTTCCGCAAGGAGGGTTGGGCGCCGATTATTGCGTCACCCACGAGGAGGTCAGGCTTGAGAGCGAGAATCGTCTCGGGATTGGGTTGATAGGCGGTGCCGACGTCCTTGGCCTGCTTTGCGGCCTCGGGGTAGTTCACCGACGAGGTGCGCCCGACGATTGTGCCGCCGGACGCATAGACGAACTCGGTGGCGCTGGGGCTGAGGGCCACGATGGTCTGGGGCTTGGCCTTGATGTCGACGTTGCGCCCGAGGAGGTCGGTCACCTGGATCGGGTAGGCTGCCTTTGGCGCCGTCGCCGATGCCGCCGCGGTCGTGGCAGCAGGCGAGCTTGCTGATGGAGTCGAGTCGGAGTCGTCGTCGTCGCCACAGGAGATGGCGACGACCGGCACAAGGAGGAGGAGGGCAATGGAGAGAAGGGAGTGGAGTCGAAGATGCAAGATTGTCAAACCTTCCAAACGTCTGGAAGCTCGCACTCGAATGCAAGCTTTGCGGGGTAATAGTACGAAAACAGCTCACGCCCGCGCAATGTGAGCGAGGGTATATCAACGGTGGATCGAGATGTGCTCAAAGGTGGGTCGGCCGATACTGGGGCACGCGGCGGTCTTCATGTGAAGATAATCGGACCATGAATCCAGTTCTTTACATTCCCATCCTGAGCACCGTGCTCTCGTTCGCGTTCGCCTGCATCGTCCTCCAGCGCTACCGGTTGCGGCGCACGCCGCACCTGTTGTGGTGGTCCATCGGCATCCTGACGTTCGGCGCGGGGACGTTCACAGAAGGGTTTACGGCTCTCTTCGGCTGGCACGAACCCATCTTCCGCGCGTGGTACATCACGGGCGCGCTCCTGGGTGGCGCACCCCTCGCCCAGGGGACGGTCTACCTCCTGCTTTCGCGCAAGACCGCCAACAGGATGCTCGCCGCCGTGACTTCGGTGATTGTCTTCGCGGCGATCCTCGCGTTGCTGACGCCGGTGACCCACAACTCCGCTGATGGCAAGGAACTGACGGCGAGCGTGATCGACTGGACCTGGATCCGGGCGTTTTCGCCGTTCATCAACACGTGGGCGGTCATCTTCCTGATCGGCGGAGCCATCTACTCTGCGGTCAAGTTCGCGCGGTCCGGCGAACAACCAGAGCGAGTGAGGGCGAACATCTTCATCGCCACGGGAGCAATCCTCCCCGGCATTGGCGGAAGCTTCACGCGCGCCGGCTACACAGAAGTGCTGTACGTGACGGAGTTCCTCGGGATCATCCTGATCTACATCGGCTACAGGCTGAGCACTTCGAAACGGCCCGCAGGCCAGGTTGCGGCCGTGGCCGTCCCCGCCGAGGCAGTGTCCGGCGGTTCAAGCTGACGATCGCCCAACGGCATGGCACGATAGCTGGTGACAGATTGAGAGCCATGAATGACGCGCCCCCCGAACCCGGCCAACCGGCCCGGCGAGCCGCATAGGCTGGAGCCGGTCGAGAGCGTGATGCTGGCGATGGCCTATGGCGTCCACGTGATCGGATCGCATAGCAGCGACGGCCGGTCGAACCTCATGCTCGCTGACTGGGTGATGCAGGTTTCCTTTGAGCCGCGGCTCGTGGCGGTGGCGATCGAGAACGATGCGCGCACCCTGCGGTTCATCCGCGAGACAGGCGTCTTCAGCGTGAACCTGCTTCACACAAAAGATGGTGCGGAGATCGCGCGGCAGGTTGTGATGCCCGCGGAGGGGACCAAGATCCGGGGCCGCTCCGCGGAAGCAGCGCTGCGAGAACATGACAAGCTGGCCAGAGTCGGGCATGCGTTTCATGAGAGCGGCGTCCCGACCCTCCACGATTGCCTTGGCTGGTTCACCTGCGCGGTGGAGCAGTTGGTCCCCACGGGTGACCACACGCTGGTCATCGGCATGGTGACCGACGGCGCCATCATCCGCGCCGGGAACACCCTGACGGAGCGGGACTTGGGCTGGGAATACGCCGGCTGAGAGCCTCTCCGATTCCGAGGCCCGGGCTCTTGATCTCGGATTGGGCGTTCTACGGGCTGGGCAGTTCGCCGGGCGCCCAGATGGACCCGATGAGGAACACGGGCAGGAAGCCGCAGGACAGGGCGTTGCGCTGGGAACGAACGTTGGTTGCTCCGCAGGAATAGAACGGCACTCCTCCACCCTCGACGATCGCGTGCGTGGCAGCGATGACCACGGCTTTTGCCAGCCCCATGCCGCGTGACTCCCGGCGCACATCGACGCCGATCTCCTCGCGGCCGTGGCCGTCATCCCACCAGCCAGCGACTGCGGCAGGCTCACCCGCCGAATCGAAGACCGCGAATCCGCGAGCGGTCTTCTCGACGCGATCCAGTTCCTCGGATTCCCCGAGGGCGTTGTCGAACACGTTTGAGGGCCGGTGGAGCGCCATCCAGTCGCGTTCCACCAGTTTGATGGAGTACCCCGGAGGAATGGCTGGCATCTTGAGCAACTCGCCAAGCGCGAAGCCCTGCGAAAAGCCATGCGCGGTGGCCCGCGGTGCGATGCCGCGACGCTGGACTTCGGTGGCAAGTTCGGCAAGGAAGAAGGGCTGCATCGCACGGAAGTGCCTGTCCGAAGGCGCATGATCCCGGACCCAGTCGACGAGTAACGGGGGCACGGACAGGACCGTACCAAGACCACAGGTCGCCGCCAGCACGACCTTCCCTGAACCAACGGGCGCGGGCCGCTCGACGACTTCGAGCCGCTCGGAAGTCAACTGGCCGGGCTCGCAGGCCAACTCATGAGCGAGCCCGTCCAGAACTCGACGCGATTGAGCTGTGAACAGGCCGGTCACCCGGTGACCTTACTCCCGCTGGCAGTTAGTCGCGCGGGAGGCCGAGTCCGCGGGTCGCGATGATATTGCGCTGAATCTCGCTGGAACCACTGTAGATGGTGGGCGAGACGGCCGACAGGTAGCCCGATTCGATGACACCTTCCCACTCGGCGCACTTCGAGCCCGGTTCGAGGGCCCCGGCCGGGCCCTGCAGGTTCACGCCGAAGTTCATG
>CAZCDK010000170.1:4687-6480 GCA_964497285.1 uncultured Anaerolineaceae bacterium | reverse complement strand
CCGCCGCGCCGGGGGTGGATCGCGGCCACGACATTGGTGCCATAGGCGACAGAGCGGCGCATGTGGTTGGCGCCTTCAGTCCCGATTCCCTGCACAAGCAGGCGGGTATTCGCATCGACGAGGACGCTCATGCACGATTCCCGAGAAGTGTGATTTCCGATTTCCGGGTCCGGGCTGGGCCTGGGGAGGGGCGGATTCCCAAAAGGGGAGAATACAGGGGTCGGCGCTTACTGTCCGGTTGTCCCTCCGCCTTCCCGACGACCCGGTCGCGCATGCGCGCGCGTTGCCAGGCCGGGCCGCCTGGCCTCGATCAGAGCCCGTAGCCGGCGCCATTCCCGTCCGCCCAGCGGCTTGTAGACCGCCGGGAACTGGCGCCGAAGCTCGGCCGCATGCTTCCGGTACCGTTCGGAAATCGCACCCATGGCCAGGATCGTGGCGGGGCCGAGCCGGCGGCCCTGGGTCGCCGCCGTGTCGCGGAGCATGTCGATGGCAACCTCCGCATCCTGGTGCAGGCCGAGAACGTCCTGCAACGCGGTCACACGCTCGCTGAACTCGATCGCAGCCTTGCCATAGATGGGGCCCACGAACTCGAGCGCATAGCGCAGCTTCTTCGCGTCGATCCGCAGCAGATGGTAGTCGCCGGCCGGCGAGGCCGGGGTTATGGGGTCGCCGAGCTTGCGCACGCGACGGTAGCGCTTCTCCAGCAAGTCGGAGGAGACGTCGAGGACGGGCGTCCGTCCGGGGGCGAAGCTTCGCGCCGGTCCGCGGCGGAGGACCGCGCCGAAACGCGCGACCAGGCGGTCGTATCGGCGCGCATTCAGCACCGCCAGCATTCGGCGGCGAGCCACAGCGCGCCTCGCCTCCAGGAGCGCCTCGATCGCGTCAAGCGCGTGCGCTTCATCCTCGCTGAATCCCTCTCGCCACTCGGCCATCCGTTCGAGTTGCACGTCCAGGTCGCGCACTTCACCCAGTGCTGCTGCCACGCGGCCCAGCTCTTCACGCAGACCCTGGATGCTGGGCGAGAGGAACGGGCGGAAGGCCGCCATCGCCGCCCGCAGCCGCCGGGCAGCAACGCGCATGTCGTGGAGCGCTTCGATGTCCTCGCCCAGCCGAGTGCCCGGCTCGTTCGCAACAAACACGCCGAAATGCTTCCGAAGCACGGCATAGGCGACTTCGCCCGCGGTCATGTGTGGCCGGATTTCGGTCGGACCGGTTTCCACGTGTCGTGGCTGTGGGTGCTGGCCCGTGGCGAAGAGCGCGGCTTCAAACTTCGATGGCCCTGCGGCGCTCAGGCCCGCTGTCGCCACGAGGACGTCAACGAAGCGCCGCGCCCGATCCACCGCGCCCGCGTCGACCTCGACCTCTACCCGCGCCAGGGAGACCGGCACGCCCTCGCCAACCGGGATCGCCGTATCGTCAAGTGCGATCTCGCCGATCTCGCCGTTCGCATCCGCGAGGCGGAAGGTGCGCCGCGATGTCCGAAGCTGGAACAGCGGGCTCAGCGCCCGCCGGCCCGCCATGGCGCGCAGCATCGTCGAGCAAGCCCCCGCCGCTCGCCCGAACTCATCCGTTCCTGGTCCCGGGAGCTGTTCTGTGACCTCCCGCCGGGAGCGGATGCCCCCGCGAGGATCGGCCATCGACTTCAGGGTCAGCTCTGCCTCGCTGCCCTTCTCGCGGACGCGGCACGTGAAGCCCGCCCGGTGCACCCGCCAGTCGGCCGTATCGTAGTAGACGTCGTGCATCGCCCTGGTGGGTCCTGCCCCGCCCGTGAACCCGGGCCGTGCCCCCGCATC
>CAZCDK010000170.1:0-4677 GCA_964497285.1 uncultured Anaerolineaceae bacterium | reverse complement strand
GCGGTGCCAGTGGCCCATCTTCGCCTGCCACTCGCCCGTGTTGCCCGGTCCCGCCTTGGCCCGGGCAGCGCCCGGTCCCCGTTCCCCTGTCTACGACGCCTGGGCAACGGCCTGGAGCTGGAGCGTCACGTTGTCTTCGACAGACACGAATCCGCCGATGCTGATCTGCTCGATACCAAACTCGGCGTACTTGAAGTTCACGGTCGCGAGCGCGGAGAGGGCGTCGCCCTCTCGTCGCAGCTTGATGTCCCAGGTGAGTTCCTTCTTCACTCCGTGCAGGTCCATCAGCCCGGTGAGCTTCATCGCCACTTCCTGTCCCGCGGGGAACTCGGCCGGGTATCCATCGAGCCTTGTCGCGATGAATGTGGCTGTGGGGAACTTGCTGGTCTCGAGGCCCCGCTGATTCACCTGGCGGTCCCGCTGGCTCTCGTCGCTCTTGATCGTCGCCAGGTCGACGGTGAACTTCGACTCTCTCGTCGTGTCGAGTCCTGCCGGGGTCAGGTGGAATTCGCCCTGGATCGACTTCGTCGAACCCTTTGCCGTTGATGGCAACGACACCCGCGCGAGCTTCTCGCCCGCGAAGTAGGCGGCCTCAGACTGGGCGGGCACAATGCGGTAGATCCGCGAGGCAGCAGAGGAGCCAGGCCCCCCGGACGCTATTGCAGTCGCCCCGGGCTTGAGCTCGGCGGGGATCTCCGGTGCAGAAGTCGCCAGCTTGTTGTCCTCGCGGACGAAGAACCACCAGCCGGCGCCGCCGGCGACGAGCAACACGACGAAGGCTGCGACCGCCCGGAATGCCCATCTCCGGAACATATGCATGAAAGACTCCTCGGCGATTATCCCCGCCGGTTGACGCCGGGGCCACCTTCGATTCTGGGTTTGGCGCAGACAATCGTTGGTAAAGCCTGACTGCTGCCAGAGACCAGCACCCACCGTATGCTTCGCCGCATGTGGCGCGGCCTGCTCGAAACGCTGACCCTCTGGGCGCTCGGCGCCCTGGCGTTGCGCGCCACGCTGATCCCCGCGCAGGTCTGCCCGCAGCTTTCAAGTGCGGAGGCCATCGCCAGCGCCCGTGAGGCGGCCAATTGGGCCGCGCGTGTGCAACGCGAAGATGGCACATTCCTGTACGAGTACGACGCCCGCGACGATTCCGACCGCGGCGGCTACAACCTCGTGCGCCATGCCGGCGTCGTCATGTCCCTCTACATGTTCGCTGCTGAGACCCGGGACCTCGGTGGTCTTCCCGTCGCCGATCGCGGACTGGACTTCATGACCCGGCGGATGTTTCGGCACGACGGTTGGGCCGCGTTCCAGGGCCAGCCAAACGAGGATCCTCAGCTGGGGGCGAGCGCCCTCATGCTCGCCGGGCTTGCCCAGCGCCGGGTCGCTACGGACGACACCCGCCATGACAACCTCATGCGCGAAATCGGCCAGTACCTCCGCGTGATGCAGGGAGCCGACGGCAGCTTCTCCGCCACCTGGCTCCTCGCCGCCGGGGCTCCCGACCTCGCAGACCGGTCGAAGTACGCGACCGGCGAGGCCTTCTGGGCGCTGGCTCTCATGCATCGCGTGTTCCCTGGCGAGGGCTGGGACGTCTCCGCACGGGCCGTCGCCGACTACCTCTCGCTCTATCGCGATGAGGTCGAGGGCTTCGACTTCCCACCCTGGGCCGACCAATGGGCTGCCTATGGTCTCGCGGAGATGGCCTCCTGGCCACTCACTGACGACAACGTCCGCTATGCTCGCAGCCTCTCGGAGCGCTTCGGGTTCCTGGTGCGCGTCGAATCACAGCGTCAACGCAATTGGTGGTCCGACCTCGTGCGCGGGCCCCAGGTCCGCGGCGCGGGAACAGGAACCTGGGCGGAAGGGCTCGACTCCCTCTACCGGCTCGCGTCGCTCGATCCGCGCATGGCCGACATGCGCAGCAAGCTCGGCGAACGCGTGGCGTGTGTCGCGGGAATCCTGGCTGACCGCCAGGTCCGGGGCGCCACCGCCGATCGGTACCGGGCACCGGAGATCGCCCGGGGAGCCTGGTTCACAGGGGGAGTGACCCGCATGGATGACCAGCAACACGCCCTCTCGGCGCTGGTACGCGCCGCCGTGATACTCCAGGAACGGATAGATGGCCATGACTGACTACCTCCGCCTGGCGGTCACCTTCTTCGCGGCGATCAACCCGGCGGCGGTCGCACTCGGGTTCGCGTTGCGGGCGGATGCGCCGCCGCGCGGACAGCGCCCTCGCCCGGCAGTCTTGGCATGCGCTGTCGCGGCGGGGCTCTTTGCCATCGCCGCCGTCGCCGCCCGGCCCGCGCTCGACTTCCTCGATGTTGAGGCTGAGACCTTTCGCGTGGCGGCGGGCGCTGTCATGGCGGTCGTGGGCGGCCTCTGGCTTTGGCCGTGGCGGCCGGGGCCGGCGGCAACGCCGGGAGGCTGGCGCGCAGGCGTCTACCCGCTGGGACTGCCACTCATCGCCGGCCCTGCCGGACTCATGGGAGCTGTGAGTTTCAGTGCCGGCGAAGGGGCCGCCCTGGCCTTCGCCGCCACCCTTCCCGCGGTGGCTCTTGCCGCGATCCTGACCCTGTTTGCCCATCCCCGGCTCCGCCCCGCGATGCTCGTCCTTGCACCGCTGACCGGGGCGCTGCTCGTCGCTGTGGCTGCCGGGCTGATTGTCAGCGGCGTCCGCGACATCTGACCTAGACCGGCCACCGTTCCCAATGCACGAGTTCCGTGAGCGGCATACGGGGCCTGCCACCGGTCGCCGGGGCGCTTTCTAACGGGTACCCGAAGGCGATCACGTTGGCAACGAGGTGCCCTTCGGGAGCGCCGAGCTCCTTGCGCGCACTTTCGGCGTCGTGCATCGAGGCGGGACAGCTTGCCACACCCTCCGACCAGGCGGCGAGCATCATGTTCTGGGCGGCCCGGCCCGCGTCGAACGGGCCCCGGAAGATGGTGAATCCCCCGTCGTCCCGGAACTGCTCGGGCACGAGGACGATCGCGACGGCGAATGCTGCGTGCGGCACGTGCAGGGTCGCCTGCCCGCAGCGAGCGATCGCCTCCAGCCGCTCCCGATCGCGGAGCACGACGAATCGCAAAGGGTGGGCGTTCTTCGCGCTGCCTGCCATCCGCCCCGCCTGCAGGATCCGATGCAACACGTCTTCGGGAACCGCCTGTTTCGAGAAAGCGCGCGTGTCGCGCTTGTCGATGATCGCCTTGTAGGTTTCCATACCCCTCACCTCGCCGCCCGGGCCACTTCGCCCTACCGGGAACGGCCCTGAGATCCTACACTCGAAACTGCTTTCTCGAACGATACGATTCGAACCTCATCCACAGAGCCGGGGTTTTCGCCATGTCCGGACATTCCAAGTGGGCCACGATCAAGCGGGCAAAGGGCGTCACCGACGCCCGGCGGGGCGCGCTCTTCACCAAGCTCTCGCGCGAGATCATTCTTGCCGCCAAGCAAGGGGGTGGCGACCCGGCCGCCAACTTCAAGCTCAGGTTGGCGATCCAGCGCGCCAAGGCCTCGAACGTGCCCAACGACAATATCGAGCGCGCCATCGCCAAGGCCACGGGAACGGGCGCCGAAGAACAGCTCGACGAGATTACCTACGAGGGCTACGGACCGGGCGGCATGGCCATCCTCGTGTCGGTGCTCACGGACAATCGCAACCGCACGGTTGCCGAAGTGCGTCACCGGTTCACACGCGCCGGTGGCAACCTTGGCGAGACCGGCTCGGTCGGCTGGCAGTTCGAGGCCAAGGGGCTCATCACGGTCCCTCTCAACGGTCGCGACCCGGACGAGATCGCCCTCCAGGCCATCGATGCCGGCGCCGATGATGTGCAGGTCCAGGACGAGACCGTCGAAGTCCAGACCGACCCGGCAGGCCTCGAGGCCGTACGAAAGGCGCTCGAAGCTGGCGGGCTCGAAATCGAAAACGCCGACTTCGCCATGGTGCCGAAGGTGACGATCGAACTCGACGACAAGACCGCCCACCAGGCCCTGCGTCTCCTCGAAGCGCTCGAAGACCTGGAGGATGTCCAACGCGTCTACTCCAACGTCGACTTCTCGGACGAGGCACTCTCCACCTTCGAGGGGTGACACGTCTCCCTTGGGCGGCCGCCGGGCGGCCGCGTAACATCATCCTTGATGAAAGTGCTCGGAATAGACCCCGGCCTGGGCGTGACGGGCTACGGCCTGATCTCGGTTGAGGGCGACCGCTGCGTTCATGTGGCCCACGGCGTGGTCCGCACCAGGACGGCGGACGGCCTGGCCGCGCGCCTCACGGTCATCCGCGACGGTGTCCGCGATCTCGCGCGCGAATGGGCGCCGGACGCGTCCGCGATTGAGGCATCCTTCGTGGGTGAGAACGCCCGCAGCGCTCTCGCCCTCGGGCAGGCCCGCGCGGCAGCCATCATCGGTCTCAGCGATGCCGGGATCGAAGTCCGCGAGTACACGCCGGCACTTGTCAAGCAGACCGTCGCCGGGTACGGCCGCGGCGACAAGGCCCAGGTCGCCGAGATGGTGCGCCTGCAGCTCGGCCTTCGCGAGATCCCCGTACCCGCCGATGCGGCCGACGCCCTCGCCATCGCGATTACGCACTGGGCGCATTCGCGGCTGGCGAACCGCTCCTAGCCGGCGGTCACCGCGGCGGTCGCAAGAATCTGTTCGTGGTCGTCGCA
>CAZCDK010000169.1:4099-6501 GCA_964497285.1 uncultured Anaerolineaceae bacterium | reverse complement strand
ATCTGATCATTAGCCTATGCAATAGGCCGGACGGACTTCTTCATCACCCTGCTAGGGGGGCTGGCCCTCAGAGCGGCGTTCGAGGCCACCCTGGCGAAGCGAATAGACGAAGGCGCTTCCCTATTCCGACGAGCTCACGGCTTGCTTGACCAGGCAGGCGAGCGCCTGAAGGCGACCAACAGCCTCAATTGGGCGGCCGCCTGGATCATGTTCAAGGGCAAACTCGACGAAGGGGTAGCCGCTACGGAGGTCGCCCTCGCTTACGCCCGCAAGTTCCACGTCCGCTTCTTTGAGCTCATGTTCCCTGCTGACCTGCTGGCGGCGGCCCTGATCCGATGCAACTTCGCGCAGTTCGACTCGATCTTGAACGAGGCGGCGGGGGATAGCACCTTCCTTGACGTTGTTGGCTCGGCCAGAGCCGAGATGAGCGGAGATACAGACGCGGCCGTCAGAATGGCGCCTACGCCGAGCGCGCCCGGTGGCGTTGTGCCAGCGTTCCTTTGTCAACTGCTGGGGAACCTGGCGCGGACGAGCTTCAACGCCGGCCTCGAGGACCGGGCAAGAGGACACCTGGCGGACTGGACGAAGGGGTTCAGTCGGCTCGGGCCTCACCACGTTGTTCCGCGCCTCTCCGCAATCGCAGAACTGGACGAGTGCTTGCCCGCTCTTGGCGACGAGTCCCTCATCAAGCCTCTTTACGAGTACCTCGACGAGTGGAAGATCCTCAGGTATTCCTCACCTGAGGGTCGCGGCCTCGACCATATCCGCGGCGCCCTCGCGCTGAGGCTTGAGCGCATCGATGAGGCGGAAGCGTGGTACCGTGCCGGTCTGAAATGGGCAGAACGCGAACGCTGCCCGGTCGAGCGGGGACGATGCATGCAGGGTCTAGCGGAGGTCGCCGTCCGGCGTCGGCGTAATGGTGAGGCTCTGAGGCTGCTCGACGAGGCCAGCGTCCTCTTTGAGGCGCACGGCGCGAAGCTCTACCTAGACCGGGCAATCGCGGCCCGAGACGCTCTCCTGGCTTCGGGGCGCGGCACCAAAAGGCCGCTTCTAACCGCCTACCCCGGGAGTCTCTCCGAGCGCGAGGTCGAAGTCCTGCGTCTTGTCGCCAGCGGGCGCACGAACCAGCAAATCGCCGACGAGCTCTTCATCTCGCTGAACACGGTCGCGCGCCATGTCTCCAACGTCTTCGACAAGACGGGCGCCGCCAACCGGGCCGACGCGGCTTCCTACGCGATGCGCAACGGGCTCGCCGAGTAGACGAATAACAAGAACTGGTTACTCGGGTCCGAAGCGGCCGCTTCATGGCGTCGCGAAGATCCCCAGTTCAGGCGATGGAAGCGATTGCCTGAAGTCAGAGGCTCTTCTCAGACAGGCGGACCACCCGCCGACAACCGAGGAGACCCCAATGGCAATCAAGACCACGTCCGCTCCAACGATGCCCGGCGCCCCACGACGCTTCGGGCGCAACACCCTGCTCGCCGCCATCGGTGGCACCGTCATCCTGACATCGGCTCTGACCGGCGCGGTCGTCCTGATGCGCAGGGACAGCAGCGCGCCAGCAGCATCACCGGCGGTTGGCGATGCTGCCATCCAGCCTTCGTTCACCAACGCCGTCGCCCCGGCGATCAGCTACCACGGACCGCAAACGGTCTATGTTGTTGGTTCCGAGGACCAGGCTACGATGATCTGGGCCGGCCTGAGAGACGCGACCAGCATCCGCAGCGCCGCTGGCGAGCCCCCTCTGCCCGAGACCGAAAGCGTGGTAGTAGCGGCTTCCGACAATGAGGCAGCCACAGTTGTCAGTGCGATCAACGAAGCGAATGTCATCCGGGCGACAAATGGACTCCCTGCGTACACGGTCGTGGACCTCCGCGGGCGCTGACTGTGCTTCGCGGCACCGAAACGAAAGGGGACGCCCGTTGGGGGCCCCTTTCGGCGTTGACCGCCGAGGGTAGGGCAGCCTTCGAACGAGGTATCACTCAAACGTCGCGGTTGGGAACAGCAAGGAGCCCACTCACCCTGCCCTCTACCGCTGCGGCGGGCGAGGGTGCGATGGGGCAGTGCCGACGGGGGATGGCGTTTCGAGGCGTGACGGGGGGACTGGCGCTGATTCCGGACGTGGGAGACTGCTCCAGCGCCCCTGGGGGGCGCGGCTACTCGTTAGCCGTTGCTCGTTGCTCGTTGCTCGTTGCTCGTTGCTCGAGCCTCGTACCTTTCGCTTGACATTCGTCATTGCGGACGTAGCCTAGCGATCACCCTTGTCCCGGGAGAAGAGGCCGATGGCCGTCACAGCGTGGGTCCTGATCCAGACAGAGATCGGCAAGGGGCGATCTGTGGCCGAAGCGGTCGCGGCCATCAGACACCCGGGCCGGATCGTGCATGCCTCGGTCACCGTCACC
>CAZCDK010000169.1:0-4089 GCA_964497285.1 uncultured Anaerolineaceae bacterium | reverse complement strand
CACAGTCGATGCAATCCCGGGGGTCGAGCACCGGGTCACCTGCATGGCGTTTCACGCCCAATAGCACCTGCGCTCGGTTGAGCGGGACCGCACGTTGACGTTCGCGTTAAGGTTGTTACACTGCGACCACGATGGCGCACGAAACCCCTACCCTCGAAGGCTATCTCCAGATCGGCGAGGCCGCGGCCCACGCCGAAGTCACGCAACGCACCCTGCGGTACTACGAAGAAAAGGGCCTCCTCAAGCCACCGACGCGTATGGAGGGGGGCTTCCGCCTCTACTCGCCCGAGGACATGGAGCGGATCGAGCGCATCAAGGAGTTGCGGGACCTCCTCGGCTTTTCCCTCGCCGACATCAAGGAGATGGTGGAGGCCGAGGACGTGCGGATGCAGCTCCGGGCCGAATGGCGCCAGGAGGCCGGCCTCGCCGAGAGAACCGCACGGATGCAGAAGGTGCGCGGACTCACCATCCAGCAAATCGCGCTCATCGACGACAAGATGAAGAAGATGGCGGACATGCGCGCCCAACTCGCCGAGCGGCTGGAGAAGTACGACAGCTGGCTGGCGTCGCCGGGCCGACACAGGGCGAGTCGAGACCGGAACCGCTAAGCTGGTTGGCATGACCTTGCTCGATGCCATGGAGCGCCCGCTCCGCGACCTCCGGATTTCGGTCACTGACCGGTGCAACTTCCGCTGCACCTACTGCATGCCCATGGAGGTCTTCGGGCCGGACTACAGGTTCCTCCCCCGCGACCGTGTGCTGACCTACGAGGAGGTCACCCGCGTGGCCCGCATCTTCGTGGGCCTGGGCGTCGAGAAGATCAGGTTGACGGGCGGCGAACCGCTCGTCCGTCGGGATCTCAATCACCTCATCTCCCAGCTGCGCGCGATCCCGGGGCTGAAAGACATCACCCTCACAACGAACGGCTCGCTTCTCCGGGCCCAGGCCCGCGCCCTCGCGGACGCCGGACTCAAACGCATCACCGTGAGCCTGGATTCACTCGACGACGCCATTTTCCGGCAGATGAACGACGTCGGAATGAGCGTGGACACGGTCCTCGACGGCATCCACGCCGCAGCGGAAGCCGGGCTGAGCCCGATCAAGGTCAACGCCGTCGTTCAACGCGGCGTCAACGACCACACCGTCGTGGACCTCGCGCGCCACTTCAAAGGCACTCCCCACATCGTGCGGTACATCGAGTACATGGATGTGGGCAACTCGAACGGCTGGAAGCTCGACCATGTCGTGACGGCCCGGGAGATCCTTGATCGGATCAACGCCGAAATGCCGATCGAACCGGCCAACCCCAACTACCGCGGCGAGGTCGCCAAACGCTGGCGTTACAAGGACGGCACGGGCGAGATCGGTGTCATCGCCTCGATCACGCAGCCGTTCTGCGGCGACTGCTCGCGCATCCGCATTTCGGCAGAGGGCGAGGTCTTCACCTGCCTGTTCGGCTCCAATGGCCACGACCTCCGGTCGCTGCTTCGCGGAGGCGCGCACGACCACGAGATCAGGGAGGCGATCGAACGCATCTGGCGGCCACGAACCGACCGGTACTCCGAGATCCGGACCGGGGCGACGCAAGGCCTGCCCAAGGTGGAGATGTCGCGGATCGGGGGCTAGGGCCGCCGCGCGCAGCTACGGTTGCTGGATATCGATGACGAGCCGTGGCGGGTTGTTCACGACCGTGACGCGGAGCGGCTGCCGGCCAGCCACACCAAGCACCCAGGCGATGACGTTCTGGCCTTCGCAGACCTGTGTTGCCTGCGCCAGCGCTCCCTGGCCGCCGCGGAAGTTAGAGCGGCTCAGTCCTCCCCCCGTGGTGGCCGGTTCGAGCCGCACCGCGATCATGGCCTGGCCCGAAACGGTTGCGAACGGTGTTGCAGTGGGGGTGGGTGTTAGCGTCGGGCTCGGAGCCGCGGTGGGTGTCGATGTGGCCCGGCCACGCGTAGCAGAGGCCGCGGGAATGTCTGCTACCGGGGTCGGCGTGACCACTTCCGGGCACGACGGCAACCGATCGACGTACTGGATCAGGTAGCCAGGAACCACCGTTCCGTCGAATTGAAAGACGATTGTGTCGAAGCTGGCACTGGTTCCGACTCGCACGTCGCGCAGAGTCACGGTCGCGGGACCGGGCGCACTGCCGCTGACGGGCCCGAGTGTTCCTTCGAACGAGGGGGCTACCGTTGCTGTTCTTGTGCCCGCCTCGCCAGAAGGCTTGCGGGTGGGCGTCGCCGCCGCCGGGGAGGATTCACGCGTCGGCACCGGGGGCGTTCCATCACCACGACTCCCATCGTCACCGCCGCACGCCGGTGCGCCGGCCAGGGCGAGGGTTGCCGCGAGCATGCCCAACACACGAACCATCATCCCATGGGCCGGACGTCGCACCACGGGTTCATGATCGACGCCCGTGGGCTTTCGCGACAGGGAGAACCATGGCGCCGTCAAGTGCTGCCCGTTACCGTCCGCCGAAGATGCGGAGCCGGCGGCGCTCCTTCCGGTGGTTGAATCCGAACTTGCGCTCCGCTGCATCGGCGATGCGGGCGGTCGCCTCCTTCGGATCATCGGTCACGAGGAGCCGGTCGAGATCAGCCTGGTCGATGGTCCCCTCTCTCACCATCGTGCTTCGCATGAAGCCGAGCAGGGGGGCCCAGTAGCCGGAGCCCATGAACACCACCGGGAAGTCCTTGATCTTGCCCGTCTGGATGAGAGTCGCCGCCTCGAACACCTCGTCGAGCGTGCCAAACCCGCCGGGGAGGCCAACAAAGGCATACGAGTATTTCACCAACATGACCTTGCGCACGAAGAAATGCCGGAAGAGCACCAGCTTGTCCAGGTAGGCGTTGGGCTGCTGCTCGCTTGGGAGTTCGATGTTGCACCCGATAGAGCGGCCGGATGACTCACGGGCGCCTCGATTCGCCGCCTCCATCAGCCCGGGGCCCCCGCCCGTCATCACGGTGAACCCGGCGCGCGCCAGCTCGCCCCCGAGTTCGCGCCCAAGGACGTAGTAGGGATGCCCATCCCCGAAGCGCGCGGATCCGAACACGGTGACGCACGGTCCGACAGAATGGAGCGAACGGAAACCACTCACGAATTCGAGGAACACCCGCGCCGTCCACAGGACTTCGGAGCCCTTCGGCTGAGGTCCGTAGAAGTCCCGCTCCTCTTGCAGCCCGTCCGGGCGGCGATCGACGAGTCGAGGAGGAATCGGCTCGGGTTCGGGTCCGGTCCTGATTTCGCGGGGAGGGGCCATGTCCCAAGCATACGAGGTGGGAGCGGCTACTACTAAGCGAAAACGCGGCGAGCATCCCGCGGCCTCAGGCCCAGCCACGTAGACGGTCCGAGAACGCAGCGCGGATCGCCGCGGCGCCTTCACGCCCGATGATGCCGGCGAACTCCGTGAGGCGTGAGTCGATGTAGCGGAGCGCGGAGTCGATGCTGGTCACGTCGTCGTTGTCCGCGGCCTCGCGGAAGAACGCGTCCGCGAGGATGCCCGGCTGGGCGGCGGCAAGACGCCGGGCCGAATCGAGGGTGAGGGCCTTCGCGTCGACGCCCAGGATGCGAGCCAGCTGGACTAGCTGCACGGTGCCGGGCACTGCGCTAGCGGGCAGCTTCCTCGTGGGCGACGGCGGGCTTGATCTTGTTGTAGCAGGCGCTGCAATAGACTGGCCGCTCGCCTCGGGGCACGAAGGGAACCTCGGTCACCTGCCCGCAATCGGCGCAGGCCGCAGGATGCATTTGGCGAGGCGTCTTGCCGCCAAAGCTGGCGAAGTTTCCGTAGCGAACGTAGCCATCGTTCTCCTCGAGAGTGGACCGCGTCGCCCTTCGAGCGGTGCGGCACGAAGGGCACCGGGTCGGCTCGTTCATCAGGCCCTTGTTGGCGTAGAACTCCTGCTCGCCGGCGGTGAACACGAAGTGCGTGCCGCAATCGCGGCATGCGATTTGCTTATCGGCAAAGGCCAAGGGACAGACACTCCTTTTCGGGCTGCACGCTGCAGGTCGTCGACCCACTGTAGCAGATGGCCCTTCGCCGGTCAGCGGCTCGCCGGGGGAGCGCCTGCGTGCGCACTTCTCCCAGGAAGGGGT
>CAZCDK010000168.1:0-6605 GCA_964497285.1 uncultured Anaerolineaceae bacterium | reverse complement strand
GGCGGACAGGTTCCTGTCGGCCAGTCTCGATCCGGGAGTGGCGGGGATGGCCCAACTCCATACGATGGTGATGCAGGGAGCGGCGGCGACGATGCAACAGGTCCAGGGAATAGACGTCCCGGCGAGGGGAAGCGTCGAACTGAAGCCGGGCAGCTACCACGTGATGATCATGAACGTGAAGCGGCCCTTGAAGGTGGGCGAGACGCTCACGATTCGCCTCCAGTTCGAAAAGGCGGGCGTGGTTGAGGTCCATGCGCCGGTGCTGCCGGTTTCCGGTCAATGACCGGTCTGACAAGAACGTTGAAAGGTGACTTGCCGTGATTTCCGAGGAGATCTTCTCCCCAGTAGTGGCCGCGCTCTCGATATCTGTCGTCTTCCTTACGCTCTTCGCGATGCTGCTGGCGGAGATGCCGTTTGGTGAGTGGCTACGAATCATCGTGCACGGACATGCACAAAAGGCGATGCTAATGGTCGCAGCGGTAGCTACGGCAGCTTCGCTCTATTACTCGGAAAGCGCTGGATTTACTCCATGTGATTTCTGTTGGTATCAACGCATCGCGATGTATCCACTCGCTGCCCTGTTGGCCGTCGCGGTGCTCTCCCGATCTCATATCGATTCACGGTACATCGTGGCGCTGGCGGGCGCTGGCCTGTCGCTCTCAATCTATCACTACCAGCTGGAGATGTTCCCCAACCAGGCGCAGATATGCTCGGGGGCAGTCTCGTGCACGGCCAGGTTCGTTGAGGAATTCGGGTTCGTGTCCATTGCGTTCATGGCGGGTTGCGGATTTCTCACGATTCTCTTGCTGCAGGTTCTGGAGTGGAGGGTGGACTACCTGTATGCGCGATGGTCGGAGGCTGATTCTGAGGAGGAGGAACCGGCGGCATCGTAGCCGGAGGCATTGCCGTGACCAGGAATCCCGAAGAGGTTGACGCGCATCGTGGTGCTGAGAGGACTGCCGGCGAGGGCGAGCGAGGCTAGCGGACGGGTGCGGCCTCGACCAGGGCTTGCTGGAGGGTGGCGGCCGTGACTACACCGTGATCGAGGAAGTCGCCGACGACTTCGGCGAAGGCCTCGGGTACCTCATAGGGGATTCCGTGGCTGACGCGGCTGAAGACGTGCAGCGTGGCGTTCGGCAGCCTCCGGAAGTCATTGAGGTTCGCCGGCAGGAGTCCGTCGGCAGCGCCCGCGATCATGAGCGTCGGCACGGTGATCTCGCCGAGGCGGTCGCCGCGGGCGGACATGACGAGGGCGTCGAACGACTGGTCGTAGTGCGCATCGGAAACGGAGAGCGCGCGCTCCATGGACTGGATGTGCGCCTCGTCGGGGCGGTGGCGTGCGCTGAGGGCCTTCCGCTCGCGCAGGAGCGTTTCGCGATCCCGGGCCGCGCGAAGAGCGAGGGCGCGCTCGCGCACTCCCGGGGGCACCTGCATTCCATTGGCCGGGGCGGGGGCAACGAGCACGAGCTTGTCGAGCCGATTGGCATGGCTGATCCCGAGTTCCATGCCGATCACACCTCCCATGCTGTGCCCGACGTACGTGAACCGGTCGAGCCCAAGATGGTCGGCCATGCCGAGGACGTCGGCGGCGTACTGTTCGATGGTGTGGCCGGTGTTGGGCCGGGCACTGTCGCCGGCGCCGCGGCAGTCCATGAGGATGCAGCGAAAGCGGGAGGCGAGCAGGGCGGCCGTCGCCTCGAAGTTGTCGTGCGAGCCCGTGTAGCCGTGATGGAACACAACCGGCTGGCCGGTGCCGTGGTCGGCGTAGAAGAGCTCGACACCGTTGATGTTCGCGTGCGCCATGGCTGTTCCCCTGTGATGAACAGGGGGCCGGCAACAGCCAGCCCCCAATAGGAGTCGAAGATCCGGGCCGGCGTCTATCCGCGGGGAAGCCCGAGGCCGCGGGTGGCGATGATGCCGCGCTGCACTTCGCTGGTGCCGCCGGCGATGGTGGACGAAAGGCTTCCCATGTACCGCCCTGCGGCACGGCCGCGCATGGGGGCCCGATCGCCGCCGGTGAGCTGACCATATGTGCCCATGGCCTTGGTGGCCGAGCGGGCGATCCGCTGGGTGAGCTCTGAGTTGAACAGCTTCGCGATCGAGGCCTCGTGGTTCGGCACCCGGCCTTCGGCCTGGATGGTGATGACGCGGTAGCTGAGCATCTTCGCCGTGGCGGCTTCGATCCAGCGATCAGCGAACTCAGTGCGAACGGCCTCGGTGAGGTTTACCGTTCCGTCGTTGCGGTGCTCCCGGATGTACTTCAGGTAGGCCTCGAGCGTCTGGCGCTGACCGACGGCGTTGCCAATGGAGGAGCGCTCGAAGTCGAGGGTGGTGGTGCCGATGTACCAGCCGCGGTTGATCTCGCCTACGACGTTGCGAGCCGGCACACGAACGTCCTCGAAGAAGACCTCGTTGAAGATGTGGCCCCCTGAGAGGTCGGTAAGTGGGCGGACAGTGACGCCGGGGTTCTTCATGTCAACGAGGAAATAGGTGATGCCGCGGTGCTTGGGCGCATCGGGGTCGGTGCGGGCAAGCATGAACATCCAGTCCGACATGTGGGCGCCGGTGGTCCAGATCTTCTGGCCGTTGAGGATGTAGTCGTCGCCATCGCGGACGGCGCGGGTCTGGAGGGCGGCGAGGTCGCTCCCGGCGCCGGGCTCGCTGTAGCCCTGGCACCAACGGCTTTCGCCACGAAGGATACGGCTCAGGTGCTCCTTCTTCTGATCGTCGTTGCCGTGGATGATGAGCGTGGGGCCGATCATCGAAGTGCCCATACCGCCGACATTCTGGACGCGGGCTTCGGCGAACTCCTCGTTCATGACGAACTGTTCCATGACGCCGAGACCGGCGCCGCCGTATTCCTTCGGCCAGGCGGGGGCAATCCAGCCTTTGGCAACGAGGCGGTTGCGCCACTCGCGCATGGCGGCACCCATCTGGGCGCGGGCGCCGCCTTCGCCCAGGTTCTGGGACTCATCGACGAGGGAGGTGGACGCCTCCTTGTGAATGAAGTCGCGCACTTCTGTGCGCCACTTGGCCTGCTCTTCGGTGTCGCGGAAATCCAATGTCTGACCTCCACCTTCGGTGGTGATTTGTGGCGGGAACGGTACCAGAGTCCAACTTTCACGTAAAGGGAAGGGTGGCCGGGTTCCGGGTTCCGGTGCTGAGCTCCGCCGCCTTCACCGTCGCTCGCGCCGGCTATCAGGAGCCCTGTTCCAGACGAGCGAGGACCTCCTGGAGTGAGCCCCAGACGTGGACTTGCGGATGTGCTTCACCCAGCCGTTCGGGCAAGTCGTCGCGGGCGAAGACAACGTGAGCCTGCCTGGCGGCGGCGGTAGCCGTCGCGGAGGCGCCGACGAGGGCCACGGTGTCGCCCGCCGATCGGAAGGCCGTGACATAGGAGAGCTGGAAGCCGTCCTGTACTTCCACGCCCCGGGGGCTGTAGTAGTTGACGCGCCAGCGGTAGGCGAAACGCGTCCGCCCGGCGTGGCGGGCGACACGGTCGAGCTTCAGTTCGTCGAGGACGGTGTTGACGGCGAAGTCGAAGCCGTTGCTGACGGCCGCGACCAGCCACCCGTGCCAGTGGCACCAGTCGGTGAGTTCGAGCAGGCCCTCGCGGGGACGGGCCCCTTCGCGGACGAAGGCGACAAGGTCGTCGCTGGTCGCCTCGACGAGATCGAAGGCGCGCTGGTGGGACTGTTCGATTGAGATCTCCCCGGCGTGACGCGCGGTCTCGAAGTCGCGCCAGCCGGGCGCGGCGAACCGTTCGAGGAGGGCGCGCGTGATGTCGCAGTCGACGATGACGCCGTCGAAGTCGAGGCAGAGGATGGAGGCCACGTCCCGAGCATAGATGATGCGCCCGCTTCCACTACACTCGCAGCGTGGAACTCCCCCGTGCGCAGTACCTTGTTTCGGCACGCGGGCGGCAGGCGCTTGCCGGTCTGCCGCCCGCTCTGGAATCGCTGAACGCGGTTCAGCTTGCGTCGGCGCTGCGCAAGGATTTCCCCGCGGACGAGGCGTCGGCTTTGGCGGAGCAGGTGACGCTTCGCGCGAAGGCGCGGGAGCGATTCGGCGACGGTTCCGGGTTCCTCTTCACCGCTGACGGGTTGGAGATGATGACCCACCCGCTGGTGGCGGTGCGGCGGGCGAAGCGGCTCGCGGAGCTGGGTTTGACTGTGGTCGACCTTACCTGCGGGCTCGGGGGCGACCTGCGGGCCTGTGCTGACGCGGGAATGCGAGCATCCGGCATCGAACGGGATCGGGCCACGACCCTCCTCGCCGCGGCGAACGTGCCAGCCGCGGGGGTGGTATGTGGCGAGGCGACGCGTCCGCCGTTCAAAATCGCGAAGGCGGCGGTCATTGTCGATCCGTCGCGGCGAAGCGCTGCCGGACGCCGGTTCGACCCGAAGGCGTTCTCGCCGACCTGGGACGAAGCGATCCGACTCGTCTGCGGGGCGCAGGCGGGCGTGCTGAAGGCGCCGCCCGGCATCGAAGCGCGGCACCTGCCAGCGGAGGCCGAGGTGGAATTCGTGCAGCTCGGCCGATCGATGCGCGAGGCGGCTGTATGGGTCGGAGAGGGCGCGACGGAGGGCCTGCGGCGGGCGCTGCTGTTGCCGGCCGGGGTGGAACTCGACTCAGACGCTCCCGAGGCGCCGGGCGAGACGGTTGCCCTGGGCGACTTCATCTTCGATCCCGAGTCGTGCGTGACGCTGGCGGGACTGGTGCGACAGCTGGCCTACCGGCTGCGCGCCCGGTTGATGGACCGCCAGGTGGCGTACCTCACGGCTTCGGCGGCCGCCTTTGACCCGTTGTGCGCGACATTCGAGGTGTTCGACGTATTGCCGTTCTCGGTAGCGCGGCTGAAGACCCGTTTGGTCGCGGGTGGTTGGGCGCCGAACGAGATCCGGCGGCGGGCGTTTCCGGTGGAGCCTGACGAATTGCGGCGCTTGCTGGGCAGGATCGAGGGGGAGGCGGTGACGCTACTCTGTACGACGCTCGGCGGGCGCCGCACGATCTTCGTGGCGCGGCGGCTGGCGGGCGCAGGCGAGGGAATTGCGCAACAGGGTAGACAATAAAGACCGTGGTTTGCTAAAGTCCGTTATCGCCTAAGCAGTTGAGCCTTTTCGGCTGCGGGTGACTACCAGCGGCCCCCGGCGCCCGGGGGAGGGAGACCCTGGATGGCGATCGACACCCCGTTTGACAACTACCTTGACCTGGTGGAGGCGGCACGCGAGCTCGCCATTCACCCGCAGAGCCTGAGGCGGCTCATCAAGCAAAAGAAGATCGGGGCGACGCTATTCGCGGGGAAGTACCTGATCGAGCGGGACAAGCTCGAGATGTTTAAGAGCAACTACGACCCGCGGCCGGGACGCAAGCCGATCCGCCGCCTGCTCTAGCGATGACCAAGCCAGACTGGTACTGCGATGACGTGCTGAGTGGTGCACTCGACGTTCAGCGCGTTTTCGAAGACGACAGGGTGCTGGCATTCCGGCATCCGCGACCAGCGGCGCCGATCCATGTCGTCATCGTCCCGAAGGAACACGTTGGTTCTCTGCTCGACCCGAAGGCGCTCGACGGGCAATTGCTAACGTCGATGCTTGCCGCCGTGCAACACACGGCCCGCACTCTTGGTCTGGATGCCGGCGGAGAAGGTTTCTACGTTCGCGCCAACGCCGCGACGCCTGGCGTCACGCCTCACATGCATTGGCATGTCCTCGCCCCCATCTCCGGCGAGTGACGCGGTTGTCAGGCGCGGGGCCTCACCCGGCTCAGTTCCAGATGGTGCCTCGATCGACGAGGATCCAGAGGACGATGAGCGCCGCCGCTTCGACGGTGAGCAGGAACCCGGTGGCGGCGAACCAGAGCTTCTGAGCGCCACCGCGGGTGGCGAAGACGGGGATGGTGAAGATGACGATGGATCCCGCGAAGATGAGCAGCCCAATGATGCCGAAGCTCAGAGGGCCAACCAGGAACGGTGTGTACGGCAGCATCGATCCTCCGCGTACCAGGCATGCGCGGCGGCCTTTCGGCCCGCGTCGGGCATCATATGCAGAACCCGGGCTACGCGCAGTTGGGGGCGCTCTTACCGCTCGTGAATGCGGGCGATCCGCAGGCGGTAGTCGGCGACGGCGGCGCGGAGAGCGTCGGCGGCGAGGACGCTGCAGTGGACCTTGTCGCGTGGGAGCCCGCCGATCGCCTCGGCGATGGCGTCGCGGGTCAGGGTATCGACCTCGTCGAGGGTCCAGCCGCGAACCAGCTCGCTGGCGAAGGAGCTGGTGGCGATGGCCGGGGGGCAGCCGCGGGTCTGCCAGCGAACCTCGCCCACGCATTCATCAACGACGCGGATCATGACGTGCATGCGGTCGCCGCAGACGGGATTCGAGGTCGTCGCCTCGCCGTCAGGGTTGGGCATGACGCCCGCGTTGCGGGGGTTCTCGAAGTGCTCGATGACGGTGGGCGAGTAGGCGGCCATGAGGAGATCGTAGGGTGGAGGGCGGCCGCTTGGCCACCGAGGAGGGAGGAGGGAGGAGGGAGGAGGACTACCGCCGTTGCATGCGGGGATCGAGGAGGTCGACGAGGGCGTCGCCGAGGAGGTTCCAGGAGAGGAA
>CAZCDK010000167.1:595-6615 GCA_964497285.1 uncultured Anaerolineaceae bacterium | reverse complement strand
AACGATCGTCGTACATTCCGCCGATGGCCTGGATGAGATTAGCCCCGCAGGCGTGACCCATGCCTGGTTCGTCGATGGCGGCAGCGTGTCGCGCCGCGACCTCCACCCTCGGGATTTCGGTCTCCCGGTCCACCCCCTTGAGTCCGTCCTGGGCGGTTCGCCAGAACACAATGCCGGCGAGATCCTCGCCGTAGTGGACGGCGTCGAAGGCCCCGTGGCTGACTTCGTCGTGATAAATGCGGCCGCGGCCTGCTATGTCGCAGGACTGGCGCCCGACCTCGCGGCAGGAACACTCGTGGCCCAACAAGCGATCGCTTCGGGGCGCGCCCGCGAAGTCCTCGATCACTACGTGGCCCTAACGCGCGAGGTCGTGGATGCCTAGCGCGACGATCCTCGACGAGATCGTTGCCCGGCGGCGCCAGGACGTGGCGGCCGCGAAGCAGTCCGTCCCCGAGGCCGCGCTGCGTGAGCGCCTGCCCCTTTCTCCCCGGGCGATCGGGTTCTGCGATCGCCTGCGTGCGTCCGGGCCGATGGCCCTGATTGCCGAGATCAAGCGCGCCTCGCCAAGCAGAGGCGATATCGCTCCCGCGATCGACGCCGCGGCCCAGGGGGAGATCTACGCCGCCGCTGGCGCCGCCGGCATCTCCGTCCTCACCGAACCCGTGTGGTTCAAGGGCTCCCTCGACGACCTGTTCGCGGTTCGCCAGGCGGTGGACCACCTGGGCCTGGGCCGGCCCGGCATCCTCCGCAAGGACTTCATCATCGATCCCTATCAGCTGCTCGAAGCGGCAGTGTTCGGCGCCGACGCGGCGCTGCTCATCGTCGCCTGCCTCGACGATCGCACTCTCCGGGAGCTGATCCGGGAATGCCAGTCGTTCGACATGGATCCGCTCGTGGAGGTGAACACCATAGAGGAAGCCGAGCGCGCCCTCGACGCCGGCGCAGCCTTCATCGGCATCAACAACCGCGATCTGCGCAGCTTCTCAGTCGATCTTTCGACGACAGAGCGGCTGGCGGGCTTCTTTCCCGGGCATGTGATGCTGGCAGCGCTCAGCGGGGTCTCGACACGCGCCGATGTGGAGCGGTTCGCGTCCGCAGGGGCCCAGGCGGTCCTCGTCGGCGAGGCCCTGATGATCGCTCAGGATCCCGCCGGCAGGATCAGGGAGCTCCTCGACCGATGATGCTGATCCAGATGCACGGAGAGCCAGGCAGCGGGAAATCCACGCTCGCGCGCGCACTTGCCCCGTGCGTCCCCGCCATTCACCTCGACAAGGACGTCGTGATGACGGCCATCATGAAGGCCCGCATTCCCCGGGAGGTTGCCGGACCCGCCTCCTACGAGATCATCTGGGACCTGGCGCGGGGCCTCTTCGGCCAGGGCCACTCGGTGATCGTCGACAGCCCCGTCTACTGGCCGATCATCGAGCAGAGGGGTCGTGGGCTGGCTCGCGAACTTGCCGTCTCCTACTTCATGATCGAGACCGTCTGCGCCGACTCCGCTGAGATCGACCGGAGACTGGATACTCGCGAAGCCCTCGCCACCAATCCCCGCGAACGGCACGATTGGCTGGCAACGCCCGGGACAGCAGAGCCATCGCGCCAGCGCCTAACGCTCGACAGCTCGCGGCCGGTCGGCGCGATGGTGGAGTTGGCTCTGGAGTACATACGCGGCGCGGCCGGACGATGACGCGCGTCAAGATCTGTGGCCTTCGCGACGCGACATCCGCCATCGAGGCGGTGAAGGCCGGGGCCGACCTTGTGGGCATGGTCTTCGCCGCCTCGCTGCGGAAGGTGACCCCGCAGGAGTGCCACGAGATCGTCTCCGCCCTCCATGCGCTCCGCCGCGCCGCCGAACCCGCCCGATTCGAAGGGCCCGAACCCGGCGACGTGTCTGCGCGAACCTGGTTCGGGGCCTGGAGCGACGCCATCGACGACGCCCTCTTCCGCCGCCGTCCGCTCATCGTCGGCGTATTCGCCGACATGCCCGCCAGGGGTGTGAACGAGATCGCCGAAGCTGCCAAGCTCGATCTCGTTCAGCTTTCCGGGGATGAGCCCGACAGCTACTGCCGCACGATCGTCCGGCCCGTGTTGCGCACCATTCATGTGCGCGGGCAGATGAACGCCGACGACGTGTTCGCAGCCGCCGTCCCGGGCGTTTCCGCCGCCATCCATTTGGACACCGCATCGCCTGCCGCCCGTGGCGGAACCGGCACGCGGTTCGATCCAGGCCTGGCCGCCGAAGTGGCAGCCAGGCTGCCAATCGTGTTTGCGGGCGGCCTCACTCCCGACAACGTGGCGGCAGCGGTCGACCAGGTTCAGCCGTGGGCTGTCGATGTTTCGAGCGGCGTGGAAATCGACGGCAAGAAGGACATCGACAAAGTCCGTAGCTTCATTCGCGCCGCGAAAGAGGCTCGCAATGACCGCTGAAAGGCACCTCGACCCGCGATTCGGAGAGTTCGGCGGACGTTATGTCCCCGAAACGCTCGTTGCCGCGCATGAGGAACTGGAGGCCGCCTACGACGCTGCCCGCCACGACCCCGCCTTCCACGCTGAGCTCGACCACCTCCACAAGCACTACGTGGGGCGCCCCACCCCCCTCTACTTCGCCGAACGCCTCACGCGCGAGAGCGGCGGCGCCCGCATCTGGCTCAAGCGCGAAGACCTGGCCCACACCGGCGCCCACAAGGTCAACAACGCCCTCGGCCAGGCCCTGCTCGCCAAGCGGCTTGGCAAGCCTCGAATCATTGCCGAGACGGGCGCGGGCCAGCATGGCGTCGCCACGGCGACCGTCTGCGCCAGGATGAACCTCGAGTGCGCCGTCTACATGGGCAGCGAGGACATCCGCCGCCAGTCGCTAAACGTCTTCCGAATGAAGATGCTCGGGGCCACGGTCGTGCCCGTCGAGTCGGGCAGCAAGACGCTCAAGGATGCCATCAACGAGGCGATGCGGGACTGGGTCACCAACGTCCGCACCACCCACTACCTCATCGGCTCTGCCATCGGACCCCATCCTTTCCCCACGATCGTCCGCGACTTCCAGTCCGTCATTGGGCGGGAGGCGCGCTGGCAGATGCTGGACCAGGCGGGCAAGCTGCCCGACGTGGCGATCGCCTGCGTGGGCGGTGGGAGCAACGCCATTGGCCTCTTCCACCCCTTCATCGAGGATCCCGTCCGCCTCATCGGCGTGGAAGCCGCGGGCGAAGGCATCGGCACAGGCAAGCACTCAGCGACGCTCGTCGCGGGAAGGCCCGGCGTCCTCCACGGCACTCGGACCTATCTCCTCCAGGACCGCAACGGGCAGATCCTGGAGACGCACAGCATCTCCGCCGGGCTGGACTACCCCGGCGTCGGGCCGGAACACTCGTGGCTCAAGACGAGCGAGCGCGCCGAGTACGTCGCGGTTGATGACCGCCAGGCGCTCGATGGATTCCTCGCCCTCACCCGCTCCGAAGGGATCATCCCGGCACTCGAACCGTCGCACGCCATCTTCCATGCACTCCGGGTGGCCGCCGAGATGCGACCCGACCAGGATGTGCTGATCGGATTGAGCGGCCGCGGCGACAAGGACATGCATACCGTCGCCGCCACTCTCGGGGTGACACTCTGAACGGCGGCCGCCAAGCGTCCATCGCCCGCGGGCCATACCCCTGGGGCCCGAAGGGGGCAGCGACGGGTGTGGCGTTGTTCGTGGCGATGTTCGTCTTCGCGACCGCCGTCGTCGCGGGCGTCCAGGTCCAAAGCGGCACACGCACAGCAGACGGCGGCGACGCGTTCGAGAAGCTCGGGCGCCTGGCTGCCTATGCCGACGAACGGCTGGTGGCGGCTTCGAGCGGCGATTCCCTGCCATCGCCCCCAATTCTCCTGGCCGACCAGCGGACCCTCCAGATCGCGCTCGGCGTGACGCTCGTCACGCAGGCGCTCGCCCTCGCCATCGTCGGCATCTCATCCGGGCAGACGTTCACGGCGCTCGCCCGTGCCCTGGGGTTGAACCGCTACGACATCTCGTCGATTTGGCGGCCTGTGCTCGCAGTGATCGCCGCCTACGCGCTCGTCGTGCTCTACTCCATTGCTGCAAGCGCCAGCGGAATCGCCTGGCTGGAGCCCACGAGCACCGTGCCGGTCGAGATCTCGAGGGACCACCTCACGCTGTCCATCGCTGCCGCGGTGACGCTCGCAGGGGCGCCGTTTTCGGAAGAGCTCCTGTTTCGCGGCCTTGTGTTCGGCGGCCTGCTGAAGTGGGGCTTCTGGCCCGCCGCCGTGAGCTCCGCGTTTCTTTTCGCCCTGTTTCACCTGGACCCGGGCAGCTTCCTGCCGTTCGTCCTCATCGGCATCGGGCTGGCGTGGCTGTTCTGGTCCCGGGGCACCCTCTGGGACTGCGTTGTCTTCCATTGCCTGTTCAACTCGACGAGCTTTGTCTTTCTCGCCTGGGGGTCGTGACGTGTCTCAACGGCTTCGCGCCATGTTCGAACACTGCCGCGCGGAAGGCCGCGCGGCCTTCATGCCCTATGTGACCGCCGGCTACCCGACCCGCCTGGAGACGGTGCCAATCCTGCTTGCCCTGGAGGCTGGCGGGGCGGATGCCATCGAGCTTGGCGTCCCCTTCAGCGATCCCATGGCCGACGGCGCCACAATCCAGCATGCCAACTTCGTCGCCGTAGACCAGGGTGTGTCACTGGAGGACTGCCTCGCGTTCGTCGCCGAAGCACGGTCCGGCGGCTTGCGAGCCCCGGTCATCCTCATGGGGTACTACAACCCCGTCCTCGCCTACGGCGAGGCCCGCGCCGCCGCCGCCGCTGCTGCCGCCGGGGCCGACGGCTTCATCGTCGTCGACTTGCCGCCCGAAGAGGCTCACACGTTCCTCGCCGCCTGCAGGGCGAACGACATCAGCTTCGTTCCACTCGTCGCTCCCACGACACCGGACGAACGCATCGCCGGGCTCGCCATGGTCGCCGATGCGTTCCTCTACTGCGTGAGCGTCACTGGGACGACAGGTCAGCGAGACTCGCTCCCCGCAGAGCTCCCGGACTTCATTGCCCGCGTGCGAAAGCACACTGACCTGCCGCTCGCCGTGGGCTTCGGCATCAGCCGGCGCGAACACGTCGAAGCCGTGGGGCGCATCGCGGATGCCACCGTCATCGGCTCTGCTATAATCGCGACGATCGACGCCGCGGACGAAGCGCTCCGCGCGCAGCGTGTCAGGGAGTTTGTGGAGAGTGTTACCGGCCACATGCAGGCAGGTGAGGACGGCCCATAGCGGGGGGGCACGCCGACTGGCGCGTCCCGGCCCCCGCGCGGGCCGCACCTATGGTCGCCTGCGGGCCGGGGCCTTTATGCCCGTGGTCCGCTAGCGGCGACCAGACACCCCTGCCCATTTGGAGAACCCCTGGAGGAGGACTTGCGCGTCATGCCGGTTCGTGGCATCCGTGGCGCTACCACCGTGAGCAAGAACACCCGCGACGAAATCGTTGAAGCGGCGCGGGAGTTGCTTTCGGCCATGATCGAAGCCAACGGCATCGTCCCCGAAGACGTTGCCTCAGCGACATTCACCACCACTCCCGACCTGAATGCCGAGTTCCCGGCAGTGGCCGCACGACAGATGGGCTGGACGTTCGTGCCCCTGATGTGCGGGCACGAGATGTCGGTCCCCGGCAGCCTGCCGTTGTGCCTGCGCATCCTGCTCCACCTGAACACGGAAAAAGGAGCGCATGACATCCATCACATCTACATCCGTGGCGCACGCGCGTTGCGCCCGGATCTCGGCACCAGCACACACTCGACCGCCCGCTAGCGAAGGAGATCCCTTGATTATCGTCGTTTCCCGGGAGGCCACTCCCGCCGATCTGGACTACATCATCGCCCGCATTGAGGAGACGGGCAGGCAAGCTCACCTCTCGTCAGGCACAGAACGCACCATCATCGGGGTCATCGGGCCAGACGCACCCGAACTCCAAGACATGTTCGAGACGATGCCCCACGTCGAATCCGTCCACCGCGTGACGAAGCCATACAAGCTCGTCAGC
>CAZCDK010000167.1:0-585 GCA_964497285.1 uncultured Anaerolineaceae bacterium | reverse complement strand
AGATCGGCAAGGGAGTGACCGTGGGAGGGACGGTCCTGGCCGTCATGGCAGGCCCTTGCTCGATCGAGGACGAAGACCACATCGTCGAAACGGCCAAAGCTGTCCAGGCCTCCGGCGCCAACATCCTCCGCGGTGGCGCCTTCAAGCCGCGCAGCTCGCCCTATGCCTTCCGCGGCCTCGGCGAGGATGGTCTGCGTTACCTCGCCACGGCGAGCAAAGAGACCGGCCTGCCGGTCATCACCGAGCTCATGAGCGTGCGCGACATCGACGCCGTGGCGCGCCACGCCGATATCATCCAGATCGGCGCCCGGAACATGCAGAATTTCACCCTCCTCGACGAAGTCGGGAAGGCGAAGAAGCCCGTGATGCTGAAGCGCGCTCTCAGCGGCCAAATCGAGGAGTGGCTGCTGGCCGCGGAGTACATCATGGCCCAGGGCAACCCGAACGTGATCCTCTGCGAACGCGGCATCCGCACGTTTGAGGTCGCATACCGCAACACCTTCGACATCAACGCCATCCCCGTTGCGAAGGAACTCCGCCACCTGCCCATCAGAGTCAGCGTGATAGCCTTGTCTTAACGTATGG
>CAZCDK010000166.1:0-6644 GCA_964497285.1 uncultured Anaerolineaceae bacterium | reverse complement strand
CTAGAACATGTCGATGAGAACGTAGAGCAAGCAGAACGAACCGAACATGATCGTTAAACCGCCAACGGCGATGCGCGCTTCCGGAGGCATCGCGCTGAACTCACCGATCAACGTGCCTCTCTTTGGCACATACTTTTTCGCGACCTGTTCCGGCATCCTCGCGACGAGCGCGTTCTTCCACCGGTCTCCCACTACGATTGCCCCCATCGAGCCGATGCTCGAAGACGCGACAGCGATCGGCGTCGCATCTGAGTTCCCAGCTATCGGGGTTGTACTTGCAGCGTTCAAGAAAGTGAACCGGTAACGCTCACCACCGATCGTGAATTGAAGTTGTCCCAAGCCAAAATGAAGAGTGAAGAAACTCGGGAAATAAACATCCGAGACTTCGGAGAACGGCACGTCGAACCAGACGCGCCCTCCTCGTTCTTCGAACCTGATTCGGTCGCCGCAGAGCTCCAGGGTGCCAGAGCGGTTCTTCCACAGATTCAGTATCAGGACGGCGCCTGTGCGGAGGTCGTTGCCGTTCGACTCGACTGGGCTGGACAAGGCAGGCGAATGCTACGCGCGGCGAGAGGCGACCACAACATGGCGGGCAGGGCGGGGCGGAAGTGCGCGTTCGCCTGCTACGCCCGGGGTAGGCCCAACCCGCGGGTGGCGATGATGTTGCGCTGAATCTCGCTGGTGCCGCCGCCGATGGGGCTGGTGGTGCTATGCATGTAGAAGCGGGCCAGCCGCCCGCCCAGGGCCATCGGGTCGTCGCGATCGACGGTCTGGCCATAGAGGCCGGCGACGTGCATGCCGGTCGCGGCGAGGCGTACGTCGAGTTCGCTGGAGAACAGCTTGGCGATCGACGATTCCTTGTTCGGGATCTCGCCTCGCTCCTGCATGGAGATGATGCGGTAGCAGATGAGGGCCTCGACCTGTGCCTCGACGGCGCGATCTGCGAGTTCGGTGCGGAGGGTGGGGCTGCGCAGGAGCGAATCGCGGCCGACGGCCGATTCGCGGGCATAGCGGGCGATGTCACGGGCGATGAGCTGGTGGGCGACGCTCGTCGCGATGCCGCTGCGTTCGAAATCGAGGGTTGTGGTGCCGATGTACCAGCCGCGGTTGGGATCGCCAAGCATCTGTTTGGCCGGCACGCGGACATCTTCGAAAAAGACCTCGTTGAACTCGTGGCTGTTGAGCATGTTCACGAGCGGGCTGACTGTGATGCCCGGGGTCTTCATGTCGACAAGGAAATAGCTGATGCCGCGGTGCTTGGGGGCGTCCGGGTCGGTGCGGGCGAGGAGGATGCCCATGTGGGCGCCGTGGGCGCCAGAAGTCCAGATCTTCTGGCCGTTCACGACATAGTCGTCGCCATCGCGGACGGCGCGAGTCTGGAGGCTGGCGAGGTCGGAACCGGCGCCTGGTTCGCTGAACAACTGGCACCAGAAGTGCTCGCCGCTGAGGATCTTCGGCAGGTAGTCGCGCTTCTGTTCGCCGGTGCCGTACATCATGATGGTGGGGCCGGCCCAGCCATGACCGATGCCGCCTGAGCGAGGGGCGCGCCGCCAGGCGAACTCCTCGCTGAGGATGAACTGGTCTTTGACGCTCATGCTGGCGCCGCCGTATTCCGTCGGCCACGCAGGAGCACCCCAACCGCGCCGGTTGAGCGTTCTGTTCCACTCGACCAGGAAGTCGCGGAACTGAGGGTTGGCACGCCCGGACCCATTGAAAAGGCCCCACTCCTCAGGGCGGTTGGTCAGTTCTTGGGGGAACTCCGCATCGAGGAAGCCCGAAACAACCTTCCGAAAAGCGGCTTCCTGGGGGCTGTCGCGAAAGTCCATGGGGGGGCTCCTCGGGCGGCGTCTGCGGCTGAAACGTTAGTCCGAAGGAAACGTTCTGGAAAGCGGCGCGCAGCAGCAGTCCGGTGCTTTGACTCCCTGCGGCGCGAGCCATTACGATCACATCACCGTCTGCTGGCAACCCGCCAGACGGGCTTTCATGATTATGTCACTGGAAACGATTTCCCTGGAGAACCTTCATGCTGGCGATAGCCACTGTTATCGTCGGCCTGGCGGGATTGCTGGTCGGGGCTGGGGTGGGCTATGCGGTCCGCCGGCGCTCCGTTGGTGCTTCACTCCAACAGGCGGAGGAGCAGGCCAGCCGCATACTCGCTGAGGCCGAATCTCGACAAAAGGAGCTGTTGCTCGAAGCGCGGGACGAGTCCCTGAAGCTTCGCACGGCTGTTGAAGAGGAAAGCCGCCAACGCCGGACCGAGGTGGCCCGGGTTGAGCAGCGGCTTGCTCAGAAGGAAGAGAACCTCGACCGCAAGACGGAAGGGATGGACCGGCGAGACCAGGCGATACGCGACCGCGAGGCGCAGATCGAGCGGATTCGGGCCGAGGCTGATCAGCTCCGTCTGCGCCAGGTGCAGGAATTCGAGCGAATCGCGTCGCTGACGGCCCAGGAAGCGCGGGACCAGCTGATGGCGGCGGTCGAGGTCGAGATCCGCGACGATGCCAGCCGGCGGGTGCGGGAGATCGAGAAGGAAGTGGAGGCGACGGCCTCTGTCCGGGCCCGGAAGATCCTCGCGACGGCCATCCAGCGCTACACGTCTGAAGTGACGGCGGAGAGCACGGTGTCGGTCGTGCAGATTCCGAGCGAGGAGATGAAAGGCCGGATCATTGGCCGGGAAGGGCGCAATATCCGCGCCATCGAGGCGGCCACGGGGGTCGACCTCATCATCGACGACACGCCCGATGCCGTGACCGTGAGCGCATTCGATCCGGTGAGGCGAGAGATCGCACGCGTCGCGCTCAGCAGCCTGGTGCAGGACGGTCGCATCCATCCGACGAGGATCGAAGAGGCTGTGAACAAGGCGCGCCGCGAGGTCGAGAACACGATGGCCGACGCAGCCGAAGCCGCCGCGGTCGAGGCGAGCGTGCTCAACGTCCACCCGGAGGTGCTCAAGGTCTTCGGGCGACTGCGCTACCGGACAAGTTACGGCCAAAACGTCATGCGCCATTCCATTGAAACGGCGCACATCGCCGCGATGATCGCGCGCGAGATCGGGGCGGACGTCGACGTGGCGCGCGCGGGGGGGTTCCTTCACGACCTGGGCAAGGCTATCGACCACGAAGTAGAGGGGACACACGCCCTGCTTGGCGCGGAAGTGGCCCGGCGCCATCGGGTGAAGGAGCCGATCGCGCACTGCATCGAGGCGCACCACGAGGAGGTCGAACCGCGAACGGTCGAAGCCGTGATCGTGATGATGGCCGACGCGATTAGCGGAGGCCGCCCGGGCGCGCGGCGGGAATCGCTCGATGCGTACATCAAGCGGCTCGAGACGCTGGAGCACATCGCAAAGGGCTTCAAGGGTGTCGAGTCGGCGTTCGCCATCCAGGCCGGCCGCGAACTGCGCATCATCGTCAAGCCCGAGCAGATTGACGATCTGCAGGCCATGCGGATGGCCCGCGACGAGAGCCTGCAGATCGAAGAGACGATGGATTACCCGGGCGAGAACAAGGTGACGCGGCTTCGCGAGACGCGCGCCTCGGAGATAGCGCACTAGCCGTGCGTCTTCTGTTTCTCGGGGACATCGTTGGCTCGTGCGGCCGGGACGCGGTGGTGGCACTCGTTCCAGAGCTGCGGGACGAGCTGGCGCTCGACTATGTGGTGGCCAACGGCGAGAACGTCGCGGGCGGCAAGGGGATTACGCCAGCCGCGGCCCAGCAGCTCTTCCGGTGCGGGATTGATGTGATAACGGGAGGAAACCACACGTTTCAGCACAAGGAGGTGTATGCCTATCTCGACACGACGGAGGCGATCACCCGGCCACTGAACTTCCCGCCGGGCGTCCCCGGGCACGGAATCGCCCGAGCCGGTGAACTCGCGGTGGTCAACCTCATCGGGCGGACGTTCATGGGACAGGATTGCGATGACCCGTTTCGGGCCGCGGATGCGGCTCTGGCGGAGGTCTCGGACGCCCGCTATGTGCTGGTGGACTTCCACGGGGAGGCGACAAGCGAGAAGCAGGCGATGGGCTGGTATCTCGACGGACGAGTGACGGCAGTGATTGGGACGCACACCCACGTGCCGACGGCCGACCAGCGGATTCTCCTCCGCGGCACCGCATTCTGCACCGACGCCGGCATGTGCGGTGCGCGCGACTCGGTGATTGGCGACCGGATCGAGCCTGTGATCCACCGGTTCCTCACGCAGATGCCGACACGACTGAGCGCCGCGGACGGCACGGCCGTGGTCAACGGGCTGATTGTCGACGCCGACCCGGTGACGGGCCGAGCGACAGGGATCGCGCGCTGCGACCGGGTGGTCGAGTGATGGCGAAGGGGGACTTCCACCTCCATAGCACCGCCTCGGACGGGGTCCATTCCCCGAGATGGGTGGTGGAAACCGCGGCGGCACGGGGCGTGCGTGTCCTTTCGCTGACGGACCACGACTCCACGGAGGGACAGGCGGAGGCCCGCGAGGCGGCGAGCCACACCGGGTTGCGGCTCGTGCCGGGGATCGAGATCAGCACGGATTTCGGAAAGGCCGACGTCCACCTGCTTGGTTTCGGGATCAACGAGGCGTCCCGGCCACTGCAGGAATTCCTCGCCGGGCAGCGCAACGGCCGCATCGGCCGAGTTCGTGAGATCGTGCGCATCCTCGCGGACGGGGGCATGCCCATCGACATCGACCGCGTGCTGCAGATCGCCGGGGACGCGACGGTGGGACGGCCGCATGTGGCGCGGGCGCTGGTGGAAGCGGGGCATGTCGCAAGCGTCCAAGAGGCATTCGACACGTGGCTGGGCAACGGGAAGCCCGCGGACGTGAACCGGGAGAAGCTCTCGCCGCAAGATGCCATCCGGATCATTCACGAGAACGGTGGGGTGTGCTTCATCGCTCATGCGGTCTTCATTGGCGACGACTACCCGGACGTTGTAGGGCAGCTGGCACGGTGGGGCGCAGACGGGCTCGAAACGTACTACAAGCACTATGACGACGCGACGATCGCCAGGCACGCATCGCTGGCCGCGGGGCTCGGGTTGGCGTGCTCGGGCGGGAGCGACTACCACGGACTTGGGAACCCGGACGACCGCGAGATCGGCGACATCCCGTTTCCCGACGAGCATGTTGATGCCTTTGTCTCGTATCTTGAGCGGCAGGGTATCGACACCGGCGTGGAGAAGAGGTCCACATGATCGAGGCCGACCAGATCGAAGCCATCATTCCCCATCGCTACCCGTTCCTCTTTGTGGATCGAATGGTTGAAATCGAGGATGGCCAGCACGGCGTGGGAATAAAGAATGTGTCCGCGAACGAGTGGTTCTTCGAAGGGCACTTCCCGGGCCGGAAGGTGATGCCGGGCGTGTTGATCGTCGAGGCGCTGGCCCAGGTGGCGGCGATCACCATGCTGAGGAACGTCAATGCGGCGGGCAAGACACCGATGTTCGGCGGCATCGAGGGAATGCGCTTTCGAAGACCCGTGGTACCCGGAGACCAGCTCCGGCTCGAGTTCACGCTGGAGAAGATGCGGGGCCCGATCGGCAAGGGCGCGGTCCGCGCGACCGTGGACGGCCAGCTTGCGGCCGAGGGCACCATCTCCTTCGCACTCGTCGACCTACCGCCAGACGGTGGCAGCTAGCCGACCATGCCCGTACAGTCCGGCAAGACACCCGCCAGCCAATCCCTCCCCAGGTTATGGAGCCCGCGATGACGGAAATCGTGAAGTGTCCCCGTGATCCCGCAGTGGACACGGTCCTGCGCTGCAGCCGCTGCGACACGCCAATCTGCCCCCGCTGCCTGGTGCATACCCCGGTGGGGGCACGATGCCGGGATTGCGCGCGAATCGTGAAATCTCCCGTGTACTCGCTCTCGGGTATCCACGTTGCCCGGGCGGCCGGTGCGGCGCTCGTCGGCGGGATCGCGATGGGGCTCATCTGGGGTTTCGTCCTGCTGCCCTTCACGTTCGGGCTCTTCTCGATCTTCCTTGGGGCGGCACTTGGATACGCCTTCACACGGGCGATGGAACTCGCAACCGGGCGAAAGCGGGGCCCGATGGTCGTGGCGTTCGCCATCGCGGGCATGGCACTCGCCTGGGGCATGCTGCCGTTGTTCGTCCCGATGCGCGTGGCGCTTTACGGCCTTGTCGCAGTGGGCGTTGGGGCCTACATGGCGTACCAGAACCTGCGGTAGCGTCCAGCAGCCCTCATCCGCCGGCCCCTTCTCCAGACCCGCAGGAGAAGGGGAGATCTGGAACCAGAACCTCACGCCTGTGTCCCGGAGCGGCAACAGGACCGGGCTGAAAGAACGGGCGGGCGGGGGTCAGACGAGGAAGGACATGCCCACGATGAAGGCGGGGACGACGGCGCCGACGGCCGCAGCGGCGATCAAATCCCGGTGGATGTAGCTGTAGTCAGTGGTGACGTGGTGGGTGCGGTGACTCGAAATGCCGCGCGGCGCCGCGCGTCCCGTGCCCCCACCGGCGGCAGCGGCGACGGAGCCCGGCCGGGGAAGGGTCGGGCCAGGGACGGCGCGGCGGCGCGTGCGGCGAGGCTGTGGGGAAGTCACAACTCAATCCTATAGGCGGGGGCTTGAAGAGTACAATTCAGCCCCCGCGCGAATGGCCCCCGGCAGGTTCTAGACGCCCGTGATCTTGG
>CAZCDK010000165.1:5781-6773 GCA_964497285.1 uncultured Anaerolineaceae bacterium | reverse complement strand
ACCGCGAGACCGGCCTCGGAGTACGCGCAATCTACGACGCCACCGACGCGCGCGAAATGGACCAGCTCCTCGCCCAGCTCCCCAAGTCCCGTTTCTTCTCCCGGACCACCGTGCACCCCCTGTGGGACATGGGGCCCTCGTTGCAGAGCGTCTAGGGAGCCCGGGTGCAGCCTCCCACCGTCCACCCCGACGACTTCCGGGGGGCCCTCGCGTCCTGGGCCGGCGGCGTGACAGTCGTCGCAACGCGGCACGCCGACCTTGTCTACGGCATCACCGTCTCCAGTTTCACCTCCCTTTCCCTCGATCCCGTCCTTGTCCTCGCTTGCCTCCAGAACACGAACCGTCTGGCCCGTCTGATTGCGGACTCGGGCAAGTTCGCAGTCAGCATCCTCGCTGACCACCAGGCGGACGTCGCCCGTTGGTTCGCCGAGTCGGGCCGCGAGCCTATCCCAGGATTCTCCGAGTTTGGCACCATCGAAATGTCGACCGGCAGCCCGATCATCGCTGAAGCCGTTGCCCACCTGGACTGCGAACTGGAGCGCGAGCTTCCGGGCGGCGACCACACGATTGTCATCGGCCGCGTCGTCGGCGCCGCTTCCGATCCGCTCCGGCGTCCGTTGCTGTATTTTCGGCGTGCCTATCTCACCCTCGGGCTGGATTGAGCCATGGCAGTCAAGGTCATCATCGAACGGCGTGTCCTTCCCGGTCAGGAGAAGCGGGTGCTCGAGCTCCTGCGCGCTCTGCGCACCACGTGCCTGGCCCAGCCGGGCTACATCAGCGGCGAGACCCTTCGCGACAGCGAGGACGCCCACACCCTCGTTGTCATCAGCACCTGGTTCGGTCTCATGGATTGGAAACGATGGCACGCATCGGGCGAACGCGGCGCGCTGGAGAGTCAGATCCGGGCGTCTCTCGCCAGCCCCGAGCGCGTTCGCATCCTCTTGGAGGGGCTGTCGCAAAGCCACTCCGGCGCATAGGTCCGCCGATCCAGC
>CAZCDK010000165.1:0-5771 GCA_964497285.1 uncultured Anaerolineaceae bacterium | reverse complement strand
TTTAGAGGAATTTTAATCGGCGGGGCGCTGATGAGGTCCGCCGATCCAGCCGCTCCTCTTCGGCCATCGTTCGCCTATTGCGCGATGCCCGGCTCTGCTATCCTCATGCCGGGAACCGGCCCGGCAGACCGGGCCCGGTGGGAGGGACTAGCTCTCAGGTATGGACCAGGAAATCCGGCCGTGGCGCCGCCTTGCCCTGATCTTCCCCGGGCAGGGCTCACATAGCGTGGGCATGGGACAAAAGCTCGCATGTGTCTCGATGGCCGCGCAGGACACCTTCCGGCGCGCCGACGAGGTCCTTGGGACCCACCTCTCGAAGCTCTGCTTCGAAGGGCCAATCGGCGAACTCGAACAGACCGTGAACCAGCAGCCCGCCACGTTCGTGACTTCTCTCGCGTGGCTTGCGGCACTCCAAGAACGCTGGGCGGCCCTCGGCCGCAAGCTCGATCCGCTCGTCTTCGCCGGCCATTCCATGGGCGAGTTCACCGCCGCTGTCGCCGCGGGTTCGATCTCATTCGACGATGGCCTGTTGCTTGTCAAAGAGCGCGGCCTTCTCATGGAACAGGCCGGCACCGAGAATCCGGGCGGCATGGCCTCGATCCTCGGATTGTCCGAAGCGAAAGTGGCCGAGATCTGCGCCGAAGCGGCGCACGACGGCTACGTCGGGTTGGCCACGGCCAACTGCGAAGGCCAGAACGTGATTTCTGGCGCCCTTGGACCGTTGAAGCGCGCCATGGAGCTCGCAGAGAAAGCCGGTGCTCGCAAGGTCGTCAGACTGCCCATCACCATCGCCTCCCACTCCCCCCTGATGGCCAAGGCTGGCGAAGGGATGAACCGCCTCCTGAGGAAGCTGCCCATTCGCGACCCCGAGCGGCCAATCGTCGGCAATGTCAATGCCGGGCTCATCGACTCCGGTCCGGGCGTCTATGCGGAGTTGCGTGATCAACTCCTCAAGGGCGTGCACTGGCAGAAGTCCGTCGAGGCGATGATCTCCCGGGGGGCCGACATGTTTATGGAGTCCGGCCCCGGCAACGTCCTTACGCGTCTCGTGCGCCGGATCGACTACGAAATGAACAGCCTCAGCCTTAGCGACGACTACGAAGGGCTCTTGAGCGAGCGCTGGGGGCTTGTTGAGGCGGCCGCCTCGTGACCCGCCGCGTCGTTGTGACGGGCGTCGGCGCTGTCACCGCCGTCGGCCACACCGCCGAAGAGACCTGGCAGGCGATGGTCGCCGGCCGCAGCGGCATCGGGCCCATCACGCTCTTCGACCCCGAGCCCTATCCGATTCGCATCCAGGCAGAAGTCAAGGACTTCGAACTCGGCGACCGCGTCGATGCCAAGCAGCAGCGCTACATGAACCGGGGCGTCACGTTCGGCATGGCAGTGGCGCTCGAGGCTCTCGCTGACAGCCGCCTACAGATCACTGAAGACGACGCCGACGACATTGGCGTCGTCTTCAGTTCCGGTGCCGGCGGCACCGACATGATCATCGAGCATCAGCGGATCCTCGACGAAAAGGGCCCGCGCCGCATCACCCCCTTCCTCGTCGCCAATTTCATCCCCGACGCCGCGAGCGGCCATATCGCCATCGCCACTGGCGCCCGCGGCCCGAACGTGGCTGTGGTCGCCGCCTGCGCCACCGGTGGCGCGACGCTCGGTGAGGCTTTCGAGACCGTCCGCCGCGGCGACGCCGCTGCCGTCATCGCCGGCAGTTCCGAAGCCGTGCTTTTGCCCATCTTCCACGCAACCTGGTGTTCGATGCGCGCGCTGGCTGGCGACAACGAACACCCCGAAAAGGCGCTGAAGCCCTTCGACCTGAACCGTGACGGCTTCATCGCGGGCGAAGGCGGATGCTCGATGATCATCGAGGACTACGATCACGCCAGGGCCCGCGGCGCCAGGATCTACTGCGAGATCATCGGCTATGGCAGCTCAAACGACGCCTACGACATGATCTCTCTCCACGAATCAGGCCGCGGCCTGAAACGCGCCGTCAAGGCCGCAATCCGCAAGGCCGGCATTGATCCTTCGGAGATCGACTACATCAACCCCCACGGTAGCGCCACACCGTTGAACGACCGCGTCGAAACCGCGGTCTTCAAGGAAGTCATGGGAGAGGCCGCCTACCGCACCACAGTCAGCTCGGTCAAGCCCATCACCGGGCACTGCATGGGCGCTTCAGGGTCAGTCGAAGCCCTCGCGTGCGTGCTCGCCATTCGCGACCAGAAGGTGCCGCCCACCATCAACTACACCACTCCCGATCCCGAATGCGACCTCGACTACGTCCCCAACGTCGCCCGTCAGCGCCGCGTTCGAGTTTCCATGACGACATCGGTCGGGCTGGGCGGCCACAACTCATGCCTCATCTTTCGAGAGGCAGACTAGACCAGCGGAGAACTGAGTGACTCGATCAGTAGTGACCGGTCTGGGGGCCATCACCCCCATCGGCCTGACGGCCCACGATTTCTGGACGAACCTCGCCGCGGGCGTTTCCGGCGTTGCCCGCATCACCCGCTTCGAGACGACGGATCTGCCCGTGAAGATCGCCGCCGAGGTCAAGGACTTCGTCCCCGGCAATTTCATGGACACGAAGGAAGCGCGCCGGATGTCCCGTTTCGCTCAGTTCGCCGTGGCCGCTTCGCGGCTTGCCGCGGACGATGCCGGCCTGAACCTTGCCGACGGCGAGCGCGGTCGCGCCGCCGTCTGCATGGCCACCGGCTCCGGTGGTGCCATCGACACGATGGAGGAAATGCAGGTCCTCGCGGAACGGGGTCCAGCGCGGGTTAGCCCCTTCTACATCCCGATCATGGCCCCGAACATGGGCGCCTGCCAGGTCGCCATGCAGCTCGGGCTCCGCGGACCCGCCCTCGCAAGCGTCGCTGCCTGCGCCAGCGGCCTCTATTCCTACATCGAGGCAAAGCAACTAATCGATAGCGGGCGCGCCGATGTCGTGTTCGCCGGCGGCACCGAGGCCGCCCTTCACCCCTTGCCAATCGCTGCTCTGGCGAATATGAAGGCCCTCAGCCGCCGGAACGATGAACCCGGGCGCGCCTGCCGGCCGTTCGACGCCGACCGCGACGGCTTTGTCTTCGGCGAAGGTGCCGTCGTTCTTCTCATCGAATCCGAGCCTCGTGCCAGAGCCCGGGGCGCACGCATCTACGCCGAGCTCATGGGCGGCGGGTTGAGCTGCGACGCGTACCATATCACCGCTCCGCGCGAAGACGGGACTGGTGCCTCCGACGCCATGGCCGAGGCCCTCAAGGCCGCCGCCATGCAACCCGGCGACATCGACTACGTCGCTGCCCACGGTACTGGGACGCCGCTAAACGACGTCGCCGAAACCCTGGCCATCAAGCTCGCCTTCGGCGAGACCGCCGGCCGGCTTGCGATCAGCTCCCCAAAGTCCATGGTCGGTCACCTACTTGGTGCCGCCGGTGCTGTGGGGGCCCTCGCCGCCACTCTCGCCGTCTACCACGACACGGTGCCGCCCACCATCAACCTCGAAACACCGGATCCTCAGTGCGATCTCGACTACACGCCACTCAGGGCCCGCAAGACAACCGTCCGGGCCGCGGCCGCCAACGGGTTTGGGTTTGGCGGTCAGAATGGCAGCGTGATCTTCCGTAAATACCTGCCGTGAAGTAGCATCCGTCCCGTTTGATCGTCGAACATCGCCACGTGCGAACCAGGCCTCGGCGCCGTCGCATCCATCAAGGAGAACCCATGCCCACCGTATTCGAACGAGTCCGCGACGTCGTCGTCCACCAGCTCAAGGTCAGCCCCGACGAAGTGAAGCCGGAAGCGAGCCTCATCGACGACCTCCGGGCCGATTCGCTCGACATCGTCGACCTGACCATAGCCATCGAAGAAGCCTTCTCCGACACCGCCGAGTTTGAAATCCGGGATGAAGACGCCGAGAACATCCGCTCCGTGCAGGACATCCTCGACTTCCTCGCCGGGAAGGGCATCAGCTGATCGCCACGCCTTCATGGCAGCCCCGCAGAGCGGTGAGCGGTGAGCGGCGAGCGGTGAGCGATCAGTCACGCACATCTGCTGGAATCCGCGCTGCGCGGCCCGCCGGCCGCCGGGAATTGGCGGAAGGTGCTGGGCGCAGCTACCAGCACCGCCAGTGTGGCTTCGGGCAATCCGCAACAGGCTGACCCTCTTCTCGTTCAGCCGGCTGTATGAGCCGATGATTGCTTCCTGCACACGACCCTGGTGGGACCGACACCTAATGCCGGGTGTGAACGACCAGGTGTCGGCCATCGCTGGAGACGGTGACGCGGCCTTGCTGATCGGTGCGGAGGACGAGCGTCGGCTCGAGAGCGGCGATGGTTTCAGGTGCGGGGTGGCCGTAGGAGTTGCGCGCGCCGACGGAGATGAGGGCGACTTCGGGGGCGACAGCGGCGAGGAATTCGGGCGTAGTGCTCCTCGCCCCGTGGTGAGGCACTTTCAGTACGTTGGCGCCGAGGCGCTCACTGGCAAGCAGATGGCGCTGAGCGGACGCGTCGAGGTCGCCTGTCAGGAGCATTGTCGTGGCGCCGAAAGTGAGCCGGAGAACGAGAGAAGTGTCGTTCAAGTCGTCGTCGCCGTGGCCGGTGGGTGGCCAGAGGACCTCGAAGCGGACCCCGTCGTCTTCGAACGAGTCGCCGCGATGAATCTGCTGGCGGTGGTGTGCGCGGGCGAGGTAGGCGTCGCAGGCCGAAATCGTGCTTGCTGTGCCCGTGTCATACACCGCTGCGACGCGGTAGCGGTCCAGCACTTCGGGCAGGCCTCCGACGTGGTCTTGCTGGGGGTGGGTGAGGAAGACCCCGTCCATGGTTCGTTCCCAATGAGGAAGGGCAGCACCGAGCTCGCGGACGAGTCCAATGCCGCTCGGTCCACCATCGACAAGGTAGTTGTGGCCGTGGGGTGTGGTGATGAGGATGGCGTCTCCCTGGCCGACGTCTAGAGCGGTCAGTTCGAGCCTTCCTGGGCCCCCCACAGGCGAGAAGCCCAGGGGCACGACCGCCATGGCAAACCCGCCGCACACGGCAGCCAGGGATAGCCTGCGCAAGGTGCGCGCATGGGAGCTGCGCCCGTTCCAGGGGTTGTAGGGAACGAGACAACGGTACGCAGGCCAGGCGATCGCGCCCACGAGGGCGTAGTCCGCCAGCACTGCATCGCGATTGGCGCCGGGTACATCGATCGCGGCGAAAGGGGCATTCGCGAGCGCATGGGCGAACCAGATCAGGAACGTCAGCGGGTAGTAGGTGACAAGACCCGCGGCCCAGCCCGCCGGATCCCAGAGCGCGCCGGCGACCGCAGTGAACCCGCTGAGGAAGAACGCCACAACGAACAGAGGCTCCGCGACGACGTTCGCGAGCGGCCCCACGAGGGACACCCGGCCGAAGTTGACCCAGACGATGGGAAGCGTGGCGAAGGTGGCCGCAAGCGAGAGAGCGCAGGCCTGGAGCAGAAGGGACGGGAAGAGCGCCTCGACACCGCCCCTGCGGGCCGCCCATTGGAGGCCATAATGGATCCACGGGGCGAACACAATGAGGCCGGCCGTGGCAGCGATGCTTAGCTGGAACCCCACGTCGACCGCGGCCTGGGGTTGAACGGCCGTCATGACGACAGCGGCGAACCCAAGGGCCGCGAGTGAGCTCTGCTGCCGCCCGGTGGCGGCGCCTGTGAGGAAGACGGCGGCCATGACGCCGGCGCGCAAGACACTCGCGCTCATCCCTGCAGCGACGACGTAGAGGGCGACCAGCAGGGCGGCGGGCACAGTC
>CAZCDK010000164.1:0-6838 GCA_964497285.1 uncultured Anaerolineaceae bacterium | reverse complement strand
CCGCCGGATGTTTATTATCTGAGCATCGCTCGCGCCATCGGAGAGGAGATTTTCCCGGGGCGTAGGGTCCAGGCTCCATTCAGCTCGGGAGGGGAGATGACGAGGACACCGATCGATGTCGAAAAGTCACAACGCGCGAGCACTCCGTACACAGTGCCAGCAGAAGAGGCAGAAACCGGCCGCGGCCGCGGCTCAGGTACCCGGGCAACCGAACCCGTAAAGGAGGGGGGACGCAAATGAGGAGATTAGGATCAAGGAAAGTGCGCCGAGGGTGGGGCCGAGGGAACGCCTTGGCCCGGCTGCTGACACTGGGCATCCTGGTTTCCGTCTTCTGGGGGTCGCAGGCGCAGGCGGTGGGTCTCACCGTGTTGAGCCAGCCCCGCGGCGGTGGCGCGCCGGTGGCGGTCACCGACTACCGGTGGACCCTCGAAGAGGACGCCACCTACCACGTGACTCCAGGGGTACCGGATGCGAACACGCTCTCGGTGAGCTTCCACCCGAGCTACATGCCGGTAATCGCGCAAGGCGTGGGCAACACTCTGCCTCCCGTATGCGTCGGTGGCGACACCGCCATTTGCATGAATCCGACGAAGCACTACTTCGTGTCGGTGATCCCGACGCTGCCTGGGACCTACTCCATCGGCGGGGCGCAGATCGCTCCCGGTCAGGCTACGGCCACCGTGTACGTGCAGCAGCAGCCGATTCCCACGGCGCAGATTACGATCTTCGTGTTCGAGGACAACTTCCCGATCAACAACGCCCCCGATCTGCCCCAGGAGGCGGGGCTCGCCGGGTTCAAGATCCTCCTCGAGGATGGCGGCGGCCGGTACGGCATGTCGGCCGGCATCCAGATGATGGACGCCTTCGGGAACCCGCTGGGCACGACCTACGTGCAGACCTGCGGGGTCGGCGGCACCGAGTTCTGCTTCAACCCCGACGGGACGCCCCAGATGCTTCAGATGGGCACCGGCGTCCTCCTGACCGATGCCAACGGCGAGGTAACGATCAAGAACCTGGCCCCGGGCAAGTACGGCATCCAGGCCGTGCCCCCGGACGGCACGACCTGGCAGCAGACCGCCACGATCGAGGGGACCAAGATCATCGACGCCTGGGTCAAGGCGGACGAGCCGCCCTTCTTTCAGGAGTTCGGCCCGCCGGGTTGGCACGTGTTCATCGGCTTCATTCAGCCCTTCGTCGACGCCACGGCCCTGACGGGCGGCAGCACCCTGGAAGGCCAGGTGGTGAACATGCACCTCTCCCGGCCGCCGGACTACGCCTTCTACAACGGCGCGCCCTTCGTGCACACGCGGCCGTGGGTGGGGCTCAACCAGGGCGTGGCCGGTGTCGGGCGCGGCATTTACGCGGCGCGGTGTAATGCCGACGGGACCTTCTCGATCCCGAACGTCCCGCCGGGCGACTACCAACTCGCGGTCTGGGACGACAATCTGGACCTCATCTTCGCGTTCCATGCCGTGCGTGTGAACGTCGATGGCTCCTGCAACAGCGCCGGCGGTAGCTGCAACTTCGGCGACGTGCCGGTGTTCCAGTGGTTCACGCGGCTGGAGAATCACGTCTTCAACGACCTGAACCAGAACGGCTTCCGGGACACCGGGGAGCCGGGGATCCCAGACGCTGCCGTCAACCTCCGGTGGCGCGACGGCACGATGTACCAGTCCGCACCCACGGACACCGAGGGCTTCGTGCCCTTCGACCAGGTGTTCCCCTTCTTCGCCTGGCAGGTGGCCGAGGTGGACTTCGCCCGGCTCAAGGCCACGGGCGTGACGGTCACCGTGGACAACGGCGGGCCGATCGACGCGGCCGACACCTGGTCCTGGGACGGGCAGCTCAGCCCCCAGCCCCAGTTCTGCACCCTGGCCGACATCGCGGGGGGCACGGTCGCGAACGCGGGTCTCGACGAGCTGCCGGGAACGACCGATGACGTTCTCTGCGCCGCCGTCACCGACCCCATCGTCAACCCCTACACGGGCCTGAACTACCCCCGCACCGAGACCGGGCCTGTCCTTCTGATGGGGTTCCAGGGCTTTATCGGCCAGACGAGCGTCCTCGAGTGGGGCAAGGCGGCCTACGACCCGGCCGACGAGGACAACCCGCCGCTGGGTGACTTCCCCGGAACGGGGGATCGGGACTGGAATGGCAATACCGTCCTTGACCTCGCGGAGAACGGCGGGATCTCGGGCGTCGTGTTCTACTCGACCACCCGCGCCGAGGACGAGGCCGAGCAAGGCGGCGCCGAGGTCTGGGAGCCTGGCATCGCCAGAGTGCAGGTGAACCTGTACGCGGACGCAAACCGCGACGGGGTCATCGACGACATCACCGCGCCGGTGGGAATCCAGCAAGCCGACGTGGACAACTATCCCCTGGGCTGGTCCGATGGAACGGGCACTAAGGGCCCCGAGGATGTGGACCGCAACGGTGACGGCGTCTTCGACCTGGGCGACGCCGTGCAGACTACCCACACCGACAGCTGGGACGACAGCCTGCCCACCGGCTGCCAGGGCGAGGTCTTCACGTTCCTGGGCTCGGCCAAGGACTGCTACGACGGCCTGCGCAATTTCAACCAGGTGCGGCCGGCCGTGTTCGACGGCGGCTACGCCTTCGGTGAGGCGGCGGGCGGGTACCTGCCGGCCGGGACCTATATCGTGGAGGCCGTGCCCCCGCCGGGCTACGAGATCGTAAAGAACCAGGACAAGAACGTGGATTTCGGCGACGACCGGGTCCCGAGCCTCCTGGCCCTGCCCCAGCCGTGCGTCAACCGGGACGACGTGGACGGGGACACCTTCCCCGGCTACACAGTCCCGGCCGAGCTCAGCCTCTTCCCCGGCGTCGCCGCGGCCACCGCGGGGCAGACCCGGGCCCTCTGCGACCGCAAGCAGGTGACGCTCTTCAACGGCCAGAACGCGGCCACCGATTTCTTCCTCTTCACGCAGGCGCCCATCGCGGGGCACATTTACGGGTTCATCCTCGACGATACCCAGAACGAGTTCGACCCGACCGCCCCGAACTTCGGCGAGAAGTTCGCGCCGCCCTGGATGCCGATCTCGATCCGTGACTGGGCGGGCCGCGAGATCGCGCGCACGCACTCCGACCAGTACGGCGTGTACAACGCGCTCATTCCCTCCACCTACTCGGCCAACCTGCCGCAGCCGAGCGGCATGTCGCCGGGCATGATCACCGTGTGCCTCAACACGCCGGTCATGCCGAACCCGGCCAACCCGAGCCAGTACATCCCGGACCCGTTCTTCAATCCGCAGTACAGCCAGTACTGCTACACGTTCCAGTACATGCCGGGGACGACCACGTATCTCGACACGCCGGTGCTCCCGGTGGCGGCCTTCGCGGGGCCGGGGCAGTTCCCGCTCGACTGCGAGTTCTCCAACGCCACCCCTGTGATCAGCAGTGTGACGAACGTAGCGAACCAGGGTCCGTGGATCCCGGGGACGGCGACGACCCTGCCCGAGGTGTCCCGAACCATCGCGATCAACTCCCTGGGTGTTGCCGTGGCGGTTCCGAACCCGGCCTATGACGGGATCGGTGGGTTGTTCCCCAAAACCATCGATCGTGACTACGGCTTCGGGACGACCCCGGGGACGGTGCGGATCGGGACGGTCAGCGTGCCCGCCGCCAACATCACAGGATGGACTCCAACGACCATAACGGTCATCGTGCCCGCCAGCGTGGCCTCCGCAGCCATCGGGCAGAACCATGAAATCCTGGTCACCCGCTCCAACGGAAAGGTCACCCCCGTGGGCGTGACGCTCACCGTGGGCGGCGCTGCACCGATCACCGTGAACAAGGTCGGCGGCATGCATCAGACAATTCAGGCGGCCATCGACGCGGCCGCGCCGGACAGCCTGATCACGGTGGCGCCGGGCACCTACGACGAGCTCGTCGTGATGTGGAAGCCGGTGCGCCTGCAGGGCTGGGGCGCGGGCTCGGCCGCCATCAACGCCGTCAAAGTGCCGGCGGAGAAGCTCCTCTTCTGGCGGCAGAAAGTGGCGGGTCTGGTCACTACCGGCGCCATCGACCTCCTGCCGGGTCAGGGGACAGCCATCGTCGCCGGTGTCGAGCCTGCGCTCCTCTTCAACGAGGAGGGGTCCGGTATTCTGGTGCTGGCCAAGAACACGGGGGCCAGGCGGTTCCAGCAGATCGGGCCGGCGGGGAGCCGCCGGTCCAATGCGCGAATCGACGGCCTGACCATCACCGGCGCCGATCACGCGGGCGGCATCGTGGTGAACGGTTACGCCCACTACCTGGAGATCGCCAACAACCGGATCGTCGGGAACAGCGGCGTCTTCGGCGGCGGCATCCGCGTGGGGCACGCCGACCTGACGGTCGAGACCGCTCAGGGTCTGGAATACCAGAGCGGGTTCAACGACAACATCGCCGTCCACCACAACCAGGTGATCGAGAACTCCGGCCTGAACGGCGCAGGCGGCGGCGTATCGCTCTACACCGGCACCGACGCTTACCGGATCACGAACAACTTCGTATGCGGCAACTTCTCGAACGGCAACGGCGGCGGCATCGGGCACGAAGGCCTGAGCCCGGGCGGCGTCATCGCCGAAAACACGATCGTCTTCAACGAGTCGTTCAACCAGGGCGTCACGGTCAACGGCGGCGGCATCTACGTGGCCGGTGGGGCACCCCTCGCCCTCGGCGGCCTGAGCCCGGGCTCCGGAAGCGTGAAGATCCACGCCAACCTGATCCAGGGCAACGCGGCCTCGGCCGGGGACGGCGGCGGCATCCGCGCCAGCCGGATCAACGGCCAGGATGTGGCGCTGAATGCGAACACCAGGAGAACCCGCGCCCGGTGGTATGCCCTCGATATCCTGGACAACATCATCGTGAACAACTTGGCCGCGCTGGCCGGCGGGGGTCTGTCCCTGCAGGATGCCGCGCGGGTCGACCTCTTCCACAACACCATCGCCAACAACGACAGCACGGCGACGGCGGGCGAGGCTTTCGCGTTGGGAAGCCCCAACCAGTCCACGCCGCAACCGGCGGGTCTCGTCGCCCGCGCCCACAGCCCGGAACTCGCGGCGGCTTTCGCTGTCGTGGCCGCCACGGCTCCGTACCGGGTCTTCTCCAACCCGTGGCTGGAGAATAACATCGTCTGGCGGAACCGGAGCTTCTACTTCTTCGGCGACCCGAACGCGGATCCGGTGGTGCCGTACCAGCTGTTGCCCGACCCGGGCGCCCCGAGCTACTGGGATCTGGCTGTTCTCGGCGCCGTCGGGCAGCTCGACCCCCGGTACTGCCTGCTGACGGACACTACCGGCTACAATGCCACGAACATTACCGGCGCGCCGAGCTTCGCCCACGAGTACGTCAACGTCGGTCGCGGCAGCACCGTGCTCCAGCCGGAGATCACGACCGCCATCCAGGCGCCGCCGGCCTTCGACGAGGGCGGCAACTTCATCCGGACGAGGTTCGGGCCCCTCACCCTGCTGCGCATCGACCCGCTCACGGGTCTGCCGTTGACCCCGGAAGAGCTATACGGCGACTACCACATCACGGCCGGGTCTGCGGCAATCAATGCCGGCTCCGGCGTGGTGGTGTACGACGGAACGAATCAATTCACCGCGTTCCCGGACCTGACCCTCGACCTCGACAACCAAACCCGGCCCAACCCCGTGGCGCCGGCCGTACCGGACATGGGAGCCGACGAGCTGTACTGAGACGCAACTGAGGCTTCCCGCCGGGCTTCGGCCCGGCGGGAAGCCCGCGGAGAAAGGAGATCACGATGAGATGCAGAAGGTTGATTCGGGTCCTGTCCGTGGTCGCCGCGTTGGGCGCCCTCGGGGCGGCGCCCGCGCCGGCGGCGGTGAACGTGCAGTGCCCAGGCGACACGAACGGCGACGCCGTCCCGGACGGCCCCGGAGCTCCGGCCAACCTCAAGTGCCTGCACCTGGGCGCCGGGGACGGTTTCGCGACCATGGCCGACGGTCACCTCCAGTACATCTTCGGATTCACGAACCTGACCGGGCTGACCGACAACCCGGGCACCGGGCAGGATGAGCGGTTCCTGAACGGCATCCTCGCCGCGGACTTCTCGGCGCCCACGATCACCCTCGACGAGGGCGACGAGTTCTACCTCAGCCTGACCAACGTGGGCATGATGATGCGTCCGGACCTCTTCGACCCCCACAGCGTGCACTGGCACGGCTTCCCCCAGGCCTCGGCCGTGTTCGACGGCGTGCCCGACTCCTCGATCGTCATCAACATGGGGGCCTCCCTCACCTACTACTACAACGTCGTCGAGCCGGGAACCTACATGTACCACTGCCACGTGGAGGCCACCGAGCACATGCAGATGGGCATGCTCGGCAACCTTTATATCAGGCCGGCACAGAATAAGCTTCCGAACAACGCAAACCTGAACGGCTTCATTCATCAGACCGGCAATAAATATGTTTACAACGACGGAGACGGGTCGACCCGCTACGACGTGGAGAAGGCGATCCAGTTGGGTTCTTTCGATCCGGAGTTCCACGACGCCAGCATGAACGTGCAGCCTCTTCCCTTCGCGCTGATGAAGGATACCTACCTCATGATGAACGGCAGGGGCTATCCGGATACGGTCAACACGAATCCGCTCACGCCCCCGGCCGAGAATGGCGGGATCCCGTCCCAGGTCGAGGACTCTGTGATTACGGCTACGCAAGGGCAGCGGATCCTTCTCCGCCTCTCCAACCTCAACGTGACCCGGTTCTATACCGTGGCCTCGTCGGGGATTCCCATGCTGGTGGTCGGAGAGGACGCCAAGGAGCTGAGGAGCGCCGACCGTGCCACGCCTCTGCATTACAAGACCAATTCC
>CAZCDK010000163.1:0-6849 GCA_964497285.1 uncultured Anaerolineaceae bacterium | reverse complement strand
GCGCCGTTGAAGACCGCGTAGGCGCCGCAGCGCGTGCAGTCGACGTCGTTGCCGTAGCAGCAGAAGGTGCGTTCGAAGTTCCCGCCCTCGCCCATGTAGAGCGGGAGCATGGCACGCATGCCGCAGTTTTCGCCATGGGTGCCGGTCGACTCCAGGCTGCGGTCCGAAAGCATCATCTCGAGCGCGGCCACGTTCGACTTCACCACGGCCGGGTACTTCTCCTTGACCGCGATCACGCGCCGCACCACACCGTCCCGTTCGCGCAGGTCGTCCCAGGCGAGATCCCCGTGTTCGTTCTTGCCCGGCACGTAGAACGTGAACGCCACTCCGGTGATCGGCCAGTCCTTCACCGTCTCGACGAACTCCTCAATGCCCGGCGCGTTCTGCTTCGTGATGGTCATCTGCAACATCACGATCGTCCCGTCGTGCGGGTCGCGGGCGAAGACAGCGTCCTTCACCTTCTGGAACACGCCCTGGCCGCGGATGGCGTCGCTCAGGGGCTCCGGACCGTCCAGCGACACGGTCACCAGGTGCCCGGGAACCGACGGGATGCCGTAGGTCCCGTTGGTGACGATGGAGCCGTGTTCGAACAGCGGGATTGCTTCGAGCACCAGCTTCTTGCGGATCATCGGCTCGCCGCCCATGAAGAGCATCGAGCGGATGTGGTGTCTGTCCCGGAGGACGCGCAGCTGATCCAGCATCGTCGCGTCGTCCATCTTGTCTTTCGGCCGGTTCGGGTTGTCGGCCCGGAAGACGAAGCAGTGCGTGCACGACAGGTTGCACACGTTCGTCACGTTGACCAGAGCGCCGGGGAAGTCCCGATCGCCGAAGTCCGTCGGCTCCCGGAACGCCACATTGACTGTTGCCTGCTCTGCCACGGGTGGCCTCGAAGCGAGTATGCCCGTCACTGTACCACCGCGGACGGCGGTCGCGGTGGCCGGACCCGCAAGAGGCGTGGCGCCTCGGCGGCCGGGCCGATATGCTCATCCCAGCATGTTGCGCAGGATTCCTGAACCACTCCTGTTTCCCGTCGCGCTCGTTGCCCTGGCCAGCCTTGCCGCCTGCGGCAACGCCATCACCTCCACCCCGACCACGCCGGAGGCCGCCGCCGCGCAGGCGTCGTCGGCGCCGAGGCCGACTCCGATCGGCGGCTCCATGATCCTGGCAACCACGACAAGCACCCAGGATAGCGGCCTGCTCGATGTCCTCGTCCCGCGATTCAAGGAGGTCACGGGCATCGCCGTGAAGGTCATCGCCGTCGGAACGGGCGCCGCGCTCGAAATGGGAGCGAAGGGAGACGCCGACGCCGTGCTCGTCCATGCGCCCGCAAGTGAGCGGAAGTACGTCGACAACGCGGACATCGTCGAAGGCAGGCTCGTGATGCACAACGACTACATCCTCGTCGGGCCACCATCGGATCCGGCCAGGGTGAGGGGCCTGAAGGATCTGAACGCCACGATGCAGGCAATTGCCGCTGCCGGACCGTTCATCTCCCGCGGCGATGCCTCGGGCACAAACACGAAGGAGCTCGAACTCTGGAAGACGGCCGGGATCGATCTCAAGAACGTCAGGCAGCGCGAGGAGACCGGCCAGGGGATGGGCGCCACCTTGAACGTTGCGGATCAGAAGGCCGGCTACACGCTGACCGACCGGGCGACCTACCTCGCACTAAAGAAGAACCTGAAGCTCGAGGCCGTTTTCGAAGGCGCCAGGCCGTTGCTCAACATCTACCACGCCTACGTCGTGAACCCGACCAGGCACACCGCTGCGAAAGCGGTCCAGGCGCGCGCCTTCGTCGACTTCCTGGTCGCGCCTGCCACCCAGGCGCTCATCGCGGACTTCGGCAGGGCCGAATTCGGGCAGGCGCTGTTCGTCGCCGATGCGGGCAAGTCCGAGGAATCGATAGGACAATAGGCCATGGGTGAACTGTGGGACGGACTCCGGGAGGCCCTGCGCCTCATCGTCGAGGGCGACGCGGAGCTTCGCGAGATCGCGATCCGGACGGTCGTCGTCTCGGGCTCGGCAACCGTGCTGGCGATGGCGGCCGGGGTACCGCTCGGCTACGCCCTGGCACGCGGCCGCTTCCGGGGGCGGGGTTTGCTACTGAGCCTCGTGAACACCGGGATGGGGATGCCGCCGATCGTCGTTGGCCTTTTCGTCTGGCTCATGCTGGTGAGGAGCGGGCCGTTCGGGGGCCTGGAGCTGATCTACACGCGGCGGGCAACGGTGATCGCGCAGCTAGTCATCGCCGCTCCGCTGGTCATCGGCTTCACGTCCGCTTCGATCCAGGCTCTGCCGCGCGAACTGCCCGACCTGCTGGCCGTGCTCGGTGCAGGGCACGTGCGCTCCCTGTGGCTGCTCGCGCGCGAAGCCCGGCTCGGGCTGCTGGCGGCGGTGATGGCCGGCTTCGGCGGTGCCATCTCCGAAGTTGGGGCATCGCTCGCAGTCGGCGGAAACATCAAGGGCCAGACGCGCGTGCTCACGACCGCGATCACGACCGAGACCTCGCGGGGGGAGACGGCCAATGCGATCGCGCTCGGCATTGTCCTCCTGGCGATGGCGTTCGCCGTGAATCTCGTTCTCACCAGCGTGCAACAGCGGCGGGCGCGCTGATGGAGGTCAAGGTCGAAGGACTCAGTTACCGGCACGGCCGCCGAGAGGTGTTGATGCTCCCGCACCTTTCATTTGCGGCGGGGCGCACGACAGCTCTGCTTGGGCCAAACGGCGCGGGGAAGTCGACGCTGTTGCGCCTCATCGCAGCGCTCGAATCGCCGGCCGCGGGCTCCCTGACCATCGGTGAAAGACCGGTCAGGCCGGATCGCGCAACGCGCCGGCTGGTGTCGTATGCCTTCCAGGAGCCGGTGTTCCTTGATGCGACGGTGAGGGCGAACCTCGATCTCGCCCTGCGCCTGCGCCGGATCGCGGGTGAGGCGCGGTCAGCGCGCATCGACGAGATCGCCACCGCCTGTGGGATTGCCGGGCTCCTGGATCGCAACGCGCACCGGCTCTCGGGCGGCGAAGCACAGCGCGCCAGTCTCGCCCGGGCCCTCTGCCTGCGAGCACCCGTCACGCTCCTCGATGAGCCCCTCTCGGGGCTCGACGGGCCTGGCCGGCGTCAGTTGCTTCACGACCTGCCCGGGCTCCTCCGCGACTTCGCCAGCACGACGATTGTTGTCACTCATGACCGCGATGAAGCGCTGCGCCTGGCGGACGACATCGTGGTGCTGATTGAAGGCCGAGTATGCGCGGCGGGGCCCAAACGGGAGGTAGCGCGCCGCCCTCCCGACGTCGCGACCGCCGCATTCCTCGGCTACACCATCGTGAACACAGACTCAGGTTCGCTCGCAATCGCGCCCGGAGCCCTCCAGGCCGGCGACGGCGACATTCGTTTCGAACTGCTGATAGACGAGATGGCCGACCTTGCCACGCACAGGGAGGTCTCAGGGCTCATCGGCGGCGCCCGGGTCTCGGTGCCGCTGCCGGTCGACGCCCCGCTTCCGGGCGGAGTCCTCGCCGTGTCCGCACCGGCGGATGCCGTGGTCAGGTACGAGCACTAGGGACTGGCGGGCTCCTGGTTGACGGCAGCCGGGTGCTGACTGCTGCCGCATGTGCCCGTACCATGTGACCATGCGCCACGACCTGATGGAAATCCTCGTCTGCCCGCTCTGCAAGGGCGATTTGCAGCTCGCCATCACCAGGGAAGAGGACGCCGAGATCCTCGATGGGAACCTCTACTGCGCGGCTTGCAAGGAGACCTACCCAATCGAAGACGGCATCCCGAACCTGCTGCCGCCCGACTTGCGCGACTGAGATGCCCGGCGGTTGCGAGCATTGCGAGCACGACCACGCCGCGGGCGGCGTGGCACACCGGCATGGGGCCGGGAACGATGGCGACGCGTTCCTTCCACCTCTGCAAGCGCGGCGCGTTATCCCCGAGTTCGCGATGCTCTGGCGTGGGCTGGGGCTGTTGACCCTGGCCGCCGGGGCCTTCGCGGGCGCCATCGGTGCGACCCGGCACGGCGCCTGGCTGGCGGTCGCGGGCGTGCCGGTCATGGGTCTCGTGGGTCTGCTGGCCGGCTGGGCGGCTGCCGTTCACCTCACGGGCGGGGAGCAGTTCGACGACCATCCGTTTGTGTAGGGGCCAGGGGGCAGGGGGCCACCTGCCTCGGTTGCCGACATCGGCATGAAGACGAGGACAGGGAGGCTTCGGACTCCCTCCGATGTATCGTCGTGGCTGACCGTGGAGATGGAGCGCAACGGTTCTATGAAACTGCCGCTCAGGATCGCTCACTCATTGCACATCGCTACCCTTCCGACCATTCACGGCGACCTCGTGAATCGCCTCCTTGTGGCCGAGCCGATTCACGAGGATCTGCCCATTGTGACGAGCGACGCGATCTTCGCCCGCTACCCGGTCACGGCAATCTGGTAGCGGGCGATACGCCTTCGCGCGGTCTACTTGATCGCGTAGGTCACTGTCAGCGCTGCCTCGACCGTGAACTCCTGATCGGCGTCGAAGCCTTTGAACCCGGCCGCGTAGGGGCCGCCATAGACGAGGCTCGCGAGGTCGTCGCCGCAGGGATCAGGGGCGGCCGGGTATCCCACGGGCAGGGCCGTGCCTTCGGAGATGGCGTGGAGGTCGCCGAGCTTGAGACCGGCAGCCCCGGCAAGGGCCTCAATCCTGCGCTTGGAATCCGCAATCGCCTGTTTGCGAGCTTCGCCCACAACGGCCTGGCAGTTGGAATGCGTGAACCGCACGCCCTGGTTCTGGACGCGGCCCAGGGTCTCGGTGACGGCATTTGCGACGTCCTTCCCGATCTTCGGAAGGGCCACGAGATCGACCCTCGCCGAGACGATAACCGGGCTGCCATAGCCGGAGCTCTCGACGTGGATGTCGTCGTTCTTGATGCCGAGAGCGACGAGCGACTGGATGATTTCGTTGCGGGTCTTGGTCGCGAGCGGCCGGGGGCCGGTGGGGCCATACGCGGCCTCGCCCAGGACCACGACGTAGGCCGTGTCGGCCCTGGCGGTCGCGGAGCCGATGCCGGTCACCGTTACGCCCGCCCCATCAGCCGCGCCGTCGCCGAGCGCATAGGTGACTCCAACGGTGAGGCTCACCTTGACTTCGGGGATCGCGTCGAACGCGAGCATGCCGCCACCGGTCTTGGGCCCATAGCTGGCCGCCGGGCTGCAGGGGTCCTGCACGGGCATCCCGATGGTGTTCGGCCCCTGGGTTTCGGAGATGGCGACGACCTTGCCGGGCGTGAGCGACGCAGCCGCGGCGAGGCTCCGGGCGCGCTCGCCGGCGCCCCTGAATGCATCCTTGCGGATGGGCGCGAGGGCGAGGTCACATGCCTTCAGGCCGAATTCGGCGCCGCTTGACTCCGGCCGGCCGGCTGCACTTTCGATGGCGTCGAGGATCTTCTGGCCGCTGCCTTTCAGATCCCCGACAGCCACCCCCACACGAACCGTGGCGAAGGGTCCGTACTGGTAGTTGCTATCGAATGAGATGTCTTCCTTGCGAATCCCGAGCGCGGCAAGGGCGGCGATGATGGCCGCCTGGTCCTTGGCGGCGATGGGCTGGGGAGTGCCGGTGAAGCCCCCCCGCGGCGCGATGTAGGCGACGACGAAGGCCTGGTCGGCCGCGACCGTAGCAGACTGAGTGAAGCTCACCGTGAGCCCGGGGACCGGGCCGAGCGCACTCGCGAGCTGCGGCGAGGCGACGGACCCGGAGGCGAACCCCGTACCCGCCTGAGCCTTGATGATGTCGGCGGCCTTGCCGCCGGCGGTTTCGGCGACGGAACCGCCCGAGGTCTTGACGATCTCGGGCTGCGAAGGGCCGGTGGCGGAGTCGGCGCTTTCGGGGTTCTTGGGGTTACTTGTGCAGGCAACGAGCAGGGTGATAGTGCCAATGACAAGCGCCACCGCAGCGAGGGCGGGTTTTGCGTTCACATGGTCCTCCCAGAATGAGACCGGTGGGGCACCGGCGGGCCGGGGCGCGGTGCTGTGTCGCGCCCCAGATTACCAGACGCCGCAAGCGGCTGGAATGTTCCCCTACCCGTAGACCAGGACGCGGTCGATCATGGCGCGGCTGATGACGACGCGCTGGACCTGCGAAGTGCCTTCCACGATCGTGAGCTGGCGGGCGTCGCGGTAGTGGCGTTCGAGCGGGTGGTCCTTCATGTAGCCCTGCGCGCCCAGCACCTGGAGGGCGTCGAAGGCCACGCGGTTCGCCATCTCCGTCGCGAAGGCCTTGGCGATCGAGAGGTTGTGGGCGTACTCGCGCGTGAACTTGCCCTGGTCGACCAGCCAGGCAGCCTTGTAGATGAGGTTACGCGCGGCTTCGATCTGGATCGCCATGTCGGCGAACATAAACTGGATGGCCTCGAAGTCGACGACGGCGCTGCCGAACGCCTTTCGCTCCCGGGCCCATTCGAGTGCGTAGGCCGCGGCCCCTTCGGCCAGGCCGACGCCGCGGGCGCCGACCGTCGGTCGCATCGAGTTCAGCGTAAGCATGGCCGTGTTGAAGCCATTGCCTTCGGCCCCGCCGAGCAAGTTCGCGGCGGGCACGCGCACGTCGCTGAAGCTGAAGTGCGCGGTGGGCACGCTGCGCACGCCCATCTTGTCGTCGATGCCGACACTGGCTACGGCAATGCGCTCAATGTCGAACGCACTGTCCGCCTGCTGGAGCGCGCCGGCGCCAATGCCATCCAAATCGAAGATCAGGACTTCCCCAAGCGCTGCGGTCATCTCGACGACAAGACGTTGATCCCAGCGCCAGAGATGGTCGGCAAGATCAAGGCGGCACTCGATGCAAAATTTCTTGTTATTGGCAAAGGCCCCCGCGGC
>CAZCDK010000162.1:1098-6936 GCA_964497285.1 uncultured Anaerolineaceae bacterium | reverse complement strand
GGGGGGCCGCCGCCGGTCTTGTAGAAGAAGAGGTTGGCGCCCGGGACCCAGGAGGGGTCGCAGGTATGGCCTTGCCGGGGTTAGGGCCGATGTTGGCGGCTTCCTTCGCCCAGGTCGTGCCGCGGTCGGTTGAGAGGTAGCTTTCGATGCCGGGAACGCTGTTACGCGCCTGCCTTTTCCAGCCGCTCGGATCCCGCATCGCCCGCGGTAGCGACCGCGCGGCCACGCCTGGATCGTGGCGCCCGCTCCGCTCCTTTGAGGGCCATCGGCAGCCGCACGACCTTGCCCCGGGCATCCTTGAACCGAATGTCAAGGTCCGCCTCTGCTGCCGACAACAGGCGGGCCATCGTGTCGAAGGTCGGGGAGGCTTCAGCCGCCTCGATCCTGGCCACCTCGGATTGCTTCATCCCTGCTCGTTGGGCGAGGGCTGCCTGTGAGAGACCGCGCCGGCGGCGGAGTTCCGCGAGTTGCACGGCGAACTCGTAGACCGGTTTTCGCGCTTCGTAGACGGTGCGGGTCGCCGGGTCTTCGAGCATCCTGTTGCGAAACTGCCTGAATTCGTCGTCCATGTTGGTTGTTCCTCTTCTGCCTAGTCCGGCCTGTGGGATCCGGGTCGAGCCAGCCACGTCGCCCGGCGCCTCTTCGCGATTTCCAGTTCTGGTCGCGGCGTCCGTCGCGTCTTCTTGGTGAAGCCGTGGAGCAGGCCGAAAGTGTGGCCGAACCAGTGGAAGTAGAGCACTCGGTAGATCCCGTCCTTACCCCTGGAACGAAGCTCCCACACCCCATCCTCCACATGACTGGCAAACGGCTCCCGAAGCGCCGTGCCGCGTTCCTCAAGCAGGTCGATGAGGATGAGGACCTCGGCCCGTGCGTCCGCCCCAAGCGATTGAATCCACGCTTCGACCGGCTTCCCGCCGTTGTCAGTCGTAAACGTGCGTGCCAGCCAGGCCACCCTCGCACGATAGCGTACAAGCTAGCGGATCGCAATAGCTCTTAAGCTATTCTGCCCGGGCGCCGGAATCCGCGATGGCTCGCACCGCGTTCGGTAGTGAGCGCCTGTGTTCGCCGCCTCAAGCTACGGCCGGGGTGGGGGGCCGCCGCCGGTCTTGTAGAAGAAGAGGTTGGCGCCGGGGACCCAGGAGGGGTCGCAGGTGATGGCCTTCCCGAGGTTGGGGGCGATGTTCGTGGCTTCCTTCGTCCAGGTGGCGCCGCGGTCGGCTGAGACGTAGCTTTCGATGCCGCGCGCGCAAACGTAGAGCCGGGACCGCCCGTCCTTGAGCGATGACACTTCGGGTACGCCGCCGTAGTCGACGGACGCGTACTGCTCGAAGCTCAGGCCGTCCTTCGACCGTGCGAGCACCGTCTTCGGTCCCTGCGACGCGGCCATGAGCCAGGAACCGTCACCCAGCCGGGTGACCGAGGGGTCGGTTGTCTGCTCGTCAGCAAACTGGATCGTCAGCCCCACGAGTGTGAAGCGAACGCCGTCTTCCGAGTCGGCGGCGCAGATGTACCAGGGCTTGCCGGTGCCGGGCTGGGGCGGTCCCAGGTTGCCGAGGTAGAAAAGCCGCACCTTGCCGTTGGGCAGCAACACCGCATCGGGGTCGACGGCACCCATGGGTGCGGCCGCGTCATCGATGGAGATGGCACCGAGGTGCTCGATCGTTTCGCCCGCCACCTTTGCGACATGGATGGCGCCGGTTTCGGCGTTGATGTAGTAGAGGAGGACGCGCCCGTCCTGCAACGCCACGCCATCGGGGACGGAGGCGTGGTCCAGGATCTGGCGGGCTCCTTCGAGGGTGACCCCGTCGGTGGTCCGCGCGACCACAACCTGGTGGCTCCAGGGCCCGTTGGGGTCGCTCACCGGCGAGCCGCCGCCGGGCGTTGGGCGGGGCTCGCAACCTTCGCGAGACACGACGGGGGCGTCCTCGCGTGGCGCGGAGCATGCCACGAGCAGGAGCACGAGGCACGGCAGGAGGTGGTATGTGGCGAAGCGAAACGGAGTCATGCCGGGATCATGGCACGTGCATCCACGCAGGTGACGGGGTGGACGTGGGCGCCGGCTCCGGCTCCGCGGCCACTACTCCGGAAGATCGCAGCCGGCCCGGTCCTTGGCTGCTCTTCCCGGCCAAAGCGTGCCCGCCGTATGATGCGGACGATCCAGTGGATCGGGGTGAGCCATGCACCAGAGCCTCCGCTTGCGACTTATCGGCATCTCCTGCGCCCTTGCTGGGATCTCGGTCGCGACGGCGATGCTGACTCCAAACGACGCGCAGGGCGCCCAACCGCCTTGTGACTGCGTTTCGAGCCACCCGTTCCGCGTGATCGTGCCCGCCCTTGCGCGCAACGAACCGCTCGGACCTGCGCCTGCGCTCGATGGTTGCTCCGCGGTCGAGAACGAGTACCAACAGGTGCTGCTCGCCAAGTCCGAGTGGCTCGCCACCGACCTCATCGACTTCAGCAACGCCAGCGACGCGTTCACAAAGAACCCCTCGGCCACCAACGGCAACCGGGTCTGGTGGACCGCGTCGTTCGTGGCTGGCACGGCCAACGAGCTCAACCAACTCGCCCCCCCGCCGGGCTCGCCCTGGGGTGCGTTCGATGTGGTAATCGATCCGGGTTGGAGCGCCGTGGTCGCGGCCATGGCCCTCCAGCAGCAGTGGGCGACCACGGGCGACAAAGCCTTCAAGACGCAGGGGGAGAACCGGTTCCTTCTTGCGCTTCCCAGCTTCGTCGCTGCCGGGTTGGTCGCTCCGCAATGCCCGGGCATGCCGGGGTTCTCGCTTCCGGGATTGCCCTGAGTCCAAGGCTCGGTCATCGCGCGAACGCCCGGGGCCGCTGCCGGGAGCCCGTCCCGGTTTCGCGCGGCGGCTCAGCCGGGCGTTAGCCGGCGAATTCCAGGTACGAAGCCGTGAGCCAGCCTCGCACCTCCCCATCGATGTCCGCGACCGAGGTCAGGCGAATCCCGTGGTACGCGTGGCCGTTGGCGGTCCGAACCGTCCGTGTTACGCGCGAGTGTTCGAGAACGTAGTTGAGACCGATGCTCAGGTCGATCCAGCGGTTCTTGCGCCTCAACTCGACGAAGGTGCGGCGGCGCTTGAACAGGATGCCAACCCCGACGCACTCCACGATCACCGGCCCGAGGCTCTGCAGGTGTTCGGCTACCGCCTCGAAGATCCAGCGTTCGGCTGGCGGGCGTTCGGCGAAATAGGCATCGATGGGGAGGGCCGGGACGCAGAGGTGCGACTGCCTGCCTCCGAATTCCCGGCCGCAGGCCGGGCAAGTCCAGAACTTGAGCTGCGCTCCTTGAGCCATCAGATCACGGTTGGCGGGTGGTATTCCCCGAAGACGTCCCGCATCGAGTCGCAGATCTCGCCGAGCGTGGCGTAGGCGCGCACGGCGTCAATGATTGCCGGGATGAGGTTCGCCGGCCCACAGCAGGCGTCCCTCAGGGCGGCGAGAGTGGTCTCGACGGCGCCCGGGTCGCGCTCTTCCCGGTGGCGCTTCAGTCGCGCGAGCTGATGTTCGACGAGCCGTTTGTCGACGGAGAAGATCGCGGGGCGCTGCTGTTCGCCTCCCTCCGTGTGGGCGTTGACGCCGACGACGACCGATCGGCGATCGTCGACTCGCTGCTGGTGGTTCCAGCTCGCCTCGGCGATCTGGGCTTGCATCCAGCCCGTCTCGATTGCCCGCACGGCGCCGCCGATTTCGTGGATCGCGCGCATGTACTCCATGGCCTGGCGTTCGAGTTCGTTCGTGAGGTGCTCCACGAAGTAGCTGCCCCCGAGCGGATCGATGGTGTCGGCCACGCCGGTCTCGTGGGCGATGATCTGTTGCGTGCGAAGAGCGAGGCGCTGAGCGTCGTCGGTCGGCAGCGCCAGGGCTTCGTCGAAGCAGCTCAAGGCAATGCTCTGCACCCCTCCGAGGACGGCCGCGAGCGCCTGGATGCCGGCGCGGACGATGTTGTTCTCTGGCTGTTGGGCCACGAGCGTGCTGCCACCCGTCTGGGTGTGTGTTCGCAGGGTCATCGAACGCGGGTCTCTCGCGCCGTACTTCTCCCGGAGCGTTCGGGCCCAGAGGCGGCGGAGCGCCCGGTACTTGGCGACTTCTTCGAAGAAGTTGTTGTGGGTGTTGAAGATCCAGCTGATCCGGGGCGCGAATTCGTCGATGTGAAGGCCGCGTTCCAGCGCTGCGTCGATGTATGCGCAGGCGTTGGCGAACGTGAAGCCGATCTCCTGTGCGGCCGTACTGCCGGCATCGCGTATGTGGTAGCCGCTGACGCTGATGGTGTTCCACTGCGGGATGTGCTTTGCGCAGTAGGCCATGATGTCCGCCGCCAGCCGCACGCTGGGCCCGGGCGGGAAGATGTAGGTCCCACGCGCGACGTACTCCTTGAGGACGTCGTTCTGCACAGTTCCGTTCAGCTTCGCCTGGGATATGCCCCTCTTTTCTGCCGCCACGATGTACATGGCCAGCATCACCGCGGCAGGGGCGTTGATCGTCATGCTCGTGGAGACCTGATCGAGGGGGATGTCCTGGAACAGCGTCTCCATGTCGTAGAGCGAATCGATGGCAACGCCGACCTGGCCGACTTCCGCCACGGCCATGGGATCGTCGGAGTCGTAGCCGAGCTGGCTCGGGAGGTCGAAGGCCACGGAAAGGCCGGTCTGGCCCTGGCTGAGCAGGTAGCGGAACTTCTGGTTCGACTCCTCGGCGGTGCCGAACCCGGCGTACTGGCGCATCGTCCACGGCCGTGCGCGATACATGGTCGTTTGCACGCCGCGCGTGAAGGGGTACTGGCCCGGGAAGCCCAGGTCGCGCTCGTAGTCGAAGCCAGCGATGTCGAGGGGAGTGTAGAGACGTGAGACCGGAGCGGAGCTGGTGGCGAAACCTTCACTGCGCTCGGGCGATCGCTCCAGCGTGCGCGCCAGCGGGCCATCTTCCCATGCCTGTGTTGCGCGTGCCAGCCTGGCCAACGCGTCGCTGGAGAAGAGCGTTGGCTGGCCGGCCTCGGAATCGGGCATGTCGGGCCTCCCGGGGGTGTTCCACCAGTGTACAAAGGTAGCCCGGCTCGCCGCACGGATTGCCTGCGGTTGTCCGCCGCGCGTGCCGCTCATACCCTGTGGCCATGCCAGGTTCTTCGAACGTGATCTACCTTCCTCAAGGCGTGGCCGCACCGTCGCCAGCGCTGCAGCATGCGAACGGGGCGCCGTTTGATCGGGCCTTCTTCGAACAGCTGCTTCCGCGGGCCGTAGGTGCCTTCTGCGAGCAGGCAGGGTGCGACAGCCCGGTTGTCGAAGTGCTCACGACCGACGGCACGACGCACTTCGTGATCGGGATCTCGGGCTTCACGGACGCCTGGGTCGCTCTGCATGTGTCGGAACCCGATCACGGCCATCCTGTTCAGGTGTTCATCCCCTACCAGACGGTCTTCCGGGTGGAGATCCACCCTGCGTCCGACATCCACGAAGGACGGCTGGGATTCGTTACGACTCCCGCTCCGCCGGTGCCCGTTGAGGCAGCACTAGCCCCGGCTGCGCCAATAGAAGCGTCGGCGGCGCGCGGGAAGCCGTCCAAGAAGAAGAAGTAGGCCCGATTCAGGCGAACACCTGTGCGAACCGTCATGTGATCTGGCACAATGTGCGGACTCGCGGAGGCTTCCCCAGGCAGATTCAGTTCAACGGAAGGCACGTGAGTTATCGGTGGCGCGCGCCAGGAGAAGCAAGAGGTTCGAGATGACAACCAAACTTTTTGTGGGCATCGATGGCGGTTCAACTAAGACGCGACTTTGCGTCAAGAATGAGCACGCGCTGATTGAACTCATGCGCCAGCACGGCGCCG
>CAZCDK010000162.1:0-1088 GCA_964497285.1 uncultured Anaerolineaceae bacterium | reverse complement strand
GCGTATGGCTAAGATGATAGTCTTTCGACGAATCTTTACATAGCGGGCAATGCGTGGCAGGTATCGCAAGTAGCTTCAGACCTTGCTGAGTTTATTCTCCAATATTGCGGAATGGCGGATGCAACTGGCGAGATCATTGCTCTATGTATTGGAACGGCTGGACTCGATAGACCAGACGACAAAAGCGAATTCCAACGAGCAATTCTTGGGGATCCGAAAATATTGAAAGTCATCGGGAACGCTACTACCGAAGTAGTATCGGATGTGGAGATTATCCAGTTCTGTGAGCCCGCAGCTCAGCACCGAGTGTGCCTGATATCGGGAACGGGGTCCAACTGTCTCGGAAGCTCTGTAGGATTTCCAGACGTTACGATTAAAGCGGGAGGAATCGATCTCCCTCTTTCCGACTGGGGATCGGCAAGTGGAATTGGACTAACTGCCATGGAATGCGTTGCTAGGGCGCGTTCTGGACTAATTGAATGGGATGATGAGGTGGAGTCCCAGATCTATCGGCACTTGAATATCGAAACCTATTATCCGGCCCGGTGGTCTGAAATCAAGTCCATAGCTCAGGATATGCGAGCGAACAAATCCAAAATAGCATCCTTGGCTCGACTAGTGGTCGCACCATATGCGCTCAAACGTGGTGACCAGCGCTGTCGCGCGATGCTTGATTCTGCCGCCGACGAGTTGGCGAGCATGGTGATAGCGGTTGCTCGAAAGCTCGATGTGCAGATGTGTACACACAACAGGGACCGCGGACTCGACGGAGCTAAACGGATCGATGGCGTGGTCGAGGAAGGCATTGCGTTGCTGTGCGCCGGAGGAGTGCTTGAGAATAATAGCTATGTTCGGGAGAACATGGCGACGAAGGTGCTTCGCGAATTCCCATCCACCCAGGTTCGGGTGGTTCATCCCGAAGAGGGGGCTGCTTATCGGGCCATCGAGCTTTCTCGGCGCTGAGGCAAAGGCGAGCCATGTGTAGGATGAGCACGAACCGGGGACTGCCCCGTCGGCTCCAAAAGAACAAGTGAGCTAGGCCCGGGGCGTTCTGGCACAATGTCGCCGTGGCTGCTTCGATGGAAGTA
>CAZCDK010000161.1:0-6977 GCA_964497285.1 uncultured Anaerolineaceae bacterium | reverse complement strand
ACGTCTGCCGCTTCGATGCCGCTCCCGACTACCCCTGGTGTGACAGCCACACCGCCCTGGCCCTCGGAACTTCTCGCCCCGTCCCCAATTCAAATTCCCCAATCCATACTCCAAGATCCAGGATGCCGCAGGCGTTCCGGAACCTCAGCCTCGCCGACATCCCCGACCTCATCGAGGAGGTCATCGCCCGCAAGCGCGCCGAGGCCCTTCGCACAGTTGCCGCGGAGGCAGGGTGCTCCGGCAGCGAACGCACTCCCCTTCCCCCGGCGGATCGGGGGAAGGGGTCGGGGGATGAGGGCTTCCCGGGAGCGAGACTGTGCCCCCCCGAACAAGTCAGATCACTTGTTCAACAAATGAATTTTGGTGAAAAACCTCCCCCGGCCACCCCGAACTGCGCGGCCACCACGAGGTCCGGCGAGCCCTGCCGCGCAAAGCCTCTCGTCGGATCTGACTTCTGCATGAGCCACGATCCCGACTACGCCGAAACGCAGCGCGAAAACGTCCGTGCCGGTGGCGTCGCCTCCGGCATCGCCCGCCAACCCCTCCCCCTCGCCGACCCCGGAGCCCTCGACCTCTCCGATCGCGCCGGCGTCCAGGCCGTCATCGACTTCGTCCTTCGCCTTGAGCTCTGCGGCAAGATCCCGCCGTCACGCTCGCGCCCCATCGTCCGCCTCCTCGGCTTCGCTTACCGCAACTTCGACCGCCCCGCCCGCACCGGCTACTACGATGCCGTCGTCTCCAGCCACGACCCCGCCACCTACCGCGAACGCCGCCAGGCCCTCCACGACCACATGACCGAGCTCGCCGCCACCCTCGACGACGACGAGTTCAACCGCCGCATGTCCGCCATCGCCGACGTCGGCGCCAAGCGCCAGGAGTTCCTGAAGGCCAACGTCCTCTTCGCCCCACCCCCATCCCCCTCCAAGGCCAGCGACCACGACTGGCCCAACGACTGGATGGCTCAACGATGACCCCCAAACAGAACCGCGACCATCAGGGAGCGGACCCCAACGTTCGTGAGCCCGCTCACGCTCGCCACAACCTTCTCCTCCCTCCTCCCTCCTCCCTCCTCCCTCGCTATCGGTCCATAGCCCCGGTTGATATCAACTACGGGAGTGTATACAATCGCCTCGCAACGGCAATCCACGAAAAGGTGAACTCCCGATGACCACCGACGACATCGCCCGCGGGCTCGAAGGCGTCAATGTCACCGCTACCAAGCTCTGCCGCATCGACGGCCAGAAGGGCGAGCTGGTCTATGCCGGCTACGACATCTTCGACCTCGCCGAGCACTCGACCTTCGAGGAAGTGGCGTTCCTGCTCTGGAACCAGCGCCTGCCTTCCAAGACCGATTTGGCCGCCCTGAACGCTACCCTCGTCGCCGAGCGCAAGCTGGACGAGATCGTCGAGCGGCTGCTGCGCGAGCTGCACACGCTCGTACGCCCCATGCGCACGCTCGAAATCGCGGTCGAAGTGCTGGGAGCGGTCGACCGCAAGTCGAGCGACCTCACCAACGCCCAACTCAAGGAGACGGCGGCGCGGCTCACGGCGAAGATGGCGACGGTGCTGGCGGCCTACCAGCGCATTCGCCAGGGGCTGGAGGTCGTGGAGCCGCGGGACGACCTTGGCCACGCGGCCAACTTCCTCTACATGCTCAACGGCCGCGAGCCGAGCGCTCTCGAAGCGCGCACGTTCGACGTGGCGATGATCCTCCACGCCGAGCACGAAATGAACGCCTCGACCTTCTCCGCCATCGTCACCGCCTCGACCCTGAGCGACATGTACTCGTCCATCGCCTCCGCCATCGGCACGCTCAAGGGGCCGCTGCACGGCGGCGCCAACGAAGCCGTCTGCAAGACGGTCGAAGCGATCGGCGAAGAGCAGAACATCGCGTCGTATGTCGAGGCCATGCTCGCGCGCGGCGAGCGCGTCATGGGCATCGGGCACCGCGTCTACAAGACAACCGACCCGCGGGCAATCATCCTCGAACGGCTGGGACAGGAGCTGGCGAAGCAGTCCCCGGACCGGAAGTACTTCGACCTCTCGCTGAAGTTGCGCGACTACCTGGCGAAGAAGCTCGAAGGGAAGCCGCTCCATCCGAACGTCGACTTCTTCAGCGCCTCGGTCTACAAGATGCTGGGCATCCCGAGCGACCTCTACACACCGATCTTCGCGCTGGCGCGGATCACGGGCTGGACCGCGCACCTGCTGGAACAGTACGGCGACAACCGCCTGGTGCGCCCGAACGCGGTCTACGCGGGCGCCGCGAACCGGGTCTACGAAGGGGTTGAGGTCAGGGGCTAGAGGTTGGAGGTCAGACGGAGGACGTGCCCTCGGCCTGCAAGCGTTCGCGTTCGCGGGCCTCGGCCTCTTGGCGGCGCTCGCGTTCGGCGGCGGTTTCGATCACGAGGCCGCCCTGGGCGTCGACCTCGATGACGGCCTCCAGCGGGTCGCCGACCACGCCGTAGTGAGTGCCGCCGATGTAGGTCAGCGGGCTGTAGCGGCGGTCTTCCAGCAGCCAGTGCTGGGCGTAGGCTTCGTCCAGCGCTTGAACGCCGACCACCTCGCCGACGAAGAGGGTGTGGTCGCCGATGCGAATCACATCGCGCAGGCCGCACTCGATCCAGGCCAGGCAGCCTTCGATCAGGGGCGCGCCGATGCGTTGGGCCGCGAAAGGCGCGAGCCCGGAGGCCTCGATCTTGTTCGTGTCGAGGCCCGATTGGGAGCCGAGGAAGGCGGTCTGCTTCAGCAGGTCGGGCCCGGGGATGTTGAGGGCGAACTCCTCGCTGAAGCGGATCATGTCGGCGGTGTGGCGGTGCGGGTGGATGACACAACCGACGAGGGGCGGCTCCATGGAGAGCGGCGCGGTCCAGGCAACGGGGGCGGCGTTCGTCAGCCCCCGCCACGAGGTGGTCACGATGGCGACGGGGCCAGGATTCAGCAGGCGGCGGGCGTCGGTCGCGTCGCAGAGACGGCGCATGGTCAGGTTCGAGGCATGAACGATGGGCGACAGGAACGGGTTTGGCCCGGGGACCGGGGAACTCGCTCCTGGGGTCCCACGCCGCGCGTCTCGTTAATGGCGGCCGTTGCTGTTGGCGCTCAAGCGGCGCCAGCGAAGGAACTGCCAGTAGGCGAGCAGTTCGGGGAGGTCTTCGGGGTGCTTCTCGAGCTCATCGATCAGCTCGGCGATGTCGCTGTCCTTCACATAGAGCATGTCGCCGTCTTCGCCAAGGAAGTAGTGCAGGGGGCGATTGAGAATACGGGCGACATTGAGCAGCATGTCGATGCCGACGGAGCGCTGGCCGGCCTCGTAGAGGCTGATGGCACTCTGGGTGGTGCTCAATGAGGTTGCGAGCTGCCCCTGGCTCATGTTGGCATCGCGCCGGGCGATCCGGATCCGCTGTCCGAGGAGCGATGAGACCGGGGTCTTGCCATTTTCTGCTGTGATCTTGGTCATATCGGAACTTCCCTTCAATACGACATAACACTGGGTCGCGGGCTATGCCACTCCAGAATAAGGTACGAATCGGGGCACTTTTGGTCAACCGGAATCGCCCAAACCCCGACAGGAGTTGTCCGGCGCCCGCCGGGAGCGCGTGTGCCGGTGGCTGCCGGCCTGGTCGCGAATCGTGACCGGCCGGATCGTCGCTTATGGCGTAACGAGGGGCGGGCCTATACTGGGCGGCATGGGAGATCGGCACGAATTCGAACTGGCGACTGGCGCCGAGCAGGAAACCCGCGACGTTGGGGAGCAGCTGGGGAAGGTCTTGCAACGGGGGGATATCGTCCTCCTGAGCGGCGACCTTGGGACGGGCAAGACGTGCCTCACGCAGGGAATCGGGCGGGGCCTGGGGTGCCGGACTCCGGTGACGAGCCCATCCTTCGTGCTGATGAATGAGTACGAAGGGCGCGAGAAGCTGTTCCACGTCGATCTGTACCGGATGGAAGACGTCGAGGAACTGGACGAGCTGGGGCTCTGGGACTATCCAGAGCGGGGCGTGCTGGTCATCGAATGGCCCGAGCGCGGGGCGGAGTTGCTTCCAGGCGACGGGCTGGTGATTGAGCTGCGGTTTGGCGACATGGACCGCCAGCGGCGGCTGCGGTTCCTGCCGCGAGGCCCCCGGGGTGATGCGCTCGCGAAGGCGCTCGGAGCGGCGTGACCACGGTCCTCGGCATCGACACGGCTTCGGCTACGATTGCGCTTGCGCTCGCGGTAGACGGTGAGGTCGCGTCGGAATTCGCCGAGGACGTGGCTGAGGACCACACCCGAACCCTCCTGGCACAGATGGACCGTATGCTCGGGGGCTGGCGCCGGGCACTTGCAGGGATTGCGGTCGTGAAAGGGCCAGGCAACTATGCGGGCCTGAGAGTGGGGATTGCTACCGCGCAGGGGCTCGCGATGGCCTGCGGTGCGCCGCTCCGGGGCATCGGCACGCTCGAAGCGGTGGCGCTTGCCTCGGGACTCGGCGAAGTGACAGCCATCCATCCTGCGGGCCGAGGCGAGGTCGCGGCACGCCTCTTCCACCGCGGACAGGCTGCGGGACCGCTGCGAGCGGCACAGGCAGACGATCTGGCGGGGCTGAGCCTTGCGGGCGAGGGCGCCGGGAGCCTCGGAGGCAAGGAGGTCGGCCCCGCCGAACGCTGCCGGGCAGCCCTGCTGGCGCTGCTGCCGCTGTTTGCCTCCCAGACGGGCGAGAGCGTGGAAGCGATGTACCTGCGGGAGCCCACGATCACGTTGTCACGCCGGCCGAACCCGGCCCTGCGCCTTCCCTGAACGCCGGCCGCAATCGAAGGAGACCTCCATGGAACGTACCCTGGTGCTTGTGAAGCCTGACGCGATGCAGCGCGGCCTGGCCGGCGAGATCATCCGCCGCCTCGAGCAACGGGGGTTGCGAATCGCGGGCATGAAGTTGATACAGATAGACGTGGCACTGGCGAGGCGCCACTACGCGGAACACGAAGGCAAGCCGTTCTTTGACGGCCTGGTGGCGTACATCACCAGCGCGCCGGTGATTGCGGCGGTGTTCGAGGGGCCGAACGCCGTGCAGGCTGTGCGCGCCAGTGTCGGCGCGACCAATCCACCCGAAGCCGCGCCGGGGAGCATTCGCGCCGACTACGGTCTGGAGCGCGGGCGGAATCTCGTGCACGCCAGCGACAGTCCAGCCAGCGGAGAACGCGAGACAGCCCTCTTTTTCGAACGCCGCGAACTGATCTCGTGGGAGCGAGACACCGACCGCTGGATCTTCGAGTAGTCTCTCCGGCGGCGAGCCGGGAGTGCACCCGCGCCGGGACGTGCGGCTACCGGTCTCGGCCGGGGTCGCCGAGCGCAGCCTGGGCCGCAGCCAGCCGCGCGACCGGCAAACGGTAGGGGCTGCACGAGACATAGCTCAGGCCAGAACGGACGAAGAACTCGACGGACGACGGGTCGCCGCCATGTTCGCCACACACGCCGATTGTGAGGTCCGGCCGGGTCCGGCGGCCGCGCTCCGTGCCAATGCGGATGAGTTCGCCGACTCCGTCCTGGTCGAGGACCTGAAACGGATCGGCGGGCAGGATTCCGTTCTCAACGTAGTAGGGAACGAAGTGCGTGCTGTCGTCGCGGCTGATGCCCATGGTTGTCTGCGTGAGGTCATTCGTGCCGAACGAGAAGAACTCCGCGACCTCGGCGAGTTGGCCGGCGGCAAGGGCCGCGCGGGGCAATTCGATCATGGTGCCAACCTGATAGTCCGACACGCCGACTTCGCTTGCGACCCTGCGAACGACCGCGACCTGGTTGCGCAACTCCGCCAGTGTGTTGACGAGCGGGATCATGACTTCGGGGAATACGGCGACCCCTTCGTCCAGGCACTGCCGAGCTGCGGTGAAGATTGCGCGGGCCTGCATCTCGATGATCTCGGGGAAGAGGATCCCAAGGCGGCACCCGCGAAAACCGAGCATGGGGTTGGCCTCCATCAGGCTATCGATTCGGCTGACCAAGCGTTCAACGGGGACGCCAGTCCTGTCCGCCAAGTCGCGGATCTCGCCGGCTTCGTTCGGCAGGAACTCGTGCAGAGGGGGATCCAGCGTGCGGATTGTGACCGGCAGGCCGTTCATCTTCCTGAAGATGCCAACAAAGTCCTCGGTCTGATAGGGCGCGATCGTGGCCAGGGCCCTCATCCGGCCCTCGGGCGTGTCGGCGACGATCATTTCGCGAACGGCGTCGATACGGTTGCCTTCGAAGAACATGTGCTCGGTCCGGCAGAGTCCGATTCCCTCTGCTCCGAAGGATCGCGCCACTTCCGCGTCGTGGGGCGTGTCGGCGTTGGCGCGAACTTCGATGGTGCAGAACTCCCGGGCCCAATCCATCAGCGTTCGGAAGTCCTGCCCGAGTTCGGGCTCCTCCGTGTCGATTCTGCCGAGAAAGACCTCGCCGGTTGTGCCGCTGAGCGTGGCGAAATCGCCCTTGTGGACGGTGACCTCGCCGACGGTGAAGAGACTCCGGGCGTAGTCGATCTTGAGTTCTCCCGCCCCGGCGACGCAGGGTTTGCCCATGCCGCGAGCAACCACTGCCGCGTGGGAGGTCATGCCACCGCGCGCAGTGAGAACGCCGCGGGCAGCGACCATGCCGTGGAAGTCCTCCGGGGCCGTCTCGATGCGGACGAGGATGACGTCCTGGCCCGCGCGACCGAGCCGCTCGGCCTCATCGGCTTCAAAGACGACCCTGCCGGTAGCCGCGCCAGGCGAAGCGGGCAGCCCCGTGGTAAGCACGCGCGCCAGGGCCCGCGCACCGGGAGCGATGACCGGATGTAGGAGCTGGTCGAGTTGTGCTGGTTCCACGCGCTGCACTGCCGTCGCGCGATCGATGAGCCCCTCTTCGACCATCTCGACGGCGATACGGACAGCCGCGGCGCCCGTGCGCTTGCCGGAGCGCGTCTGCAGCATGTAGAGCTTTCCGCGTTCGACCGTGAACTCCATGTCCTGGATGTCGCGGTAGTGCC
>CAZCDK010000160.1:0-6993 GCA_964497285.1 uncultured Anaerolineaceae bacterium | reverse complement strand
CGGCGTCGGTGCAGTGCTTCGCCAGTACGTCGATCTTGTGCGCGACTTCCGCAGGCGAGCCCGAGACGTTCATCACGTCGCCGTAGCGGGCGAGAGTGCGCAGTGTCCGCTTCTCGCCACCGCCGCCAACCATGATCGGCGGGTGTGGCGTCTGCGCGCACCCGGGCGCGAACGGTGCGTTCACCAGCCGGTAGTAGTGGCCCGTGTACGACACCGGTCCCTGGCTTGTGAAGAGGGCCTTGATGATCGCGCAGGCCTCTTCGAGCCGGTCGGAGCGCTCCTTCATGGAGGGGAAGTCCCACCCATAGGCCTCGTGCTCGCGCTCATGCCAGCCCGCGCCGATGGCGAACTCAAGGCGGCCGCCGCTCATCTGGTCCACGGTGGCGGCCATCTTGGCCAGCAGGGCCGGATTGCGATAGGTGTTGCCGGTGACGAGGTTGCCAAGACGGACTCGGCTCGTGGCCGCCGCGAGGCCGCCGAGGAGCGACCAGCCCTCGAAGCAGTCGCGGGTTTCATCGGCGCCCGCGAGCGGTGGGACGAAGTGGTCGTACACCCAGAGGCTGTGCCAGCGGCCGGCATCCATTGCGCGGGCTACGTCGAGAAGCTGCTGCCACGTGGCGCCGTTGTTGACCTGTGTGCCGAAGAAGAGCGATGCCATGGAACCTCGAATGGAGCGGGATGCGCCGTGTCCGGCGTGAGTTGAATGAGTCTAGCAGAAGGGCCGCCGTCGGCCACGGGACGCGCTACCCACCCTGCCCGGTCGACGGTGGGCGCGGTAGCGGGCATGCTCACGGTTCAGGCAGGCCGTGCGCCGCCACAACCGCCGGGAGGAACGCGGGATGACAGCCGAGCCGCGACAGCAGTTTGTCGAATCGCAGCGGGTCCGGGTCTCCTATTGGGACTGGGGAAACGACGGGGCGCCGCCCCTGGTGTTCGTCCACGGCGGCCGGGACCACGCCCGCTCCTGGGACCGCATGGCCCTGGCGCTGCGAGACGACTACCACGTCGTCGCGTTCGACCTTCGCGGCCATGGCGACTCTGGGTGGACTCCGGGCGGGAACTACGGTCTTCCCGACAACGCGCTCGACCTCATCCGGGTGATCGAAACCGTGGGATCGCCAGCGCGCGTGGTTGGTCACTCCTACGGTGGCTCGGTCTGCCTGGTTGCCGCCGGGACCTACCCGGAGCACTTCGCCGCCCTGGGCATCTTCGAAGGCACCCATTCGCTCAATCCCGGAGACGACGAACGTGTCGGGCCCGCCTGGGTACGTCGCTGGGGCGATCGGTTGCGTTCGTTCGAATCGCAACAGCCACGCGTCTACCCGGACCTCGAGACCGCGGCCCATCGCATGAAGGTGGCGAACCCGCGCCTCCCGGATGAGATGCTTCCGGGGCTCGCCGGCTATGCGGCGAAGCCGGTGGGGGGTGGATTGACCTGGAAGTACGATCACTGGGTCAACGCGCGCACGTCCATGGAGCTGCGCCGCAGCGAGCTACCGGCCTTCTGGGAGGCGATCGAGTGCCCCGTGTTGCTGCTGGTGGGAACGGAATCGCATTCCCGGCGGCGCCAGCATCCGGCGCCGGGGCGCCACTTCCGCGAGTCGCGCACGGTGGAGATCCAGGGAGCGGGGCACTGGCTTCACCACGACCAGCCCGAGGCGGTGTTGCGGGAGCTGCGACCCTTCCTCGGCGCCGCCCGGTAGCGCCCGCTGAACTCGATGCGGCCCCGCCCCGAGCGAACGGGTGCGGGAACGCACTGGCGCGCCGGCGAGCACTTGACGGCGGGTTTACAGTGACTCCCGAAACATCGGATGTCAGGAGGCCTGGCGATGCCGTTTGGTCATGAGGGCCCGGAGGATGGGACCGCGATCGCTCTATCCGGCGGTGGCTACCGTGCCATGCTCTTCCACCTGGGAGCGCTGTGGCGGCTGAACGAAATGGGGCAGCTGCGAACCGCCAAGCGCATCTCCAGCGTATCGGGCGGCACTCTGGTTGCGGCCCGGCTCGCAGTCCGCTGGAACGACCTGAAGTGGGAAGGCAACTTCGCTTCCAACTTCGTCGACGAAGTTGCCGCGCCGGTCTTCGAGTTCAGCGGCAGGCGTCTCGATGCCCCGGCGATCCTGCTCGGACTGCTCCCCGGACTGAGTGCCGCGAACGTCGCGGCCGGGTTCTACCGGCGCCACCTCGTCGGCGACGCTACGCTCCAGGGGCTCCCCGCGGATGACAAGGGTCCGCGCTTCGTGTTCAATTCCACCCATCTTGCGACTGCCACAAGCTGGCGGTTCTCCAGACCCTACATGGGGACCTACCGTGTCGGACTGATTCCCGATCCCAAGGTGAGCATCGCAACCGCGGTGGCGGCATCCGCGGCGTTTCCGCCGTTCCTTTCCCCGATCCGCTTGAACCTCGACCCGAATTCGTTCCAGAGCGTCCCCGGCGCCGATCTCTACGGCAACGAGGCGCTTCGGCGACTGGCGGTGCTTTCCGATGGCGGCGTATACGACAACCTTGGGCTCCAGACGTGCGAGCGCTTCAGCACCTTGCTCGTGTCCGACGCTGGCGGCGAGCTAGCACTCCGGGCCCAACGATTCCGTTGGTGGCCGGCCCAACTGCGGCGGGTGATCGACACGGCGACGGAACAGACCCGCGCCCTCCGGCGCTCCGACCTTGTCGATGACTTCACATCCAACCCCGCGAGAAAGAGCGGGACGCTGTGGCGGACAGGCACGAACCTCGCGAAGTACCCGGCAGCCAGCCCGTTTGAGGTCGATCCCACCTGGCGCTTCGAGATGTCGGCGATCGCCACGCGCCTCTGGCCGTTCGATGCGGCGACACGCCATCGGCTGGTCAACTGGGGATATGTCGTTTCTGATGTCGCGATGCGGTCGTGGGTTGTTCCCGGTGCCGGGCCGCCGAAGGAACTCCCCTACCCCGAGTTCGGCTTTGCTCATCCTCCGACCGTGGGACGCGCCTCCGTCGCGGGAGACACGTCCGGGTAGTGAATCAGACTGCCCTCCTCGCCTTCGTCAGATCGACCGGCTGGTTCCGGTGGTCGCCGAACCGGTAGAGGTCGGGTGTTGATCCGTCCTCGTAGAGCAAGACCGCGACCGATCCCGCGGGCCCGGGCTGTGGGGGATCGTCGATCTGCTGCGATGTGAAGTGGATTCCGAGTTCGTCGTCGCCGGGGCGCGCCGCGCCCGACGATGCCGTTGGGAATCGGACCTCGCGCATGATCTCCTGCACCACGCCGTGCGGAAAGCCGTAGCCAGATCCGGCGCCGTCGGCGCAGGACGAGATCAGGAATCGCGGTCCGCGGGGCTGGCCCGTCCCCGAGACGTCCCCCATTCGCTCTATGAGCTCGAGGTTTATGCCGTGCTTTGAGGCGTGGTGCGACACCTTGAACGCGTCGCAAACCAGCGGTTGGCGCCGCGTGCGAACCGCAATCTCCCGGCCGAAGTTCTCGGGGTCCTTGTGGAAATGAGGGAACTCCTCCACGACCTTGCTCCACGCATCCGTCTGCGCATCACCCCCGAGGATGATTGAGCGGGTCTTCACCTGGATGGCCGGGGGATCGCCAACGCGTTCAAGGACATCGTCCACGAACGAACGTGCCGGGTAGTCGATCCGGAGTACGATCGAGGCGTTGTTGACGTCGACGCCGTGCGTGTCATACCGGTTTCGCAGATGGATCGAGGGCGAGAGAACGGTCACGGCTGCACCGCCAATCCGGGTCTCGTACCCGGATGTCGGACGCTGGAACCGCATATCAGTGTCGGCGGCGACGACCTTGATGATCTTCCTGTAGGTGACGGACGTGAACCGGAACCCGCTATCCCAGAATTCGCCGACTTTGGCGGGGAAGTGGCTCAATACGTCCGGGATGCCCTTGATGTGATCGAGGTGAGGATGCGTTGCGCACAGGAAGCGCAGCCCTTCCGCCCCCAGGTTCGCCAGCAGGCCAAGCGTCTTGTCGCCATCAAAGGCGTCGACGACAGCAAATGCCCGCGCCCCGTTCAGCGGCGGGAACTGGATCACAATGGCGTCGCCGTCGCCAACGTTGAGCACGTAGACGATGAGCGCGTTGGCAAGCTTCCCCACCGAAGGGTCGAAGACGGCTGTTCCCGTCAGCCTTTCGGGAGCGATGAGGCCCGCGGTACCCATGTTCTCGCCCCCTCAGTTTGGCGGCGCTTCGAGCGCCTGCTGGTATTGCCGTTTCATGGCGGCCTTGGCCGCCTGCGTGACATCGATGATCGTCCCGGCTCCCGCCGGTTCAGAATCCGCGATCCCGGCGGCGGCGATCCGCGTCACGCCCATGGGGCCGTGCGATGCCGGGTCCGGCGCTGCCATCCCTTCAAAGAACCATCTCGTGTCAGCCGGGCCGATCTGGTGTCCTTCGCGAGTCTCTGGCAGCTCTGCTGCCGTGAGCATCCAGAGCACCTGGCCTTCGAAGAGAGGACGCGGGTCGTCAGCTTCTTTCAGCGCCTCTGCCACGCGACCGGCCGCTTCGGCGGCTCGAATCGCCAGCTGCCGAATGAACTCGCGGCGATCGAAGACCGCAACCACCTCCGCCGCCCAGAGCTCGTGCGAGAAGTCCTCGAGTTCGGCCTCGCAGGCCCTTGCGACCAGGTCGGAGGCCCGTTTCGCGTCTACCTGGCCATGGAAGCGGGCGCGGTCCACCCCCACCGCGTCATCGACGATCTGATCGACAGTCCACCGTTCAAGGAACATGAGACGCTCAACCCCCGGGGCGAAGCCAGCCGAAATGATATTACCGGCTGTTGTCAATCCCCTGTGCTAGTTGGACCGGGCCGCGCCTGGCACCGGCTCGGAGATGATCCTCACTGTGTGTGTGCCCGGTGGCAGCGTGACAGTGAAGCCGCCGGCCGGATTCACGACAACACCGAGTTGCGCCTCGGATCCGTCCACCGTCATCGCGACCGGTTTCCGGTCGATGACCGCGTAGCCTCGACATCGCGAGTTGTAGACGAACGTGAGCGCATCGGATTCGACGGACGCCGAGCCGATGTCCCCGGTGAGCCGGAGAAGGGCCGGTCCGCGTGCCGGGCCGAGCGTCCACACCAGCTGGTGTTCTCCCCCCGGGATGATCGCGCTGCCTGGCGCCGACGGCCACGGGACTCCATCCACGTCCAGCCGGGCCGCGGCCAATCCTCGTGGCGAGAACACGGTGACCGGCGCGTTGGCGCGCACGCCAGAGTCGAGCGTGATAGTAGATCCCGCGATCGCGCTTGCGAGGTGTGCGAGGTCCACCGGAGCGAGCGTGGCAACTGAGAAGACGCCCAGGCGCCCGCCTGCCCCCCCGGCCGACATGACCGCCAAGTCGAGTTCGGCACCGGTCATCGTGTCGGTTGGCGCGGCGTCCTCGCGCGGAACGACGTTGATGTCGAGGAAGACCAGGCCAGGAGGGAGCAAGGGCACGACAGCGGGGACAAGGCTGTCGTAGCGAAGCGGGCCCTGGCTCCAGACTGTGAACGGGTCCTCGACCTGGAGCGATGCGCCACCGCGCTTCGCTACCTCCGCCAGGCGAACGACGTCGCTCCCAACCGCACGGCCATGAACCGGATCGAGCCGGTCGTCGACCACCGTCAGCTGGAACTCCATCTCCTTCGCCCTCGGCAGCGAGTTGATGCGTGTCAGGAGCTGTTCGTTGAGCGTTACGACCAGGTCTTCGCGGAAGTCCTTGAACTTTTCGGGTTCCGTGGACGGGTCCTTCCCGAACAGCTTCAGCGCGGACGGGTGGAACGGCGTGTAGTTGTCTTGCTTGATGTCCGGCTCGAAGTACAGCTCCGCGAGATTGATGCCGTCCCAGTCGAAGCGTTTCAGGAAGGGCTCCCATTGCGTCCACGCGAGGTCGAGGCAGTCGGGATCTTCGAGAGCGATGAGCGACCGCCAATCGACCAGCGCATCGCGGCCAGTGGCGGTCTTCTCGCGGCACTCAGGGTGGTCCTCCCACATGAGGAGGTTCACGAATGGCGGCTCGAGCCAGGCATAGGCGAGGATCCCGCGCCGGTGCAGCGCCGTGATCAGCGCCGCATAGTCGAAGTCGTTCGCCGGGTCGCGGAAGCCGAAATTCCACCCGGCGATGTGGACTGCGCGTACACCGGCAAGGCGGTCGGCGACGGCTTCCGGGTGTCTCTTGAGATCGGCGGCGAGGGTTCCGGGGTCGAAGTAGATCTCCGCACCGATTCGCTCGGGGCCCCTGGGAGCGTTTGTCCAAGCCGCCACGTCTCGCCCGATGGTCGGGAAGAACTCATGTCCGGACCAGTCCCCGGCGACCGGGTCGAGCGCCATGGCGAAGACAAACCCACGACCAAGTTTCGCCTCGCCAACAAGGATCGTGCTTCGCTCTTCGATGAGGGGCACAAGGCTGGTGAGCCCCTTGCCCCTGAGGAGCCCGGCAACCTGCATCGGCACCGACCACCGGGCGGCGGCCCCTCCTGGCACTGGCGCTCCCGTGAGGGTAGCGGGCTGAGCCCGGTTCACACCAAGGCCGGCGAGCAGATCCCGATGCGCCGTGACCAGCCGCCCTCCTCGTTGCACCCAGCGGTGAATCATGTAGTGGTCGGCTGATGTGAGCTGAGCATCATCAGGGACAATCCCCGCGCTGCGAGCCAGCAGTTGGTCGAGCGTTCCGGCTCGGGTGGATGCCCCCGAAGCGCGCTCAAGCCGCACCCAGTCGGAAGCCTGAGGCGAGTTGAGGACGATGACGGGCAGGTCCACCCGGAGGGAGGCTGACGTGGTTCGGCAGCGAGCGGACAACAGCGCGAAGCCGGCGCCAACCAGTGCGAGGAGCGCCGTTCCCGCCACGACGTGTCGAAGCACGGAGGCTGGCCTCACGTCCTGGCCCGCGTGCGACTCGTGGAGACCATGCACCGAGATCTTCGGCGGGCCCGCGCACCAACGCAACCCGGGGCGCCACTCCCCGAATCCGTGAGTGGACCGAGGAGTGACCGCGTTCGTGGGCTGCGAATCAGC
>CAZCDK010000159.1:0-7072 GCA_964497285.1 uncultured Anaerolineaceae bacterium | reverse complement strand
ACTTCAAGGGCCACCGGCAGGAGTACTACGACCACCTCCAGGCGGTCCGCGATTACGGCGACTGGGAGGGCTGGCTGGCCTTCTTCCTCCGCGGCGTGGCCGAAGTGAGCGCCGAGGCCTCGGAGACGGCCCGGCGCATTCTCGTGTTGCGCGAGGAGCATCGTGCCGCGATCACGGCCCATCTTGGTCGCGCGGCCGGGAACGGCCACAAGGTGCTCGAAACCCTCTTCGACCGGCCCATTGTTTCCGTGGGCGATGTAGAGGCCACCACCGGAGCGAGTTACATCCCCGCCAACAACCTCGTTGCCCGCTTGGTGGAGCTTGGCATCCTCACCGAAGTGACCGGCTACGCCCGCAACCGCCGGTTCCGCTACGAGCCCTACGTGCGGCTCTTCAGCGAAGACTAGACCGGGCACAGTGTCCGCTCACCACAGAGGCCTCTGCGGTCTCGGTGGTTTCAGCCCGGTTCCCCGGGGTCAGAGGCCCCGGAGTTCGACCCGCCGGCCCGTGTCCTCGGCGATGTGGCCGATGCGGAGCGAGCCGGGGATCGCTTCCTGGACGGCGGCGGCATCTTCGGGTGCGGCCATGAGGACGAGGCCGATGCCCATGTTGAAGACTTCGTACATCTCTTCGCTCGCGACCTCGCCGCGCTGCTGAATGAGCCGGAAGATCGGCAGCACGGGCCAGGCGGACGTATCGAACACCGCCGTCACGCCGGGCGGCAGGATGCGCGGGACGTTCTCCCCGGAGCCGCCCCCGGTGATGTGGGCGATGCCGTGCACGCGGTCGAGCACGGGCGCCACTGCGGTGTAGTAGGGGACGTGCGTGGCGAGGAGGACTTCGCCGACGGTCTGGCCACCGAGGCCAGGCGGGCGCTCTTCGATGCGGCGCCGGGTTTCCTCGAGCGGCTCGCCGGTGCAGATATTGAGCGCGCGGCGGGCGAGCGAAAAGCCGTTCGTGTGAAGGCCCGAACTGGGCAGGCCGATGAGCAAGTCGCCCGGGACGATCTTCGTGCCGTCGATGATGCGGTCGCGATCCAGGGCGCCGACGATGAAGCCGGCGATGTCGAATTCGCCCGGGGCGTAGACATCGGGCATGTCGGCCGTTTCGCCGCCGAGAAGGGCGCAGCCGGCGTCCGCGCAGGCGCGCGCCATGCCCTCGACGATGGTCCGCTTCTGTTCGCCGCTGAGGCCGTTGCCGGCGATGTAGTCGAGGAAGAAGAGCGGTTCGGCGCCGCAGGCGAGGATGTCGTTCACGCTGTGGCCGACGATGTCGGGGCCGCAGAGGTCGAGGCGGTTCGCCGCGAGCTGTAGCTTCACCTTCGTGCCGATGCCGTCGGCGCTGGCAGTGATCACGGGATCGCGAAAGCGGTCGCCGAGGCGGAAGAGGCCGCTGAACGGGCCGGCATCGGAGATGACCTCGGGGCGGCGGGCCTGGGCGAGAATACCGGGGAGGCCCTTCGCGAACCGGCTGCGGGCGGCAAGGTCGACCCCGGCGGCGGCATACTTGCGATCGGTCATGTGGCTAGGGTACCCGATTTTGGATTGGGGATTGGGGGCCTTGGATTGGTGCGCTCTTGCACCGCGCCACAGGACGCCATGCGCCTCCTCGCCCAATCGATCGACTACTCCCGGAAGGGGCAGGTCGCCCTCATGAAGGACTTGGGATCGAGCACGGAAGTCAGCTTGAGATCGACCCCAGGATTTCTCCCACGACCTCCACGGCGGCCTCGAGGGCAGGCCCGGCCACCTCGACTCCTGCTTCGAGGATAGGAATAGCGGCTTCGGCTCCGGCCTGGATCAAAGGCACGGCAGCCTCGACGACGGCCCCGACGTTCCCGGCAGCATCGAGCGCCGCGCCCGCCAGGTCGCCGGCGGAAGGTGCGGCAGAGAGGACATCTGCGGCAGCCCCGGCCAGGGCGCCGGCAGCGTCGCCGACCTGGGAGGCCAGCCCGGCGAGGGGTGCGAGCGCATCGGTGCCCTGGGTGACGGCCGCGGCGGCGAGGTTCGCGACATCGTCGGCGGAGCCGGCCACGTTGGCCCCGAACTCAACGACGGTGTCGATCGCGTCCTTGCCCGCGTCGCCCACGAACCGTGCCGCGCCAGTGATCGCGCCCGGCGCACCCGAGACGGCGTCCATCAGCCGGCTGGCGCCCGCTCCCAGGGCGTCCGTGAGCCGCGAGGACGCTTCCCCAAAGGCGCCCGGGGCGTCACGGAGAATCTCATCGGGTGTCGCGCGATAGACCGCGTCAACAATGCGGGCGCCGGGGTAGGGTTCGGATGGACCCTCATCAGCGGGCACGGCGGGAGTCTCCTCGCCTGCTACCGCCCGCTGGCGGGCGCGGGCCGCGCGGAGTTCGCGCGCCATCGCCTCTTCTTCGGGAGAGAGCGAACCCTGGTCGGATGTCATCGCGGGCCTCCTGCGAGGCCATAGTATGCCCGCCGCGGGTGTGGCCGCACCAGATCTCAAGCGTTTCACGGTCCGGACGAGACAGTCCGCAGGGCTTCCCCCGGGGAGCCAGATGGGGAAGAGGTTAGCTGCGAGAAGTGGCCAAGGGGAGCGACACGGTCTCGACCGTCCTGAGATCCAGTACCTGCGAGGCGTGGTCGATGTCGATGCCAACGATGTTGCCCTGCTCGTCGAAGTCGACCACCAGGCCATCTGCCACTTCGCGTGAATCGACGCTCGGCCGGGAGTTCAGGTCGATGTAGAGCGAGTCCGTTTCGGGGTAGTAGTGCAGCTTCACGGTCGACACTCGTTGTTCGTCCTCTACCGCGCCTTCCAGGTGGTGCCTTCGGGGCTGTCCTTGATCTCGATGTCGAGGGCGCCGAGGCCATCGCGGATGCGGTCGGAGAGGGCCCACTGCTTCGCCGCGCGCAGCTCCGCCCGGACGGCCAGAAGAAGGTCGATGAAGGGTGCGGCTTCCTGCTGCCTGGCGGCCCCCGCTTCGAGCGTGAGACCGAGCACCCCGGCAAGCTCGCGGAGCAGGCCCTGCGCTTCACCGGCGTCGCTGCCCTGCGCTCGCCCGCGGTTGATGTCGCGCGCGAGTTCGAAGAGCGCGGCCAGCGCCCGGGGCGTGTTCAGGTCGTCGTCCATGGCCTCGACGAACCGTTCGCGGGCGCCATCGACGGACACCGGTTCTCCCGACCCCTGACCTCCGACCCCTGGCCCCTCCCCCAGCGCCGCCTGGCGCAGGCGCGCCGCGCCGGCCTTCGCCGCTTCGAGGGCCTCGTCGCTGTAGGTCACGGGGCTGCGGTAGTGGCTGGTGATGACGAAGATGCGCAACGCGTCCGCGCCGTACTTCTCCAGCGCCTCGTCGATGCTGACGAGATTGCCGATCGACTTCGACATCTTTTCGCTGCCAAGCTGCAGAAGGGCGTTGTGCATCCATGTGCGGGCGAACGGCACCTTGCCGGTGAAGGCCTCGGTCTGCGCGATCTCGTTTTCGTGGTGGGGGAAGATGAGGTCGGCGCCGCCGCCGTGGATGTCGATCTGGTCGCCGAGGGCTTCGCGCGCCATGACGGAGCACTCGATGTGCCAGCCGGGGCGACCCTGGCCCCAGGGGCTGTCCCAGCTCGGTTCGCCGGGCTTGGCGGTCTTCCAGAGGGCGAAGTCGAGCGGGTCGTCCTTCAGTTCGGTCGGATCGATGCGCGCGCCGCTGAGGAGGTCATTGATGTTGCGGTGTGACAGCTTGCCGTAGTCCCCCTTCTTGCGCACGCGGAAGTAGACGTCGCCCCCGGAGGCGTAGGCGAAGCCCCGGTCGATGAGGCCGGAGATGAAGGCGATGATCTGCGGGACCATCGCGGTGACGCGCGGGTACTCCGTCGCGGGCATCACGTTCATGCGCTTGAGCTGTGCCATGTAGGAGTCGATGTTCTGGTCGGCAAGGTCGGCCATGTCGACGCCAAGGCGGTTGGCGCGCTCGATGAGCTTGTCGTCGATGTCGGTGAAGTTCTGGACGTGGCGGACCTTGAGCCCCTGCCATTCGAGGTAGCGGCGAAGGACGTCGAAGACGATGGCGTGGAGCGCGTGCCCGACATGGGACTCGCTGTAGGGAGTCACGCCACAGACATACATGCGGACAACGCCGCCCGGATCGAGCGGTTGGAGTTCGAGTGGCGTACCGGTGAGGGTGTCGGTGATGCGCATGGGGGTGCCTCAGTTGTCAGTAGTCGGTAGCCAGTAGCCAGCAAGAACGAGGGAGGTGGGGACTCGTTGCTCCTTGCTCGTTGCTCTGATGTCCGCTCCCTGACGGTCGCGGTTCTGATTCGATGGCCGGCTGGCGGAGGAGGTGGGGACTCGTTGCTCCTTGCTCGTTGCTCTGATGTCCGCTCCCTGACGGTCGCGGTTCTGATTCGGTGGCCGGCTGGAGGGGGCGGGACTCATTGCTCATTGCTCGGTGCTCGTTGCTCGCCGTTGTGATGCTCGTCGTGGAGGCCGGTGAGGTGCTCCTCGAGATGGCCAACGAGATCGTGCAGTTCCTGGACTTTGCGGTCGAGATCGTTCAGGCGCTCCCACTCGGGGTCGGGCAGGCGCTGGATGACGCCGTTGGAGTCGTCGCGGAAGGCGACGATGTGGCCGGGCACGCCGATGACGGTGGCGTTGGCGGGCACGTTCGTGACGACCACGGAGCCGGCGCCGATACGCGCGTTCTCGCCGATTTCGACGGCGCCGATGACCCGTGCGCCGGCGCCAACGACGACCCGGTCGTGCAGGGTGGGGTGGCGCTTGGTGCGCCGGGTGCTTGTGCCGCCGAGGGTGACGCCCTGGTAGAGCGTAACGTCGGCCCCGATTTCGGCCGTTTCGCCGATGACGACGCCCATGCCGTGGTCGATGAAGAAGCGCGGGCCGATGACGGCGCCGGGGTGGATCTCGATGCCGGTGAGGAAGCGTGTGACATGCATGATCCCGCGCGGCAGGAGGGGCACGCCGCGCCGGGAGAGCGCGTGGGCCAGCCGGTGCGCGAGACGGGCGTGGAAGCCCGGGTAGAAGAGGAAGACCTCGATCGCGCTGCGCGCGGCGGGATCCCGCGCAATCGCGGCGCGGATGTCAGCGCGGATTTCGGCAAGGACGGACATCGGCGACAACCTCCCGGGGTGCGGACAGCAGGCGGCGGGCGGGGGCCCCGTCAGCGACAGGACCCCGGGAGACAGGAGCAACTGCCGCCGGGGAGGTGGTGCATGGTGGATTCACCATAACGGAGCGATGAGCAATGAGCGATGAGCAACGAGCAACGAGCAACGAGCAACGAGGGAATGTCCGGGCTACTACCTTCCGAGCCACTCCCAGGTGGCGGCGTCGGCGGGGTGCGTCATGGACTCGCCGACGTTGCAGATGGCCGCGTCCGACCCAGGCTTCAGAACTGGCGCGTGACACGCTCGGACAACGACCTCGCATCCGCCATCCTTAGCCCCCACGCCGTGGTCAGGATGGCGAAGCGGGGGATCCCCGAAACCGACGTCCGCGCCGTGCTTGAAGACCCTGGGGAACAGGAGGCCGTGCGGCCCGGGCGAGTCATTGTCACGTCACTCAAGCAATCTGACCAGGGGAAGCGTGCCTTCGTGGTCCGCGTCGTTGTCGACATCGACCGATCGCCGCCGGTGGTTGTGACCGTGTATCGACCGAGTAAGATCGGCAAGTACTGGAGCCAGACGTGAAGATCACCTACGACCCGGATACGGATACGCTGACGGTAGTCCTCAAGGACACGCCCATCGCCGAAAGCGATGAGGACAAGCCGGGAGTGATCTTGGACTTTGATGACCAGGGCGATGTCGTGGGCTTCGAGATCCTGGATGCATCACGGCGGGTGACCGACCCGCGGCACGTCGAGTTCACGGCGGTGGCGTGACGGGCCAACGGCAGCGGCCGAGGATGACCGGACGGGGCGGCGATCCCGCTGCCTGGCTACTGACCACCCACTACGGACCCACCGTCGTGAGCGAACGAAGGTATCGCCCGTTCTCGTCGAGCGGTTGCATGTCGCGGTGGTAGAGGAGGACCTTCCAGCCCGAGTCGTCCTTCGCCATGGTGAGCGTGAACCGGACCGTCGAACGCTCAGGCGGACGCCCCTTCTCCTGGAAGCTCTCGACGAAGAAGCCCCAGGCGAGCCCAACGTCACCGGCAACGGCCGTGTCGAGGCTCGTCAGTTCGGCCTGGTAGGTGACGAGGCTGTCGAGGAACCGCCGGTAGACCGCCATGAACTGCTCTTCGCTGAGCGTGGCCATGTGGCGGACAGCCAGCGTCCGGGAACCGAATCCGATCGACTCCGGCTCGTAGGCACGGATCCGGGCGGGATCGGTGAAAGCCGCGACCCAGCCGCGCACTGCCTCCGCGACTTCCTCGTTGGTGATTGTCATTCCGTCTGTCCCTGGAAGCTGTCGCCCCGGGCACGACATCGGCGCGCCGAAGCGGGGGGAATGCTGGCGATTCCGGATTGGGGCGGCAATTGAATCAACGTGATGGTGGCGCATCGGGGTAGAATCCGGCGAGAACAGTGCCCTGCGGCAGGAAAAGGACCATGACGAAGATCGGAAGGAATGAACCCTGCCCGTGCGGCAGCGGGCGCAAGTACAAGCAGTGCTGTGGTCAGACCGAACCGGTGCTCCTGGAGACGGCCCCCCAGGGGAAGTCGTCGTCCCTGGACCGGCGCGCCATGGAACGAACGTTGACCGACATTGCCAGCCTCATGGCGGACAAGGACTTCAGCTCCGTCGAGGAGTTGAACGCCCACGTCCAGGAGGTGCTTGTCGATGGAAAACCGCCACCCCGGCGACCAACAACTGCGTTCGAGCGGGCCCAGGACCTCATGTATGACGCCTGGGACGCAGACGAAGAAGACGAGCGCGTCAGCCTGGCGAGACGGGCGCTGACCATCTCCGCGGACTGCGCGGATGCATATGTGCTCCTGGCGGATGAGCGCGCGGATACGCTCGCCGAAGCGATCGACCTCTACAGCCAGGGGGTAGAGGCGGGCGAGCGGGCGCTGGGGGAGGCAGGATTCGCCGAATATGCCGACCACTTCTGGGGCGTAATCGAAACGCGGCCGTACATGCGAGCCCAATTCGGGCTC
>CAZCDK010000158.1:5378-7110 GCA_964497285.1 uncultured Anaerolineaceae bacterium | reverse complement strand
CCCACGCGCGTGCTGTTTCGCGCAAGGCGTCGTTCTCTGCCACGTAGGCCATGAACGCGTAGGTGCCGGATGCGAGGGCGACAGCCTCCGTGGCCTCCTCCAGCGCCTGCAGGGTGTTTGCGAACGTCCGCTTGTCGGCGGGCAAGGCTACGATGGCCGCGATCGCTTCGTCACTGCTGCGCATTGCGGCTTCGCAATCGGCGGCAAGCGTCTCGGGTGTCAGCTTCTGGAAGTCGATCGGCATTTGGGTCCCCCGGCTTCAGTCCGTTGTGTTGGCGCGCAGGTGGGCCAGGATCTCGTTGGCAACTCGTTCGGGTTGCTCCTGCATCAGCCAGTGCCCTGCATCGAGTTCCACCAGCCGGTAAGGACCCGTCATGAACCGCTCACCACCTTCGACCGCCACGCGCCCTATGGCCATGTCGCGGTTCCCCCAGATGAGCAGCGTTGGTGTGGCGACCGGGCCGAAGGTCACCTCGGGGTCGGTGGGATCGATCCCGCGCGAGCCACGGTACCAGTTTAGCGCTGCTGCCAGCGCGCCCGGTTGACGGAACACCGACAGGTACTCGGCCATCTCCTCCGGCGCACTCTCCGACCAGATGCGCCGCAACCCGGAGAAGTCATCGCCAGAGAGGGCCGCTTCGGCCACGCCAGGTTCCTGGAAGAACGTGATGTACTGGCTCTTCTGGCGCTGATCGTCGTCGTCACGAATGGCGGCCCCGAACGAGGCCACGTGCGGGACCGAGAGCGCGGTCCAGCTTCGTATGCGCTCCGGGGACATCGCCACCGCGGCCCATCCTGCGCCAGCGCCCCAGTCGTGACCGACCAGGTGGAAGCGCTCGAATCCACAGGCGTCCGCAATCGCGAAAACATCCCCGCCGATGTCGTTGTACCGGTACTGGGCGATGCCTTCGGGCCGGGCCCCCGGGCTGTACCCGCGCTGGTCCGGAGCGACGCAGCGGTACCCGGCGGCCTCAAGCTTCGGCAGCATGTCTACCCACATATGCGACGTCTCGGGGAATCCGTGCAGGAGGATGACCGGTTCGCCGGTTTCACCGGCCACCCGGCAGCGGAAGGTCATCCCATTGGCGGTTGTGTCGCGGATCGTTGTAGGCATCGCAGGCTCCTCGGCGGTGTGACCATGCGGGCTATACTACGTTCAATGAGCACGCCGAACATCTCGCATGATCGGGCGGCCGAAACGCCCAGGGCCAAGGCACGCTGGTTCCAATCCCTCACCATGGAAGAGCGGATGGCGGTCTTTTGCGAACTCACCGCGCTCATTCTGGAGAACAACCCTGCTATTGCGGACGTGAATCGTGCTCGACCAGTACCAGGACGTGTTCGCGTCCTTACGCTCCCGGGGCGTTGAGTACGTCGTGATCGGCGGCATCGCCGCCATCCTTCACGGCGTCCCGCGCACCACGTTCGACCTGGACATCCTCATCGAGGCGACGCCGGAAAACGCAGAGAGGCTGCTCGCCGCACTCAGCGACGCGAAGCTCGGAACCGCCGCCATGACCGATGCGGCCGACATCCTGGCACATGAGATCACGGTGTTCGAGGACCGCGTCCGGCTCGATGTGCAAACCTCGACTCCAGGTCTCGACTACAGCGTCGCCCGGCGGCATCGCATCCGAATGAGCTTCCGGGGCGTGGAGTTCTTCGTCGTTTCCCGTGCGGATCTCATCGCATCCAAACGCGCCGCAGGCCGGGCGATCGATTTGCAGGACAT
>CAZCDK010000158.1:0-5368 GCA_964497285.1 uncultured Anaerolineaceae bacterium | reverse complement strand
CAACCCTATGGCACCACTGGCTTCACAAGGCTGCGGTCGACCCCGTCGTTGGTCCAAGCTGGAAGACGATCCCCGCTTCCTGCGCCGGATTGAAGCAGCCCGTGCGAGCCTTCGCTCCGGACGTGGATTCCTACTGGACGAGGTCGACGAGCTATAGACCCACCGGCGCGAGCCCAGCCGGTCCGGCCCTCTACGAACAAACAGCTCTGACAATCCGTTCCCTGATAGCGTTCGTCCAGTTCTCGTCTGTCACGCGGTCGATTTCGGCAAGCGTTGCCGCGAAGAATTCGGCCACGCGATCGTTCCCCTCCATCAGGTACGCCCACCACGCCCAGAGCCCGACCACCCGACTCTGGAACCAGAGCGTCAGCGCGAGCTGGACCTCATCCTCCGCCAACTGAACATGCTCCCGGTAGCCGGTCAGGTAGTCTTCGAGCAGGAGTGAGTCGAGCAACCGCGAGAACGAGAGCGATCTAACTAACTCCCATGCGCGCGGGTCGGTATGCCAGATCTCCCAGTCAACGACCGCGCTCACACGGTCGCCTTCGAACAGCACTTGCTGATCATGAAAGTCGCCGTGGAGGAGTTGGCACGGCAGGGACGAGAAATGCTCGGGCGGCAAGACTTCCATCGTCTCCAGGAGCTGTCGCTGATGATCTATCCCGTCCGTGATCCAGCTCTCAACTTGTCGCTCTTTGCTGGCCGTGACCAGCCTGCTTAGGAGTGCCAGGGACTGCTCTTCGTCCCAGCGTTGAGCAAAGCGGACACCTCCGATCAATGGGTGGCTGGCGAGGGCGGCCTGGACTCGACCGTGCATTTGTCCGAGCGCCCTGGCCTGTGACTGCGAAAGCCGTCCTCGTTCGACGACAGCGCCGCTCATCCAAGGGAAAAGCGCCCAGCGCTGTTCGCCGTTGACGAGGAGAGTCTCGCCCTGTGTGGTCTGGATCGGCACCGGGGCCGGGATGCCTCGTTCGGCGATCCAGTTCACGAGCAGGTGTTCGCCAGCGATTCGCTCAGTTTCAAGATTTCCGCGATAGCAGCGAAGGAAGTATCGGTGCCCGGAAGCTTGAACGTCGAAGTTCCAGTTGAGAGTTCCGCCAGGTACCGCAGCCAACCGCTCAACGTGCTCCAGCCCCCACGCCCGAAGCACGGCGGGGATGCCGGGCAGCAGCGATTCGTGATCCGGCGTCAAATCATCTCAACGGGGTTCGCTTCGTCGCGCTACCGCGTGAGCCACTGAAACTGCTGCGGCTTCCGCTGGCTGCGCGCGCTGATCATAATGTTCACGATGCTCGGCTTCGGCGTCGCAAGCGCCTCCTTCAGCACCGGTTCAAGCTGACCCGGTTCGGTCACAAAGAACCCCTTGCCGCCGTAGATCTCCGCCATCTTCTCGTAGTGCGCCGAGGGGGTGTAGGCCGATGGCGGGATGCGCGCCGGGTCGAGTTGCGACGGACCGCCGCCGATGCCGTTGTTGTTGATAATGATGAACGTGATGTTGAGCCCGTAGCGCGCCGCGGTTTCGACTTCCATCCCGCTGAAGCCCCAGGCCGAGTCCCCTTCGACGCAGACCACCTTCTTGTCGGGGTGGACAACCGCTGCGGCGATCGCCTGCCCAAGCCCGACCCCCATCGTCCCAAACGTCCCTGCGTCCAATCGGTGGCGCGGCAATACGTTCGGGAGCATCGTGCGGCCGATGTCCATCGTGCTCGCGCCTTCGTTCTGGATGATCGCGTCATGGGGCACGAGATCGCGGATGGTGCGCAGCACGCGGTAGTAGCCCATGGGCACGCTGTCGTCGGCCATCATTGGCTCGACGGTCGCCTCGTTTTCGGCCGCCTTCTTCTCGATCCCGGTGCGCCAGGTGGTCTCCGCCGGGTATTGCCAGGGACTCGCCTTCAGGGCCGCGTTGAGCTGCGACGTGATCGCCCGGGCATCGCCCACGAGCGCGACTTCGGTCGGCACGTTGTTCCCGATCTCTTCGGGCATGATGTCCATCTGGATAGCGCGCACGTTCTCGTTGAAGCGCGGCGGCAGCCCGAAATGCATGATCCAGTTCAGCCGCGTGCCCATCAGGAACACGACGTCGGCGTTCAGCAGCGCGTGCGCTCGCGCCGCCCCGACCGACAGCGGGTGGTCGTCAGGCAGCACACCTTTGCCCATCGGCGACGCGAGGAACGGGAGCTGCGTCGACTCGATGAACGCCCGCACCTCGTCCTCGGCCCGCGAATAGGCGGCGCCCTTGCCGACGATGACCAGCGGACGCTCGGCCGACTTCAGCGCCGCGAGCGCCTTCTCGACGTCCGCCGGGTCCGCGAAGGTCCGGGGCGGTTCTGGACAGCGTGCCGGGAACTGAACCTGATCCTCTTCGAGTTGCGCGTTGATGATGTCGCCCGGGAGGTCGAGATAGGCGGCCCCGGGCCGGCCATAGATTGTCTGGCGCACGGCCTGCTCGATGTAGAACGGCAGACGGGCGGCGCTGTCGGGGCGCGCGGCGTACTTCGCGTACGGCCGTGCGGTCTCCACCTGCGGCGCCTCCTGGAAGGCCCCCTGGCCGTTCTGGTAGGAATCGTTCGCTCCGCCGAGGAGGAGCATGGGCCAGCCATTCGCCCAGGCGTTTGCCATCCCGGCGATGCCATGCACCATCCCGGGCCCGGAGACCGCCAGGCACACTCCGGGGCGGCCCGTCAGGTACCCCACTGCCGCCGCGCCGTAGCTCGCCGCCTGTTCGTTGCGGAAGCCAAGGAACTTGATGCCCTCGTTCTGGGCCGCCGTCGCGATCGGAATCACGGGAATCCCGACGATCCCGAACATGTACTCGACGCCTTGCTGCTTCAGCGCCCGTGCGATGATCGTAGCGCCGGTGATCGTGGCCATGGGGATGCTCCGAAAGAGGTGTGCCCGGAATGATACAGGGAGTTTTCAGGGCGTGGCGTTGGCTTGCCCATGGTCGATGCGGTCCGCAATGACACGAAGTGCCAACGCCTGCACGCTCGCTACGGCCTCGCTTCGCGTTGCTGCGTAGCTGAGCACGCCCGGGATTTCGACAATCTCGGCAATCCACCGGCCGTCGTCTTCAATCTCCACTTCGACCGTAAACGTTTGCGTTGCCATCGTATGCGCAATCCTAGCACCCAGCAGCAGCACTGCTCAGAACACCTCCGGGCACCACGGGAGCGGCTCCCACGAAAACATCGCGTCCGCGCGCCGCAACGTCGCCGGGTCGCCTTCGACTCTCCCCGCACGCCGCATCGCCTGGAACCTGGCTCCGCCGAGGTACGCCGCGCCCAGCTCCGCGATCCCCAGCCGGATATCTGGCTCGGCCGACACCGCCCGGCAGGTGGCGCCGTCGGGACCACCGTTCAGCTCGAACCTCCCGGCAGTCGAAGGGCAAAACTGGTCCTGCACCTCGACCACCAACCGGCCTTCCATCCCGTACTTCCGCGCGCTGAGGGTGGCAGGAACATCCAGGATCCGCACCCACAGCGCATCGCGCACCTCGCGCACCAGCCGGCGCGGGTCGTGGAGCATCCACCAGAGCGGTTCATCGACCGGGCGCAGGGGTGCTTCGATGCCCGTGACCAGGTCGACGCCGAAGATGAACTGCCACAACCCGGCGTAGGCGGCGTCGGTGGCCGCCACGAGCTCGGCAACTCGCAACGTGCCGGCAGGAGCACCGTGCACGTCCTCCATCTTTCGCCGGTACTTCACGTATCCCGTTGCAACGCCGCCCTCTTCGTACTGGACCAGCAGCGGACCGGTATAGCCAGGCGGCGGGCTGTCGACCTCGCGGAAGATGCGATTCGCCCACCAGGCGGGCGTGCGCGTGTGCGCGCCGGGCCGATCGCGCAGGGCGCGGTCGTAGATCGCCGGCCAGGCAGCGAGGGCCGTCTCGCGATCGACCATGTGCGTGCGCCCGGCAGCAGGCGGCAGGTGCTCCAGCTCCGAGTGACGGCGGTCGATGTGGATCTCTGCGTTCTCGGCAGCGAGCCCGTAACCGAAGCGGCCATAGATCTGGCTCTCCGACGCCCACAACGACGCCATCGGTTCGCCCCGCTCCCGGATGTCGTCGAGTTGCCGCCGCATGATCTGCCGAAGGATTCCCCGCCGCCGGTGGGTCGGCTTCACCGAAATCCACGTCACGCCGGCGGTCGGCACGGTGGCGCCGCCCGGCACGCTGGTTTCGAAAGTGAAGATGCCCCCGGTGCCGACGACCTCTTCATCGTCGAACACCCCAAGGCTGCGCTCGAGCTCGAACACCGCGAGCGTCTCGTCCCGCGCCTCGGGCCGGACGCTCCAGCCGAAACTGGCTCCCGACGAACGCGCGAACGCGTCGAATTCCTGTTCGACGATGGGTCGAATGTCCATTGCGTTTGGTGCTCCTCTCTCACTGCGCTCCGGCGAAGCGGGATTATCTCGCATCCGAGGCAACGCGTGCCAGCGTGCCCCGGGCGTTTCGGCTGCGGGGCCCTACACATCGTCGCGCAGGTACGCGGTCGAAAGCGCGTCCGCGTACTCGTTCCAGCGTGAACCGTCGTGCGCCCGGATCCATTCGATCCGCACTCGCGGCCGTGCCTTCGCGAGTGCGAACGCTTCCTTCACGAGGTCGAGGTTCTTGACCTCGCCCTCCTTGCGTTTCCAGCCCCGCGCTTCCCACCCCGCCGCCCATTTGGTGAGCGTGTTCACCACCAGCTGGCTGTCAGAGTGGACCGTGGCAGCGTCGGCCGGGGCCAGCATCTGAAGGCCCGCGATCATCGCGGTCAGCTCCATGCGGTTGTTCGTCGTCGCGGGGTCCGAGCCATGCTCCTGGGCCGCGATCTGCCCGTCGCGCACGTACACCGCCCCCCAGCCGCCGGGACCGGGATTGCCCGCGCAGGAACCGTCGGTAAACACCCCCGTCTGAGGCCCGCCCTCGAAGCGCGCGAGGATTTCGGCCGTCGTGAGGTTCTTCTGACGCGTGATCGAATTGCCAACCGCCGGCTTTCGAACATCCGCGGATTCGGAATCGGGGCCGGAATTCCGGCAAGGCATGCACGTCTTCGGCGTCCAGTTCGGGTACTTCGCCTTCACGCTGGCGGGAAGCGCGAACGGCTCGCCGCACTGCTGGCAGACCAGATCTGGTTCAGACATCGCACGATCTTACGACCGGCCGCCCGCACTCGCTCGCATCGAACGGGGATCCGGCACGTGCCACGCGATTTTAGTTGCCATTAAGATATACTAAGTACCCAAATCGTCGGGAGAAGAGGCCCATGCGACGCCACGTTCTCGTTGGCGCTCCGGCGGCCGCCGGGATCTACACCGCGGACGAGAAGCACGAAAGCTGGGCAATCTCCGAGCCCATGATGCCCGGCTGGACCGTGCATCACAT
>CAZCDK010000157.1:280-7121 GCA_964497285.1 uncultured Anaerolineaceae bacterium | reverse complement strand
ATGTCTGCCCTGAGTTTCCACGCACCTGGGCTTCGAGGCGCCCGGGGAGGACAACGCCGGCCACGGTTGTCCAGTTACCGACCTGTTCGCGGAATTGCTGACTCACCATGAGCTGCATGAGATGTGGTCCGGGCCTTCCGGGAATAGCTCGCCAGCGTGCGGGGTTTGCCAGGCGGCGAGCGTGAGGATTGGCGTGGACGATGTGACAGGCGGCATCGAGGACCGCGCAGGGCCATCCGAGAGAGTCCGCCTCGCGGTAGATCGAGGCGGCGCTTGTGGCGTGCAGCGGGTTCTTGCCTTTGTAAATCGAAATGGGCGACTCGCCCGATATCCAGCGTGCGGAGTCACTCGGCTCCTCAGCGAAGCCGGCCTCGCGCATGAACCGATTCGTGGTGTAGCCGTCGAACGTCAACGCACGGCACAGCGCCAGGAGGGCGTTGCGCGAAGGGGCGCGTTGGCCGCGTTCGTAGGCAGCGATGCTTGCAGCGGAAAGGCCCGATCGACGGGAAAGCTCCCCACGGGACATACGAGCATCGGCGCGGACGCGGGCGCACTCCTCCCTGAACGGCCTCAGCTCTGGCGGACTGACGTCATCCGCGCCGGCTGCGAGCGCGGACTGCACCCAGCGGGCGGTCGCCGCATCGGCCGCGTGCCAATCGAACGACCAGAGGCCATCGTAGTCGCTCCAATCGCAGAACGCGCCGTGAAAGGCCAGATCTGTGCCGTCATCGAGTCTCCACTTGATGGGGTGAACATTCCTCATCTCGGCGCGCCACGCCGGCGCGTTGAGGTACAGGTCGAAGACGGATGGCAGGAAGCGAGGGTCTTCGGCGCTGATGCTGTCGATCACCGCCTGGAGATACGGGGGCGGGGGTCCGGACGCAATGTCGCCGCCCTCCTCCTTCAGCAACGTTATCAGCCGTTCGATCAGTTCCTGCCAGTTCACCAGGTGACGGGCGAAGTGCTCGGTCGCCGCCATGCGCAGGATGCTGCGATGGAACTGGGAGAGCGTGGCGAGGTCGATCTCGCCCACACGGCTCGCGAGCCGGTTCCACGCGACCGCTTCCTTTCGCTCGTTGATAACCAGCGAGATCCAGTCGCAGGACTGGACCTCGTCCCAAACCGTATCCGGCGCACCCCGGGCCTTGAACATCGCGGCTTTGAGGCCGGTATCGCGTGGGCGGAGCCCCGCAGCGCGCCGGAAACGAACCTCGTCGCTGGTGTCCAGGCTGAGGGAACCGCGCAGACGTTCGGCGACCCCCGCATCAGGCAGCCGGCGGCCATACTCGTAGGACTGGATTGCGCTGACCGAGAGGCGGGAGCTCTGCGCGAGTTGTTGCTGCGTTTGACCCGCCCGGAGCCGGAATTCTCGCAAGAGCGTCCCGAACGCTGAATCGCCTGTCATGTCCCTTCGCTCTCGATTCGGGTCCCAACCCGCTAGTCGCTCAAATCCTACATCAACGCCGTCGGCGGCTGCACTGGATTCGTGCTGGCTCAGGCCTCCTGGCAAGGTTCGCCCCGGGGCGGTCGAACCGAAGCGCCCGCCGTGCACACCGCGCTGTCTCCTGCTCCCCACCCCCTGTACCCTTCGTCCATGGAACTGACGCTCGGGTTTCACGGCGGCGCCGGGACGGTTACGGGGTCGCGCTTCCTTCTCAGTGCGGGCGAGACGCGGGTTCTCGTCGACTGCGGCCTCTTCCAGGGGCTCAAGCAACTGCGGCTCATGAACTGGCAGCCGCCGGCCTTCGCCGCCCGTTCGGTCGACGCCGTGCTCATCACGCACGCGCACATCGACCACACCGGCTACCTGCCGCGGCTCGTGCGCGAGGGCTACCGGGGGCCCATCTATTGCACCCCGGCCACGCTCGAACTCTGCGAGGTGCTCCTCCTCGACGCCGCCCGCCTCCAGGAAGAGGACGCCGAGTACGCCAACCGCAAGGGCTACAGCAAGCACCACCCGGCCCTGCCCCTCTTCTCGGTTGAAGACGCGCACACCGCCCTCCGGCGCATGAAGGCGGTCGACTACGGCGACTGGCTCGACCTCGAAGGTGGCTTCGCCGCGCGCTTTCACAACGCCGGGCACATCCTCGGCGCGGCCCACGTCGAGGTCCGCTCCCGCCTCGACGAAGGTGAAACCGCCATGGTCTTCAGCGGCGACGTCGGCCGTTACAACATGCCCCTCCACGTCGATCCCGAGCCGCCGCCGCCCTGCGACACCCTCGTCCTCGAATCGACCTACGGCGACCGCTCCCACGATCAGACTCCGCTTGTCGAACAGCTACGCAGACCGTTCCGCCAGGCCATCGAACGCGGCGGCACGATCCTCATCCCGGCCTTCGCCGTCGCGCGCGTCCAACTGGTCACGCTCATGCTTCGCGACCTCATGGATTCGGGGCAATTGCCGGAGATCCCCATCCATATCGATAGCCCGATGGCCGTCGACGTCACGCGCATCTACCAGCGTCACCTCCGCGACGGCGACCTCAATACCGGGCTCACCGTCGACGGCAGCGGGACGCTCTTCCCCCGCAACGTCCAATTCCACCGCACGGTCGAGGAGTCGCGGGTTCTCAACGGGCTGGCAGGCCCCCGGATCATCGTGTCCTCCAGCGGCATGCTCACCGGCGGCCGCGTGCTCCACCACCTCCTCCGCCTCGCGGGGGACCCGAAGAACCTGATCGTGCTCGCCGGGTTCCAGGCAGCCGGCACCCGCGGTCGCGCATTGCTCGAAGGGGCGAGGACCATCCGCATGCACGGGGAAGATGTCACCGTGCGCGCCGCGGTGCTCTCCCTCGACGGCTTCTCCGCCCACGCAGACGCATCCGAACTGGTGCGTTGGGCGAGCGCAGCGCCGAAGAAGCCGGCAACCGTCTTCCTCGCTCACGGCGAACCTGGTGCCCAGGAGGCGCTCGCGGCGAGCCTCCGCGCCGCCGGCCTGCATCCGCTCATTCCCCGGCTCGGCCAGGAATTCGCCTACATCCCCACGTCCCGCCACTGGCGATCGGCCTGATCGTTCTCCTCCGCCTCCCATCCCACCGACTCGACCACCTCCGCCTCGGCGCACTGCGGGCGCCACTCGCAGAACCTGCAAGACGGACCCGGTGAAGCCTCGAACCTCGTGCAGGCCTGCATCCGGTCGCCAAGATTCGCCAGTCGTTGCATCGTCGCCTGCGCATCGCCTCGCCGCAGAACGCGGACGCGTTGCTGCCCGGTGCGGAGGTTCCATGCCACGGCCGTTACGACCGGCTCGCCTCCAAGTTGCCGCCCGATTCGGAGGGCAACGTGCCCGATGTCCAGCTGTGCGTCCGTGATCTCGTCCAGGTCGAAGGATCCGGTCTTCCAGTCGATGATCTGCCACGCGCCCCCGGCAACGCGATCGGCGCGGTCGATCCTCGCGCTCACCGTGATGCCGCGAGACGGCCAGGGCGCCCAGGTCTCGATCTCTGCCCATCTGTCCTCGCTCTCGATCGAGCAATGCGCCTCGCAGCCCCGCGCGAACAGCTCGAACGCCGTCCGGTAGGCTTGCGTTCCCGGACCGGCGCACTCGTGGGCGGGCATCCGCAGGTAGACGTCGAGCGCATTCGCACCATCAGCCGGATCGCCTGTCTCGCACAGAGCCTTCATCGCCCGGTGGACCCCGGTGCCGACGCAACCTGCCGGGTTCGGGGCGTCCGGGGGCCACGGTTCGCCGGACAGGTAGCGGAACCAGTACCACTTCCGGCAACGGTCGAAGGCTAGGACCTTGCTGTGCGAAAGGCGAAACAACTGCGAACCGCCCATGGCGCCGAATTGTAGCAGGGGCCGGCTGTGCCCGCGGAACATCGGGTGCGAGGCAGTAGAATGACGGGCTGGCGGCGGACGCACCCGCCGCGTGGGAGCTTCGGGAGGAACATGGCCGATCTGATTGCCCCTGGTGTGTGGTGGCTTCATGGCACGCGCGGCTCGAACGTCTACCTCGTCGAAGCCAAGGACGGCCGCCTCGCGGCCGTAGACACCGGCTTTGGCTCCAACGTCGATGCCATCCTCGATGAGATCGCCGTCCTGGGCGGTGGCCGCCCCCTTTCCGCCATCCTTCTCACCCACGACCACTATGACCACACCGGCTCCGCCCTGGAACTCCGTCGGCGCACCGGCGCCACAGCGGTCGCTGGCGCCGCCGACTGCTCCCTCAACCGGGAAGGCCAGTGGATGATGGAACCCCCGACCGGGCGGTCCCACGTTGCTCGATTCGCATCGCGCCTGTTGGTGCACAGGCGCCGCGCCGCGTTGCCCATCGACATGGCCCTCCACGGCGAAGTCGAGGTGCTGCCCGGCATCCGCGCGATCCCCACGCCGGGGCACACAGCCGGGTCATACTGCTTCGTCTCCGAGTCTGCGGGCGCCGCCTTCGTGGGCGACCTTGTCGTCAGCCACCACTCGGGCCTCAGCCGGCCCATGGCCCTGTCTAACGCCGACGGTACGTTGTACGAGACAACACTCGCCTCCTTTGCCGCCACCGCCCCGGCCACGGGCTGCCCCGGCCACGGCCGCCCGGTGGTGACAGGGTTCGGCGAAGCCCTTCGGGGCCTGGTCAGTCGCCCCGCACCACCCATGTCGTGGCGCCGCCTCCGGCAGCGACTCGCCAGGCTCCGTGCATTCGCAGATCACATGTACCGCCGGCGCTCGCGCCCCGGCTAGAGGAACCTGGCCTCCCCGCTCCCTTACGCCCGGTAAGGCGCTTCCCTGTACACTGTCAACATGGACGAACACCCGAGCGCCTTCTGCCCCCGCTACCACAAGGCGGTCGAGTTGGTCGGACGGCGCTGGACAGGCGCCATCCTCCGGGCTTTGCTTTCGGGGCAGGTGCGCTTCACCGACCTTGTGCTCTCCGTCCCCGGCCTCTCCGACCGGCTCCTCTCCGAGCGCCTGAAAGAACTCGAATCCGAAGGCATTGTCGACCGCAAGGTGCATCCCGAGACCCCCGTGCGCATCGAATACCGGCTGACCGAAAAGGGCCGCGCGCTGGAAAAGGTCGTTGATGCCGTCTCCGCCTGGGCTGAACAGTGGGTCCCAATCGACGAACCGGCCGTGGTCGAGTGAAGTCGCCAGAAGCCCCGGCCGAACCGGAGTAGGATCCGGTCAATGTCTGGCATCGACCCTCTCGGCGACGGTGAAGGAAGCCTCGTCCTCCTTTTCGACCGCGAAGGCCGCCTGCTTCTCCAGCAGCGCGACGACGACGTGCCCCCGGCGGGCTACGGACGCTGGGCCATCCCGGGAGGCGGGCGCGAAGGCGACGAATCGCCCCGGGAAACAGCTCTGCGAGAGTTTGAGGAAGAGACGAGCGTCCCACTCCAACGGCTCCGTTTCCTCGCGACTTTCGGCCGGGCCGAACTCCCCGGCATGCCTGCCGACCGCGTGCACGTCTTCTTTGCCGATGACGACGTGGCCCCGGGAGACCTCCACGTTGGCGAGGGACTTGCCCTTCAGTTCTGGACGCCGGCGGAGATTCAGCACTTGCCGATAGATCCGCGCACCCGATCCGTGATCGAGCGCTTCGTGGCGAGCGACGCGTACCGGGGAACGCTCGCGACGAAGGCTCCATCCCGCGCCGGCGCCTGCGTCATCGAACTCGACCGCTGGGGCCGGGTTCTGCTCCAGCTGCGTGATGCCGACCTCCCGGCCGCACGTTTCCCCGGCCACTGGTCGCTGCCAGGCGGCATGCTCCTCCCCGGCGAGTCACCGGACGCCGCCGCCTTCCGCGAATTCGAAGAAGAGACCGGCCACCTTCTTGAGAACCTCAGGCTCTTCCGCGTCTACCGTCGCGAGGCCGGCCTTCCCACCGCCCTCGTCGATGTCCAGCACGTCTACTACATCGACGCCGACATCGACGAAGCCATGCTCGACGTGAACGAGGGCCAGGCCTTCCGCTACTTCACGCCCACCGAAACCGAAACGCTCACCGTGCCCCCCCATACCCACACCATCCTCGACGACTTCTTCTCCAGCCCCGCCTACCGTGCCCTCTTCCACTGAGGGGACCAGTGGCCGGTAGTGGTTGTCGGTAGTCGGTACGCGGCCAGCCGCCTCCTCCCTCCTCCCTCCTCCCTCCTCTACCATGTGCCTCGCAAGGGGGTTGCGATGTCTGATCCCGCGGTCATTATCCTGGGGCTCGCGGCGGTGCTGGCGCTCGTCGCTGCGAACGGGCTCTTTGTGGCCACTGAGTTCTCCTACGTGGCGGTCCGGCGCACGCGCGTCGAACAGCTCGCGAGCCAGGGCCAGTCGCGCGCTCGTCTCCTGCTGGCCTCCCTGCACGACCTGGATAGCTACATCGCGGCCACTCAGCTCGGCATCACGATGTCGAGCCTTGCCCTTGGCTGGCTGGGCGAGCCTGTCATCGCCACCATCGTCGAACCGCCCATCGACGCTGCCATGGGGGGCTGGGCCGCCGATGCCGCCACCCACGCCACCGCCGTCACCGTCGCCTTCTCCCTCATCACGAGCCTCCACATCATCCTCGGCGAACTCGCGCCGAAGAGCCTCGCCCTTCAGCGCTCCGAGGACACCGCGCTGTGGGTCGCAATGCCGATCGCGGTCTTTAGCCGCGTGTTCCGCCCCTTCGTCTGGGTCCTGAACGAGGCCGGGCGCCTCGTGGTACGTCCGCTGGGCATCCGCGCCATGGGCGAGCGCGAGTCCAACGTCCCCCCTGAGGAGCTGGAGTTGATCATCCAACGGGCACTGGAAAAGGCGCGCCTCGTGCGCCAGGCCACCGGCCTGAGCCACCAGCTCAGCCGGCGGCACGGAGGGCGGCTCATCATCCAGGACCCGAAGACCATCGAACGCGCCAATTGGCTGTTATGGGTGG
>CAZCDK010000157.1:0-270 GCA_964497285.1 uncultured Anaerolineaceae bacterium | reverse complement strand
GCGCGAGCCGGGCTGCTTTCGACCTCGGAGCTGCTCCTTGCCCGGCGAGCACTCGAATTCAGTGCCATCCAGGCCGATCAGATCATGGTGCCCCGAACCGAGATGGCCTCCATCAGCGTCACCGCGACCCTTGAGGAACTCGTCTCAGTCATCGAGACCCACCAGCACACGCGCTATCCGGTCTTCGAAGACGACCTCGACCACATCCTCGGCATTGTCGATGCCAAGGACATCCTTGCTCTCATGCACCGCGGCGAGACCGATTGGCGC
>CAZCDK010000156.1:0-7124 GCA_964497285.1 uncultured Anaerolineaceae bacterium | reverse complement strand
GGCCATGATACCCACCGAGGTAGCCCATTTGAGAGCGCAACGCCATGGGGTCTTCGAGGTACGCCGCGAATCGCCCGGCACCGGCCTCGATTGCGAACATCCCCACGAGCAGAAGCACATCGGGTACCTGCTCCGGTTCGATGACAAGGATGCGTCGATGGTCCTCCGCCGTCAGCTCCCTGTACATCGAGTCCTACTCAGCCTTCAGCCCAAACAGCGCGTCCAGACCAACCACCAGATGATCGAGGTCCATCACCGCCCGCGTGGCCGCGATGACACCCGGCATGAACGAATCGCGCCCGGTTGTGTCGTGCCGGATCGTCAGCGTCTGCCCCAGCCCGCCGAAGATCACCTCCTGGTGCGCCACCAGTCCGGGTAGCCGTACCGAGTGGATCGCGATCCCTCCGTACTCGGCGCCACGTGCTCCCGGGATCGTCTCCTTCTCCGTTCGAGGGAAGACAAACGGCTCGTCACGCGCCGCGCGCATCAGCTCCGCCGTCGTCTTGGCCGTCCCGCTGGGCGCATCGACCTTCTGGTCATGGTGAAGCTCGATGATCTCCGCGTTCTCGAAGAATCGGGCCGCCTGGCGCGCGAAGTGCATCATCAACACCGCGCCCACAGCGAAGTTAGCTGCGACCACAACCCCCACCTTCCGCTCTTTCGCCTCCCGCTCGAACCACGCCATGAACTCCGGCGCAAGGCCGGTCGTGCCGACTACCATTCGAACCCCACGCGAGACTGCCGCTTCGGCCAGGCCGGGCGTCCAGGCCGCATTGCTGAAGTCGATCACGACCCCGGGCTTCGTCTCCGCGAAACACGCCTCCGCGCGCGTGCAGACCGGCAATCCTTCAATCATCGAGCCCGCAGCGAGACCATCCAGGAACGCCACCGGCGTCAATCCCTCGGCCCCGGCAAGCGCCTCGCAAACCTGCCGCCCCATCCGCCCCGAACCCGAAATCACGACCCGAGTCTCTTCCATCTCAACGCACACTCCGGTTCGATACTCGCCACAAGCACGAGCAGGCCTAGATTCTACCGCGCCAGCAACGACCCGGCGCTCGCCATGCCCAGCTCATGCCTCATGCCTTCTCCGTCCTGTACCCTTGTTCCGTGGCCGACGTTCCCCTCCCTTCGCACGTCGTGATCCCCCGTCGCGATGGGCGTCGCCAGGTGCTCCTGCATCGCAGCGTGGCGGTCATCGGCAACGGCAAGGTCGAAATCCGGTCGGCCCGAGGCACCGTCGTCCTCCCGCTCTTTGGACTCGGGCTGGCAGCAGGCTCCGGCTACCTGATGGCGACTACCGGCGGCGCTCTTCCATTGTGGGCCTTGGTCGCCATGCTGCTGGGGATGCTCTTCCTGGTGCCCCTCTCGGTCATGTCCCTCGTCAACTCGGTGGTTGGCGCCGACGTCATCATCGATGCCGCCAAGAATTCGGCCACCTGGCAGCAGGGCTACCTGGGCATGGGCGTTGGCACGAAGGAACTCGTGCCCTTCGAGAAGGTCGACCACCTGGAGATCACAGTCGAAGGCGCCGAAGCTGTCCGCTGGCAGGAACTCCCCGACGACCTCCGCCAGTTCACGCTCACCCTCGTCAAGACGAACGGTCGTCGGCTTACGCTCGCACACACCCCCGTGCCCGCCCGCGGACAGATCGACGGCATGGACCGCACACTCGCCGTCGCCCAGGCGATCGCCGCCCTCGCCGGGACCACCATTCACATCCCCGAAGGCTGGGATCTCGTGGAAGTTGACGCCGAAACAGGCGACCCGGTCGCGCCTCCCAGGCCATCCCGCTCGCCCCGCCGCCGGGCGAAGTCCGTGGAACAGGACAACCGTGGACGAAGCTGTTGACGCCCTCCTCCGCGCCAGGTCCATAGCCGTCGTCGGCCTCGACGCCCGCGAGGAACGCCCGGCACACCGGATCGCCGCCTACCTGCTAGCTCACGGCTACCAGGTCGTGCCGGTCCCGTTCCAGCAGCCCGCTGTTGAAGTCCTTGGCCAGTTGGCATACCCGAACCTGCGCGCAATCCCGTTCCCGATCGACGTCGTCGACGTCTTCGTCCGGTCCGGCCGTACCGGTCCCATCATCGACGATGCCATCGCCATCGGAGCCAGGGTCGTCTGGCTCCAGCAAGGCATCACAAACGACGCTGGACTCGCCCGGGCTCGCGAGGCCGGGCTCATCACCACCCAGGATCGCTGCACCATGGCCGAACACCGCCGCGCCACGGGTCTTGCCTGATCCGGCCCCTCCGGCCAGGCGGGCTTTGACCGGCCCCACACGCGTAACGTAGATTGGCACGCATTCCCCCGCGCAGGTGCACTCATGACCGCCACCACCCTTCCCACCGTTCCCGAGGAGATGACACCATCGTGGCTGACAGGCGCCCTTCGCAAAGGCGGGGTGCTGAAGGAAGACGTAGGCGTCACCTCGATCTCGTCCCAGATCGTCGGCGAAGGCATCGGCTTCATCGGCCTGGTTGCCCGCCTGACTGTGGCATATGAAGGCGGCACCACCGCTGCGCCGCGCTCGATGTTCGTCAAGTTTCCATCCCCGGACCCGGGGTCGCGCCAGGTCGGCAATCTCTACGGACTGTACGAGCGCGAAGTCCGCTTCTACAACGAGCTCGCCGCTAGTTCGGGCATCGATGTCCCCGCCTGCTACTTCGCCGACTACGACGCCGGCGCCGGGCAGTCCGTGGTCCTGCTCGAAGACCTCACCGGCGCGGGCCGCTTCGGCGACCAGGTAACCGGCTGCACCTCCGCCGAGGCCCGCCTCGCCCTTGCCGCGCTCGCCAGGTTCCACTCAAGCTGGTGGCAACACCCCCGCCTCGACGAGATCTCCTGGATGGTCACGGGCGATGCTTTGGTTCGGAACGCCATGCTCACGGCCTACGAGCAATGCTGGCCCCTCTACATCCAGCGCTTCGGCCACGTGCTTACCCCCGAGATGGAGACCTCCGGCCCGACCCTCCATCGGCGCATCGTCGCCCAGCTCGATCGCTTCGCCAGAAACCCCCTCACCATCGCGCACGGCGACTTCCGTCCGGACAATATGTTCTTTGGCGCCGAGGCCAGCTCCCGCCCCCTCATCGTCTTTGATTGGCAGAGCCCCAACCGCGGCTGGTGCGCCTACGACCTCGCCTACTTCATTGCCGGCTGTTTCGACGTCGAAACCCGCCGCAAGCACGAGCGCGACCTGATTGCTGAGTATCACGACCTCCTCTGCGCGGGAGGTGTCAACGGGTACTCGCTCGATCAGCTCCGCCAGGACTATCGCGCTTGCCTCGCCGTCATGACCGGCATTGGCATCATCAACGGTGCTACCCTGCCCACCACCAACCAGCGCGCCGTCGACCTCTTTGAGCAGATGCTTGGCCGCTTCGTCACCGCGATCGAGGACCAGGAGGCCCTCGCAGCCCTCCCAGACGCCTGACGGCCGCCACCCACGCCACACCGCTCACGGACGGCGCTCAGCCCGTCGCGGCCCCGATCCTGGCCGGGACCAATCGTGGCAGGGCGCAGCAACGACCATCGGGTCCGGTAAGCTCGTTGACCCACGATCCGGCGGTCCGCAAGCCACCGTCCGCGCCCGGCGGCGGCATGCGCGTGCCCCATCGGCGGGTGCATAATGCCGCCAATCGGCGATACGGCGACGGCGCCGGACCTCGGAGGCTCCCATGGCTGGCACAGACCGCCTGCTCGACGTGCCCCTCAGTAAGCGAGACATCCAGGCGTTCTACGGCAACGCCGCACCCGCATACGACGGCGCGACGGCTCAGTACGAAGCCCGGGCCAAGGCTCTCGCCCTCGATGCCATGTCGCGATTGCCGGGCGAGGCATATCTCGAGGTCGCTGTCGGTACCGGCATCAGCATCGTCGAACAGACCAGGAGAACGGGGCCTCCCGGCATCGTCGGCGTCGATCTCACCCCCGGGATGGTCTCCCTCACGCGCGAGCGTCTCAACGGCATCGGCGCCAACTCGGTTCCCCTTCTCCTCGCCGACGCCCGCTTTCTCCCGTTCCGGGAAGAGGTGTTCGACTGCCTCTTCAACAGCTACATGCTCGACCTGATCCCGGCGCCCGACATCCGCCTCATCCTCAACGAGTTCCGCCGGGTCCTGAAGCCGGGCGGCCGCATCGTTCTCGCGAACCTGACGGAGGGGGAAGGCGACGACGCTGCGTTCTCGGAGAACTGGAAGGCACGCTACCTCGAGGATCCCGTCCGGCTCGGGGGCTGTCGACCCGTCCTCGCAGCCTCTTTCCTGCGGGCCGCCGGGTTCACCAGTGTAGAACGCACGTATTGCGGCGGAAGCGAAACCTGGCCGACCGAGGTGGTCACGGCGCGGACGCCCGCACGCGAAGACAGGGAATAGGCATGCGCCACGACCTTCCCCGTCTCCTCCCGCCCGACCTGCGCGACTGAGACTTGTCCGCCAGCGCTTCAGGGACAGCGCGCCGCCACGGGCAGATCGGCCCCGCCGGGAGGGGGCTGCGCCAGGTGAAGCGGCTTGTGCTGCGGTCTCTGGTGGCGATCCTCATTCTCTTCGGTGCTTGCGCCAGTGAGCCGATTGCGCCAGCGCCGAACCGTAAAAGCCTGGTTCCTGCCAGCCATGCGAAAGTCACCCCCGCGGAGGATTCCTACCCGCCGAAGTCACACAGCGCCGACTACGGCGACCCGGTCCCCTTGCCATATCCCATCAACACCGCCGGCGCCGAGGACTCCGCATTCGTCCTCCCATCCGGTCGCACCCTGTATTTCTGGTTCACACCGGACCCGCAGAAGACCCCGGAACAGCAGGTGAACGATCGCGTGACCGGGATCTACGTGTCCCATCGGGTAGAGGACGCCTGGGGCCAGCCCGAGCGCGTCGTACTCCAGGATGCCGGGAAGCTCGCGCTCGACGGCTGCGAGTTTGTCCTCGACGAGCGGATCTGGTTCTGTTCTGCCAGGGACGGCCGCACGGGCGTCAGATGGTACACCGCTGAGCTCAAGGACGGCCGCTGGCGCGGTTGGAGGCAGGCCCTGTTCGACCCCTCCTTCGAAGTTGGGGAACTCCATATCACGACCGACGGACGCGAGCTCTATTTCCACTCACGCAGGGCTGGTGGGCGGGGGGACTACGACATCTGGGTCTCACGCCTGGTCGGTGGCGCGTGGGGTCCGCCGGAAAACGTCGCCGCGGTCAATTCGCCGGGGAGCGACGGCTGGCCTTTCGTGTCACCCGACGGTTCGCAGCTCTGGTTCACGAGGATGGCCGGCGCACCGGAGCTGTGGCGCTCAAGGCTGGTCGAAGGGACCTGGCGCGCGCCTGAGCGGATGTTCTCGGGCTTTGCGGGCGAGGCATCGATGGACAGCGCAGGCAACGTGTACTTCACTCACCACTTCTTCAAGGACGGCAGCATGGTCGAAGCCGACATCTACGTCGCAAGGCCGGTGGTCCGCTGAGCAGGCCGCCTGGCCTCACGTTCAGCCAACCGGCACCTGTGACGCCGCCGTTGTCGGGGCACCGGGGCGGGAGCCGCGGCCCCGCGAGCGCGGCGGCGGCGTTCGGTCCAGGGCCGACGAGCGGACAACCGGACGCATTGGTGCATTCGCCGTTCGAACGCGCAAGAATGTCCCGGCGCGAACGAGGATGCGCGCCGGGAGGTCCGCAAAGATGACCGGAAAGCAACCCCGGGTCGTGCATCTGATCACGGGCACGGGCGACGTCCTCTTCGGTGGTCAACCGGTGGCGCGCGTGGAGTACCGCCTGGAGCAGGAGCAAGGAACGTTCGTCTTCGAGACCTTCGGTGGCTCGATTCCAGTCGCCGGGTTCCGATCGATGACGGGGACAGTGACCATCCTGAGCGGAGCGGTTCCGCCGGAACAGCCCCTCATGCTCCATCTCGACGATGGTCGCGCCCTGGACTTCGTTGCCCGCGACGGCAACTACCACAAGCGGAGCTACCGCGTCGTGCCTGCCGGCGAGATCCGCGCGGCACCGTAGGAGCCCGGCACCCGGACGCGCCGAACCGGCGCTTCAGTCCGCCCGTCTCGCGAGCCGCTACCCCGGGCGCCCCGTATCCCGCGCAGCGCTCTCGGGCGTGTCTCCTTCTCGCTTGGCGCGGTCGAGAATTGCCTGCTCCGCCGTCCGGTAGTCACGGTAGGGCTGGTCCCGGACGGTCAAGTACTCGCGTAGCGACACCCTCCGCATCAGTTCCGACATCTCCCTGACTTTGTCGGTGGAGCCAAACTGCTCCTGCATAAGGGCGCAGATCTCCAGCGCCTCGCGGAATCCCATCAACTCGTAGGCCTTCTGGAACGCGCGCTTCCGGATGGTGTTCATCTGCCAGGGGATGAGCGCGACGCGCTTCGCGAAGGTCTCGGTGAACTCGTCGATGCTGTCTTGCGGCACGCAGTAGTTGACCATCCCCAGCTCAAGGGCATCCTGACCGGTGATACTGTCGCCGGTGTAGGTCATCTCGGCGGCTTTCCGCTTGGGCAGGAGCCAGGGGAACCACATCAGGTCCGGGGCCGCCATCGCGCGCATCGGTGGATAGCCGAACTGGCAGTCTGGAGTCGAGACGACAAGGTCGCAAACAGAGCACAACTCCGACGCCCCGGCCAGCACGTAGCCGTGGGTCTGGGCGATGACGACCTTCGACAGCTCCCAGATCTGCCAGTACTGGTTTATCAGGTACCGCGCCCAGTGGCCGCTCCCGACATACTGAGAGCCGAAGTCAGGCTCCTCGACGCCGCGGTTGCCCCCGGCGAGGTCGTAGCCAGCGCTGAAACAGCGCCCTGCCCCCTTGATGATGATGACGTTGATGTCGTTGTCCCGCTCGGCGACCTTGACTGCGTGGAACAGCTCCGCCCGCAGCTGGTGGCTGAGCGCATTCATGCTCTCCGGGCGGTTCATCGTGATCTTCGCGACGTGCGCTTCGTGGTTCGGTTCGTAGACAACAACCTGGTAGTCGAGAGCCTGACTGTACCAACCTGAGCCGTGGATCTCGAATGCCCGGCCTTCCTCCGAAGTCATGCAAGTCCTCCTGCTGCCGGCGTCGTCGCCCGGCCATCTCGCGAGCCTGGCTGCATTGCCGGACCGAATATAGAGCGCTGCTCGATGGATGTCGATCTGGTC
>CAZCDK010000155.1:1738-7125 GCA_964497285.1 uncultured Anaerolineaceae bacterium | reverse complement strand
TTCGAACCGGCCCTCCGCCTGGCCACGGAAGCCTGTGCGCCCCGCGCCCGGGTGCGCCCGAGGTGCCAGAGCCAGCGGCTAGTGGGGCAAGCCTTCCATTCAGCCCCTGCCGATTGCCTCACTCCATGCGATACGCCCACCGGCGACTCGATGGATCTGTCCGATTATCCTATCGCTAGCGGTGAAAGGCCAAACCCGGGCTCCTTCGGCGAAGGCGTCACCGCCAATCGTTGCCTCCGGTCGACCCCTGAACCATCGCGTCCTATTCTGGAAGGCCACCGGAAGAAGCCTCCGCATCTCCTTCGAGGGACAAATGGCCAGGGTTCTTGCAATCGTGAGCGTGCTTGGGCGCGACCAAAAAGGCGTCGTCGCACGCATTAGCACGCACCTCGCGGAACGCGATATCAATATCGAAGACATCGAACAGCGTGTCGTGCGCGGCCAGTTCCTCATGGACATGCTGATCGATATCACCGAGGCAGCCGTGAGCCTGGACGAACTGGTAACAGGATTGCTGGCCATCGGTCGCGAGATCGGCATGGAGATCCGCGTCACGCTCCACAACAAGCGCGAACGCAAGCGTGTCGCCGTCCTGGTGACCCGGGAGCCCCACTGCCTCGAAGGGCTCATTGCCGACGCCAGGGCGGGCGAACTGAATGGCGACCTCGCTCTCGTTCTGGGTAACCACGAGGGCTTGCGCCCTGTCGCCGAATCCGCCGGTAACCCCTTCCTGTGGCTCCCGAGCGACGACAAGGCGGCCCACGAGCAATTCATCGTGCGTGAGCTCGATGCTGCGCGCATCGATGTCGTTGTGCTCGCCCGGTACATGCAGATTCTCTCGCCGACGGTCGTTGACCCCTACGCAGGCCGCATCATCAATATCCATCCGTCGCTCCTGCCCTACTTCCCCGGCGCCAACCCATATCGCCAGGCTTGGGAGGATGGTGTGCGCGTGACCGGCTGCACGGGGCACTTCGTTACCGAGGAGCTCGATGCCGGCCCGATCATCCTCCAGGACGTGTTCCACATCGATGTGGGCGTCGATACCGTCGCCGACGTCCGGGCCAAAGGCCGCGCGCTCGAGGCCCGCGTCCTCAGCCGGGCCCTCCAGCTCTTCCTCAACAGCGAGATCGTGGTGCTGAATGGCAAGGTGGTGTTCAAGCCGGGCATGAAGACCCTCCTGCGGGACTTCGGCGGCTAGCGCTGCCACGCGGACTGGCCGATATCCCGCCTGGAACCTGCCCGGGGCCGAAGTCTGAGCGATGACGCGCAACTCACGGCGGAGACGCCGGGCGATGCGGGACCGGACGTCACTTCGTGCATTTCGCACAGCGGCCATAGAGCTCGAGGCTGTGACTTGCCAGCGCGAAGCGCTGCTTTCCTGCGTTTCTCTGGATCAGGCTGTCGAGGTCTGGATCGTTGAATTCCGCTACCGCCCGGCACTTGCTGCAGACAAGGTGGTGGTGGTGACCACCGCGAGACACCTGGTAACGGACCGAGCCGTCCTCAAGGGGAACGCGACAAACGAGGAGGCGGTCCTGGAGGAGCTTCATCGTGCGGAAGACCGTCGCCCGCCCCACATCTGGCACCGCCGCGCAGAGGTCTTCGACCGTGAACGGAGCCGTTGAGGCGTTTATGGCTTCGAGAAGCCTCCGCCGGGGAGCGGTCACCCGAAAGCCCGGAGGCTCCTTTGGGACGATGAACCCTTGAGTGGATAACACAGTGGCATCGTAGGAACGACCGCAGGCCGGGTCAACGGGCGAGGGCTCTCAGGCCCTTGTCGCAGCCCGCCAGGCCATGGCCACGCCTGGCACGCGGCCGCGGTAGATATCGACGACATGTTCCGCGCACACGTGCGCCATCACATGAGGCTTGCCCTGCGGGCCGTCGTCCAGCCTTGCCTGAGCCAGGCGAAGGATGCATTCAAGACTCGTGAGCAGGCCAATGAGGCTGGTTGACCCACTGCCAGGCTTCTGAAGATGTTGGCAAACGGCACAGTTTTGCGGCACTCGGCCCTCCCGGGGCGGTGCCAATGCTACCATTCAGCGGCTCGATAATCCTCCTGCGATTGTGAAGATCGAGGCCAGCCTGGCCGGCCGGATCGAGCCGTCTCGAAGCGCAAACGGGCGACTTCGTTCGGGAAGTGATGACATCTATCACTGTCATAGACAATGATTGTGCAATCGCGAACTAGCAGGCGTAGAATCCCCCTCGTCGAGTGGGCGGACCCGGGCGCACCTGCCCACGATCTGGAGAAGCGAACGTGCATGCTGACACGGGCGATGTGGCTTTTCGGCTCCTGATTGCGCTAGGCGAGCTGTGGGAAGGCCTGCACCGTGCGGGGCTCGAACCGGCTACGCGAGGCTTGCACCTCACCAAGGAGTACTTGGGCGGCTACACGCGCTTCTGCGCGGGGCCCGGGTCGCATCCAAGGCTGATCGTTGAATGGAACGAGTCGTCCCGGCATCTTCGCGTCCTGCGCTGTGAGGACTGGCCGGGGTTTGAGGCTACAGTCTCGGCCACCGTTGCCTTCGTTCGGCATGAGGCCCGGACCAAAGGTATTCTCGATATCGTTGATTCGGCGTTCATGAAGGCCTGCCAGGAGCCCGTTCCACCGTTCCGACGAACCGTCGTGTCCATGCCGGTAGTGTTCCATCCGCCGCTCGCCAGCAAGCGGCACTAAGCAGGCAGGTCCAGACTTCGTTACCATCCGTTCATGACTTCACCGCGGCCCCCCGCGAGCGACCTCCTGTCGGCACTGCACGAAGCGTTCTCCCGCGATGGTGTGATGTTGCCCGCAGCCGTTGCCGAGTCCGCCCGGCTGGCCGGGATTCCGGTGGCGCGTGCCTGGGAAGTGGCCGCATCGTGCCCGGACTTCCAATTCAATCCGATCCCTCCCGGCGACCGCCATTGCGCAGGGCTTTCCTGTGTCCTTGCCGGGGCGGCGACCGGACCGTCTCCCGGGGCCACTGGCTGCCAGGCGCGTTGCTACGATGCCCCCGTCGCGGGTCACGACGGCCCGTTCCACGAGTTTGCCATCCGCGAGGCGGGGCCGGTCCTCGCTCCAGACGTCTTCGATTGGCAGGGTCTGGACCATGCGCGGGCCATGGAACACCGAGCTGCACTCGCGTTGATTGAACGAGCGGGGTTGCGAGGACGTGGCGGCGCCTACTTCCCGGTGGCTCGCAAATGGGCAAGCGCGCTCGCCCAGGGAAGGCCCGTCGCCCTCGTGGTCAACGCCGAAGAAGGTGAACCCGGCGTCTTCAAGGACCGCGGCATCCTCGGCCGGAGGGTCCGACGCTTCGTTGAAGGGCTCGCGATCGCGATGCACGTCATCGCGCCCGCCGCGACGATCGTGTTCATCAATGGCACAGCTGGACTTGCCCGTACGGAGCTTGAGGCCGCTCTGGATGCGTTCGCCGACGCCCTTCCTGGCCGCCCGAGCATCCTCGCGGGTGGCGGCGGCTATGTCCTGGGCGAGGAGACAACGCTGCTCAACGCCATCGAAGGCCGGAGGCCGGCGCCCCGCATACGGCCTCCATACCCGGTCGAGGCCGGGCTCTGGGGCATGCCGACCGTGGTCAACAACGTCGAGACCATCGCAAACCTCTCCGTGATCTTCCGCGATGGTGCCGACGCGTTTCGCGCGCGGGGAACGCCCGAGGCACCCGGTTCCAAGCTGCTCAGTGTTAGTGGCCGGGTCCAACGGCCCGGGCTCTACGAAGTCGATATGGGCGCCACAATCGACCACGTGTTGGAGCTCGCGCGCGGGCCGGCCAGCAGCGATGTGACAGCGGTGCTGGCCGGCGGGCCTTCGGGAGGGTTCCTGCCCCCCTCGGAGTTTGGTGTGCCCTTGCTTCCAGGTTCGCTCCACGCGACCGGCGCAGTGACCGGGTCGGGCGGGCTTGTCTTTCTCGATTCGCCCTCCAGCATTCGCCAGGCGGCCCTCGCCATGGCTGCCTACAATGCCGCCGAGTCGTGCGGGAAGTGCACGCCATGCCGCGAGGGACTCCCGCGAGCCCTCGAGATGCTCGCCTCACGCCAGCTCGAAGGCTTGGACGAGCTGCTGGAAGTGATCGGCACCGCATCGCTGTGTGGGCTCGGGCAGATGGCTCCCGGCCCCATCCGCTCCGCGCTCCACTTCTGGCCGGAGCTCTTCCAATGACAATTCTCATCAACGGCAGCGAGTTCGAACCGGCCGGGTCGCTGCTCGACGCTGTCCTCGCGGCGGGCGTGGATCTCCCCCACTTGTGCAAGGACGACAACCTGCCTGTGATCGGTGCCTGCCGGACCTGCCTCGTCGAAGCCGATGGCCGGATCGTCGCGGCCTGTTCCGTCCCCGCCACATCCGTCGCGCGCGTCGACACCGAGACGCCGCAAGTCGTCCGCATCCGCCGGGGCGTTCTCGAACTGACCGCGGGCATGGGACCGAGTCATGACGAACACACCGGCGGGCCGTGCTCGGATCTCGCTGCCCAGGCTTTCGCCCGCGATGCCGCCGACGTACTCCGCTACCACCCTCGCGACCGCGACCGCGAGGACGCGAGCGGCTCGTTCTTCTCCTTCCACGAGGCAGCCTGCATCCTTTGTGGGCGCTGCGTCGTCGCCTGCCAGGACCTGCAACACATAGGTGCGATCGGACTCTCCGGGCGGGCGACCAAGACCCGGGTAACCGCGGGCGCCGATGTGACCTTCCGCCAGTCCATCTGCACCGCGTGCGGGTCATGCGTGGCTGCTTGCCCAACCTCGGCGTTGCGGCCGAAAACGGATGTGTATCCGTGAACCGACGCGTGCACAGCACCTGCCCCTATTGCGGCGTTGGATGCGGCATAGCGATTGATGTGGACGAGCACGACCGCATCGCATGGGTTGACGACGAACCGGACAATCCGTCCAGCGTTGGCATGCTCTGCGTGAAAGGCCGGTTTGGGACGACGTTCGCATCCCATCCGGACCGGCTTACCGCACCGCTGATTCGCCGGAACGGGCGCCTGACGTCGGCCAGTTGGGATGAGGCGCTCGACCTGGTCGCCCGCCGCCTCTCGGCCCACCGCGAGGAGTTTGGCAGCTTCGCAAGTGCCAAGGCCACCAATGAAGATGCCTTCATCCAGCAGAAGTTCATGCGCGCAGTGATGGGCACCAACAACATCGACCATTGCACACGGCTCTGCCATTCGCCCAGCGTCGAGGCGATGCTTCAACAACTCGGAAGTGGCGCCACCAGCAACTCCTACAGCGACTTCGAAGCGGCCGGCTGCATTGTGCTTGTTGGCTGCGATCCCGGCTCGAACCACCCGGTCATCGCTTCGCGCATGCGTCGAGCGATCGACACGCGCGGCACAAGGCTCGTCGTCGTCAACCCGAAGCGGATCGATATGTGCGACTAC
>CAZCDK010000155.1:0-1728 GCA_964497285.1 uncultured Anaerolineaceae bacterium | reverse complement strand
GCCGGGACCGACGTGTCGCTCCTGCACGGCATGGCCCGGGCCATCCTCGATGCTGGGATCGAGGACGCGGCGTTCATTGCCGCCCGCACAGAGGACTTCGACCCCTGGCTGGCAGCAGTCCGCGAGTGCTCGGTCGAGGAGTACGCGACGGTCTGCGGCGTGGAGGTCGCGGCTCTGCGAGAGGCGGCGTTGCTCTACGCCCGGCCGCCCGCTCCACTCGGTCACCCCCCGTCCGATCGTCCCGGGAGCTGCCTCGTCTGGGGTATGGGCATCACCCAACACACGCAGGGGACCGACAACGCTCATGCGTTGATCAACCTCGCCTTGCTGGCAGGGCAGCTCGGCCGCCCGGGCTCGGGAGTCTCGCCGCTGCGAGGACAGAACAACGTCCAGGGCTGCGGCGACTCGGGTTGCATCCCCGACTTCCTGCCTGGCTACCAGCGCATGACGGACGAACTCGTGGCGCCCTTCGAGACAGCCTGGGGTGCCAAGATCCCGCGCGCGGCCGGTCTCAAGGCGACCGACATGGTCGAAGGCATCCTTTCAGGCCGGATCCGGGCGATGTACATCGTGGGCGAGAACCCGCTCCTCAGTGAGCCGAATCTCCGCCACGCCACCGAGGCCATTCGGGCGCTCGACTTCCTGGTCGTTCAGGACATCTTCCTTCACGAGACCGCGGAGCTCGCCGACGTCGTGCTCCCTGCCTGCTCCTTCGCCGAGAAGGACGGCACCTTCACCAACACCGAGCGGCTCGTGCAAAGGATTCGCCGCACGATTCCTCCGGTTGGCCAGATCCGTGCGGACTGGGAGATTATCTGCGATCTTGCCCGCCGCATGTGTCGCAAGGCTGGCCTCGATGAGCGCCAGTTCACCTACGCATCCGTGGCCGATGTATTCGCCGAGCTTGCACGGCTGACGCCCTTCCTGGCAGGCATCAGCTATGAGCGGCTCGAACGCGAGGGCGGGCTCCAGTGGCCGTGCCCGGACCCGGGCCACCCCGGGAGCCCTCTGCTGTATTCAGACAGCTTCCCTCGCGGGCTCGGTAAGTTCGTGCCTGTGCGGCAGCGGCAGGCGGCAGCAGAACTACCGGATGCCGAGTACCCACTCGTGCTGAGCACGGGCCGCGTCCTGTACCACTGGCACGGCGGCACGCTAACCCGGCGCGTCCAGGGCCTGATGGAGAGTGCGAGCAGCGTGCCAGTCGCCATTCACCCGGGACAGGCTACCTCTCTGGACGTTGTCAGCGGAGACGAAGTGACGCTCTTCTCTCGCCGGGGCCGGCTACGAGGCATCGCCGTTGTCACCGATGCAGTCCAGCCCGGGAACGTGTTCGTGCCGTTCGTCAAGCTGCGCGAAAGCGCCGCGAACTTCCTCACGAACAACGTCTACGATCCCCAATCGCGCATCCCCGAGTACAAGGCGTGCGCCGTGCGCGTTGAGAAAGGGCGGCCGAAGAAACGCACTGGCGACCTCGTCCCCGGCGCCGGGGAGTCAGGCCGCCGTCGATGACCGAGCGGTGCGGGTGCGTGGCGATCTTCGATGTCGATGGAACCATCATCGAGCTGCAGGATTGGGAGAATCAGGCATACGTCCACGCGCTCTCCCGAGTCACCGGTGTGACGAAAGTCGACACGGACTGGTCGAAGTACAGGGCGCGCACGGATCTGGCGGTTGCTCGCGATGTCGGCCGGAGGCAGTTGAACCGAGAACTGGCCGAATTCGAGCTAC
>CAZCDK010000154.1:0-7186 GCA_964497285.1 uncultured Anaerolineaceae bacterium | reverse complement strand
CGGACTTCCCGTGTAGTGCGAGTGTCATATCGATTCCTCCGTCTTGTTGGCGACCACGCCGGGCGCGCCCGGCGTTTCTCGAGTGCTTCGTTGCTCCGTCGTGCGGTGCCTGGCTAGTCCGGAAGGCAAGTCCCGAAGCGGGCATCGGCGGTGTCGTGGGAGACCGCCAGATCGGTCGAAAGGGCCCACGAGCAACGTGACTCCCGGGCACCACACGCAGTTGGGTTCTTTCGGAATCGCCGGACGATCACCAGCCTGCTCCACCGGACCGAAACTGTGTGGCCACTCTGGTTGCCAAGGCGTTAAGAATAGGAGATTTAACCAGTACGAGTCAATCTAATCCACTTAACGAATCCATTAGAAACGCGTTGGAATACGCGCCGAAAGCGCGTCGAGTGGCAGGGCCAGATCACGGACTCCCGGCCGCTCACGGGTTCGCCCCGGTCTCCGCATCGCCGCCACCTGTTCACCGTCCGGCTACTCGGCGTTCCCCAGCCAAGGCCGAAGTTCAAATTGACGGCCTGCGACCACACGGGCCGGGAACTGATGGTGACGGAAGATGGGGAATCCGCTACAGGCTCGCATGCTGGCAGCGATGGTCGGGGCAACGGGGCTTGTCCTTGTCGCACTCGGGGCACTGGCAGCGGGATCCGGCCCGGTTCGCGCGCTCACGAACTGCGATACCGGTGACACGTCCCTCGACGCGGAGGAGCAGGCGTTTCTCGGCCTCATCAACCAGTACCGCACTCAGAGTGGACTGGGCGCGCTGGGTGTCTCGACGAACCTGAACCGCGCCGCGACGTGGATGACCCAGGACATGGCGACCAAGGGCTACTTTTCCCATACGGATTCACTCGGGCGCGCACCCTACAACCGTGCAATCGACTGCGGCTATCCGCAGGGGGCAGGCGAGAATCTTGCCGCCGGCGGCGGATGGGCCACGGCGCAGGCCGCCTTTGACGCCTGGAAGGCGTCACCGGGGCACAACGCGAACATGCTTGGCAGCTACTATCGCCAGATCGGGATCGCGCGGTACTACCTGGCGAGCTCCCCCTATGGCTGGTACTGGGCGACCGAGTTCGGAGCCACCGACGACGGCACCGGGGGGCCACCGCCACCGGCACCAACGAACACCCCACCGGCGGCAACCAGCACACCTCCACCGGGACCAACGAGCGCACCGCCGACACCTACAAACACGCCGACTCCCATGCCGACCAGCGCACCGCCGACACCCACAAGCACGCCGACTCCGATGCCAACCAACACACCGACGCCGGCGCCGGCAAGCACGCCCACCCCCGTACCGACGAGTACGCCCCAAGGACCAACCAGCACGCCCACGCCGGCTCCAACGAGTACGCCAACGCCGCCGCCAACAAGCACGCCGCTGGCACCCACGCCGACTGGCACGCCCGCCTCCGGATCCACGAGCACGCCTGCGGCAACGCCCACGCGCACGCCTTCGCCCACATCATCGCCGACGACAGCAACGACGCCGACATCGACGCCAACGCAGGCCAGCGGCGCCAACGGCTCGGGTTCGACGTTGCCACTGCGGCCGGGCGCGAACCTGCTGGCCTGGCCGGGCAACGACGCCTCGCCGGACGAGGCGCTGCGCGGGCTGCCCGGGATCGCGGCCATCTACGGATATGATGTCGCGACGGGGCAGTGGCTGCGATACCTGCCCGGGCTCCCTTCCTTCGTGAACAACCTCGTTCGGCTTCAGCGTGGCCAGGCGTACTGGTTCATCTCGACGACCACAGCGTCGCTCCCGATCGTGAACTGAGGAGTTGGGATAGCGGTCCTTTACACTCGCAACCGGCGCGGCCATACTCCAGCGCATGTGGAGCTTCCTTCGCCGGCAGAGCCTCTACTTCCTGACCGGCTTTGTCGCCACCTTCCTGGTCTACCTGTTCATCAAGATCGGGGCGAGGGACGTGCTGTGGGGCATGGCCTTCGGCGCGATGGGTGGCCTCGTGCTCTCGGCGATCATCTTTTTCCTCGAACGGAAGTTTCCCGACAGGGGAGCGGTTTCGCCGGGGGACTAGCGATGCCCGAGGACAGGGAGAGCCTGCTCCGGCACTACCGGGCGACGCGGGCGGAATTGCTGGCCGCGATCGACGGCCTGAGTGACGAGCTGCTGACCGCGCCGTCGCTCGATGGCTGGTCCGTCAAGAACCACCTGGCCCACATCGCCACGTGGGACGAGATCCGAGCCGGAGAAGTGCTCCGGATCTCCGCGGGCTACGAGTCTGCCTGGAGCATGACTGGCGAACAGGACGCGGCTTTCAACGCCATCGCGCACGACCTTCGACGCGCCCTTCCGGTGGAGCAGGTGAGGTGGGAGCTGGAAACGTCGCGGCAGGCACTGCTGAGTGCGATCTCGACCGCAACACCCCGCGGGCTGGATCCTTCGCTCTACGGCGAGGCGGGGCTGATGAGCGACCATGAATGGCAGCATGCTGGCTGGATCAGGCGGTGGCGAACCGAGCGGGGTGTCTGAAGTGCGCGGGTGCCGGCCGCAGGGTTTTCCCCTGACCGGCTGACGCGTGTAGTCTCGGCACGTGGGCATCCCTTCCTTTCGCGCATCCCGATCGGCGTTCCTGGAACTACCTCACCACCGGCAGGGACTGGTTGCCGTGCTCGGCGCCGCCATCCTCTGGAGCTCCGGCGGGCTCTTCATCAAGTGGGTCTCGCTCGATGCGCTCGGCATCACCATGTGGCGGTCGCTCTTCGCCGGGGCAACGATCGCAGTCCTGGTCCGGCCGGGATGGTTGGTCCCGTGGCGGGCCAATGGCCTGACGTGGGGGATGGCCACCAGCTACGCGGCCATGATGCTGCTGTTCGTAAGTGCGACCCGCCTCACGACAGCCGCCAACGCCATCTTCCTTCAGTACACAGCCCCTCTCTACGTGCTCGTTCTCGGGCGGTTCTTCCTCGACGAACGGCCTTCACGCCTCGATCTCGCGACGATCGCCGCGGCCCTGGGCGGCATGGGGCTGTTCTTTGTGGGGAGGCTTGAAGCGAACGACATCGCGGGGAACGCTTGCGCAATCACTTCCGGCGTTGCGTTCGCAGCCTTCCTCGTCTTCCTGCGCCAACCATCGTGCACGCCCACGACCCGGCCGCGGGCCATGGTGCTGGGCAACGCCATGCTCGTGCTGGGCCTGCTTGTCACGAACATCACGCGCGGAGAGGCCTCCGCCTTCACGCCAGGTGCGAGCGACATGGCCGCGCTGCTCTTCCTCGGCGTAGTCCAGATCGGTCTCGCCTACATCCTGTTCGGATTCGGCATGGCCCACGTGGAGGCGCTGGAGGCATCGTTGATCGGGATGATCGAGCCCGTGCTCAACCCCGTATGGGTCTTCCTGGCGTTGGGCGAGAAGCCCGGCCTCTGGGCGGTCGCGGGTGGCGCCGCCATCATCGCCTCGGTGACGGTGCGGACCTTCGGCGCCGAACGGCGGCGCGAGGCCGACGTCCGGGCGGACTTCGGCGTTCTCGGCTCGGAGGCATGAGCGCCGAACCCCCACCCGGCACGGGCGAGGATCTGATCGCGGTCTTCGAAACCCTCGACACGATGCACGCCTGGCGAGGCTGGCACTGGTGGCCCGACGCCGACCCGTTCGAGGTGGCAGCCGGCGCTATCCTCGTGCAGAACACGGCCTGGGCCAACGTCGAGCGCGCGCTCGAACGGCTGCGAGCCGCCGACGCCTTGACCGCGGAGGCGATGTCCCGCCTTTCCGACGGGGAACTCGAAGGCCTCATCCGCTCCAGTGGACAATACCGGCAGAAGACGAAGAAGCTGCGCGCCTTCCTCGCCCTGATTGCCGGGGCAGGCTCGCTCGAAGCGGTGCTCCGGTTGCCGCCACCGGAGCTTCGGCGGCTTCTGCTTGCAACATGGGGCATCGGCGAGGAAACCGCGGACGCGATCGTCCTGTACTCCGCCCGGAAGCCCGCCTTCGTCATCGACGCCTACACCAGGCGTATCTTCGGCCGTCTCCGCGCCGGACCGCACCCCGCGGCGTCGTACGCGGAGTGGCAGCAGTTTTTCGTTGGTGCCCTCCCTATCGATCGCGATCTCTGGGCCCGATTCCACGCCGTCGTCGTGATGCACGCGAAGCACCTCTGCCGGAAGCGTGGGCCAAGATGTGGAGAGTGCCTGCTGCGAGACCGTTGCGGGGGAGTCGACGCGGCGGGCGAGGACCTTTGATTGGTGCGTCCCTATGATCGCTCACACACCTTTGGACCGTGGCAATCGGAATTGGTGATGAATGTGTTCACGCGGATCAGGTTCCGCATCCTTCCACCGCTCTATGAGCTGAACCGGGCGATAATCACGGTTCGCGGCGAGCACGGCGATTGTGCCGTTCGATTCACCATCACTCCCTCGCGATCATCCCAGGCCGCCGAAACCGGCGGCAACGCCACGGTCCCAGGCGACGATCTCGGCGCGCTTCACAACACAATCGTGGAGGTTGAGATTCCCGCGGGCCTGGCCACTTCGCCGCGCGACCAGCGCCCGGTGGCCGAAGCCCAGGCGGTCGCCGTCGACCTGCTAAACCTCGTGATCGAGCACTATCGCGACGTCACCGGGACGGCCCAGATCCGTCGTGTCCCCACGCGCCATGCCAGGGCGTTTCTCTGGGAACAGCTTGCCGAGGGCGGGTCGATCCAGTCGGGACGGTGCTTCGGTGGCAGCGGTCTGCAGCCGGACGGCCCACCGGCCGAGTCTCTTGCCTCGGGCGATCCGGAGATCGTGGCGGCGATCCAGGCCGGCGTGCTCCGGGGGCGGCTCCCTGTCTGGGCCTCGCTCTACCTCGACGCTCTCGCCGACTTCTACACCGACAACACACGCTCTGGCCTCGTGCATCTCTACATGTCACTCGAGATGCTCGCAAACGAGACCTGCCAGCGGCTCGGCGAAGCAGCTGTGGGGGCCGAGGCGGCAACGGCCTTCCTCGCCCCGGCAGCGGAAGACCCGCCCGTTGTGCATGCAGTCCTCAAGCGGACCCGAGAGTGGGCCGACTCCGGGCCGTCGAAGTCGGCCATCTCCCGGCTCATCCGTTCGCTCTGGAGGAATCGCAACGACCTGCTCCACGGCCGGCCTGTGGAGCTTCCGCCGGACATCGTGGAGACCTCGCTCGTCACCTTCGGCGAGCTTGCCGCCTGGCTGCAGGCGGCGCGGCCGGCCAGCCGTGCCCTCCGCCCGCGGTGAACGGCGAACCGCGGCTCTCAATCGGGATTCCAACCGCGCACGCCCGGGCGATCGCGTCCGTGCTCGCCACCTACGAGACGGCGGCCATCGGCCAGCCCGTCCCCGTCCAGGATTCGGCGCTCAACGACAACTATCGGGTCGAGACCCGCGGTGGCCGGCTCTTCGTTCGCATTCACAAGCGGAAGCGGGAACGGGAACGGATCGAGATGGAGCACCGCGTGATCGCCCGGGCAGGCGCGTGCGGCATCCCGGTGAACCCCCCGCTGGCCGATGCCGCTGGTCGCACGGTTCACGCGTCAGGTGGGCTGCTTGTCGCGATCTTCCCGTGGATCGAGGCGCGGACGCTCACGAGAGGCGCGATCGACGCTCCGAACGCGAACCTCCTGGGCGAGATGCAGGGTCGCATCCACGTCGCCCTCGCCGCATTCGCCGACCCGGGGCTTCCGCACGGGAAGACCGGCGCCACCTGGGACACCGAACGCTCGGCGCAAGCGCTCAGCCGCATCGACGACCTCATCCGCTACTACCCGGCCCCGGGCGAGGAGATGCGCCGCCTCCAGCCCGAGCTGAGGTTCCAGCTGGCCCTGGTCGAATCAGCCGAGGCTCGGCCCTGCGCCGACTTCGGCGGACTGGCGACGCAGCCCGTGCATGGCGACTATCACGAGCGAAACGTGCTGCTCGACAGCGCAGGTGGAATTGCGGCGGTTGTTGACTGGGAGCTGGCAGGCTACCTGCCGCCGGTCTTCGAACTGCTGCGGGCGCTGGACTACTGCGGGCTGCTGGCGAAGCCCCTGCTCGAGGCCTACCTGCGGGGCTATCGGCGACATGCGAGTCTGGACCCCACATCCGTTTCGAGCGGGGTCGAGATGTGGTGGCAGTCGGTCCTTCACGACACCTGGGCCTACAACCTGCGCTTCATCGGCGGCGACCGTCGCGCCGATCGCTTTATCGTCGAAACAGGTGAGCGCGTTCGCCGCCTGGCGGATCCCGGGTTCAGACGGCGGCTTGCGGCCGCGATCCACAGCGCTCTCGCCTGAGGATGCTGTCCCCTGTCATCGCACGCGGGGGTACCATCCGATCACACACATCTTCGAGGAGCAGGCATGTCCAGGCTGAGTGAAACGTTTCGCATCGGCGGGCTCGAAATCGCGGCTCTGAGCGACGGCGCCCCCGACCGGGCGCTTGGCGGCTTCTTCCACGGTGTGGAGGAGTCTGAGTGGACTCGCGCGCTCGGGATCACGAACCCGGAACAACCGGTCCCGTTCAACTTCGGCACATTCCTGATCCGTGGCGACGGGCACACGGTCCTGGTCGACGCGGGCTTCGGCGTTGGCGGCAAGGCGCTTGGCGTTCCCGGCGGTGGCGAACTCCCACAACGCATTGCCGAACTGGGCGTGAAGCGGGAGGAGATCGACGCGCTCGTCCACACCCACCTGCACGGCGACCACTGCGGCTGGGATACCGACGCGGACCACGACCGCGAGATCATGTTCCCCAACGCCACGGTTCACATCTCGCAAACGGAGCTCGACTATTGGACTGGACCGGCGACCGATGCGAGTCCCGGCGCGAAGCCGGCCCGGGCAGCAGTCGGACCGCTTGTGACCGCCGGGCGCGTGAAGACCTTCGACGGCGAGTTTGCCGTCACGGACTGCGTGACCATGGTGCCAACGCCCGGTCATACCCCCGGGCATTGCTCGGTGATGGTGAGCTCGCAAGGGGAGCATCTGCTCATCCTCGGCGACGCAGCCCACCACCCGGTGCACCTGGAGCATCACACCTGGATCCCGCAGGTGGATGTCGATCCGGCGGAATCGACGCGATCGCGGGCAAAGGTGGCGCAACTGGCCGTCGATCGAAACGCCATCGTGACCGGGGGCCACTTCGCCATCCTCACCCTCGGGCGTGTGCGCAGGGTGGAATCCGGGTACCGCTGGGAAGGCCTGTAGCTTCGAGAGAGGGGAGTGG
>CAZCDK010000153.1:0-7314 GCA_964497285.1 uncultured Anaerolineaceae bacterium | reverse complement strand
AGCGGAACGGCTCATCAAGGCAAAGGTCGTCGCCTCCGTTGGCCCGATCTGCTCTAGCGGGACGCGCGCGTCGCTGGCCGCCTACGACAAGGCCGGCATCACGCACATCTCGCCCTCCGCCACGGCTGGCGACCTCACCAGTCCAACGCGCTCCGAGGGACCCTATGTGACCTTCTTCCGGGTGCCCGTCCTCAATGCCGACGAGGCGAAGGCCCAGGCCAAGTTCGCCAAGGACACCCTGAAGGCGAAGAAGGCCTTCGTGGTCTTTGATACCGATGACTATGGCAAGGACCTTAGCAACGAATTCCAGAAGGCCTTCAAGGCCGGCGGTGGCACCATCGTCGGCAGCCCGACTGGCTATGAGAAGAAGCAGACCGACTTCAAGTCAGTCGTTTCGAGCATCAAGGAAGCAAAGCCCGACGTCATCTACCTGGCCGGCTTCTATGCCGAGGCGACCGTCTTCCTGCAGCAGGTTCGCGCCGAGGCTTCCCTCAAGTCGACCCCGTTCCTCGCCGGCGACGGTGTCAAGAACGACGAGTTCATCAGCGGCGGGAAGGACGCCGTCGAAGGAGCCTACCTGGCCCTCCCGGGTGGCCAGGGCACCGAGTTTGGCACCTACAAGCAGAAGTACGCCGCCAAGTTCAAGGGCGACGCTGATGCCGCGACCTTCGGCCCGGAGGCCTATGACGCAGCCACAGCGATTATCAAGGCGCTCGACAAGGTCGGCGTCGATAGCGGCGGCAAGCTCACGGTCGACACGAAGAAGCTCAACGAGGAGATCAAGAAGAGCGACTTCGCGGGCGCCACGGGGCAGGTGAAGTTCCAGAACGACGGCAACCGCGCCGGTGCTGTTGTCCGGTTCTTCCAGGTCAAGGCCGGCAAGTACGTCCAGGTCGAATTCAAGCAGTAGCTGAAGCAGCCCGCCCAAGCTGAGCCCCGGCGAGCGGGGGAGAGGCAACGTCCCAACCAGGTCGCCTCTCCCCCGCTTCTTGCAGACATCCACTCGAACGACACGGGAGTCCCCGATGACGGTGCTCTACTTGGCCTCGACGCAATTCTGGGCTGACCAGTTCGTCGACGGTCTCACCACCGGAAGCATCTACGCCCTCGTGGCGCTCGGCTACACGATGGTCTACGGAGTGCTCCAGCTCATCAACTTCGCCCACGGCGAAGTCTTCATGGTCGGAGCCTTTGCGGGCTATGGGATCCTCCTCGGGTTTGGGGGGGACGAAGTCACGGGCGCCATGCTTGTGCTCGCCCTCACAGTCGCGCTTCTCGGGGCAGCCTGTGCATCCACTGCCACGGCCCTCGCGGTCGAGCGGATCGCCTATCGCCCTCTAAGAAACGCGCCCCGGCTCGCGCCCCTGATCAGCGCCATCGGGGTGAGCGTGTTTCTTAGCCACCTCGTCGACGACGGCTTTCTCAATGGCCAATCGAAGTACTACCCGACGACCATCTTCCCCACGGGCGACATCAACGCGGGCCCGTTCTCGATCTCGTACCTGCAGGTGTTCCTTGTCGCGGCATCGCTCACGATGATGCTCATCCTCTACACCTTCATCCAGCGGACTCGCACCGGGCGCGCCATCCGCGCAGTCGCCGAGAACCGCGACAACGCCGCACTCATGGGCGTTGATGTGAATCGCGCCATCGCCGTCACATTCGCTCTCGGCGCCGCCATGGCCGGCTTTGCCGGAGTGCTCTACGGCCTCAACTTCAGCCGCATCCAGGGCAGCATGGGCTTCATCCCCGGGGTGAAGGCGTTCACGGCCGCAGTCCTGGGGGGCATCGGAAACATCCAGGGAGCGATGATTGGAGGGTTCTTCCTCGGACTCGCGGAGACCCTGGGTCGGGAGGCCCTCAACGAGATCCCCGGAGTCAACCTGCCGAACCAATGGAAGGACGTCGTCGCATTTGCCTTGCTCGTGCTCGTGCTGATCTTCCGGCCGACGGGCATCTTCGGCGAGCGGGTGAGCAGGCGTGCCTGACATGCGAAACACGCTTCGAACCTCCCGCGCCAGGACCTGGGAGAAGCTCCCCCAGCCACTCCACCCGCTCGTCTGGTTCGGGCTTTGCATGGTCGTCCTCGCCGTCCCATCGCCCGGCGGCGGTGTCCTGTTCGACGACACGTGGACGCGCATGCTCTTCCTTGTCGGGCTCTATGCCACCCTGGGCATGGGCCTGAACGTTGTCGTCGGCATGGCTGGGCTCCTGGACCTCGGTTTCGTCGCGTTCTTCGCCACGGGTGCCTACTTTGTTGCCATCCTGGGCGCACCGATCTCTCCCGCCTTCGAGGGGACCATAAACTACTGGGCTCTCCTCCCGCTTGCCGTGGGTGTTGGGGCCCTCGTAGGAGTGCTTCTCGGCCTGCCCGTTCTGCCGCTGCGCGGCGACTACCTGGCGATCGTCACGCTCGGGTTTGGCGAGATCATCCGGTTGCTCGCTCTAAACATGGACAACCTCACACGAGGATCCCAGGGCATTTTCGAAATCCACAAGCCCGACCTTGGGTTTCACCAGATTGACAACGTCCGCTGGTTTTACGCGATGGTCGTGGTCGCCGCGTTTGGCGCATGGTTCGTCACCGCTCGCCTGCGGGACTCGCGCGTCGGACGGGCCTGGGAGGCCATTCGCGAAGACGAAGACGTCGCCGCCGCGATGGGCATCAACACCGTCAAGTACAAGCTCATGGCCTTCGCCACGGGCGCGTCGATCGGGGCACTCGGGGGCGCCATCTACGCGCCCTTCATCGACTTCATCGCCCCCCAGTCATTCACTCTGCTGGTCTCCATCAACGTCCTGTCCCTCGTCATCATCGGCGGCATGGGGAGTACCCAAGGCGTTGTGGCCGGTTCGCTCATCCTGATCGGCATCCCGGAGATCCTCTAGTTCCAGGAGACCGCCTCGGCCCTCGAGCGGCTCGGCTGGCTGCGCGAAGGTCTCAACTTGCTGATTCATTCCTTCAACACGGTCACGACTCTTGACATCTCCGACTTGCCGCCGGCAAGCAAGTGGGGAGAGAAACTCGCCCTCTATCGCTTCATCGTCTTTGGGGCGCTTCTGGTGACGGTCATTGTCCGCCGCCCCATGGGCCTGTTCCCATCCCGCCGGCGCGAACTCGAGTTCGAGAACCCGCCCCCATCCGAGTTCGCAGCCGGCGCAGGCGGGTCCTGATGGCCGGAGCGACTCTCGAAGCTCGCGGCCTTGGCATGCAATTCGAAGGCCTCGTGGCCCTTGCCGACATTTCGGTGAGGATTCCCCCGGGGGAGATCCGCGGTTTCATCGGCCCGAATGGCGCAGGCAAGACGACCTTCTTCAACTGCGTCACCGGCTTCTACCATCCCACCAGCGGTGCGCTCCTCCTCGATGGCCATCGCATCGACGGCCTCCGCACGTTCGAGACGAGTTCCATCGGCATTTCGCGCACGTTCCAGAACATCCGTCTCTTCGCGAACATGACTGCCCTCGAGAACGTGCTTGTTGGAAGCCACATGCACATGCACGTTGGTGGCCGGGAAGTCACCCATGTCCGGCGACCTACAGGCCACCGGGTCGTGGATGTCATGCGCGGCATCCCCATGGCCCCGGCAGCGGCCTTCAGCGGCCTCACGGAGATCGTCGGCGCGGTCGGCCGTCCGCCTCGTGTGCGCAAGGCCGAAGCCGACGGCATCGCGAGGGCCCGGCAGCTTCTTGGCGCCGTCGGCCTCCAGGGACGGGAAAACCTCATTGCGCGCAATCTGCCCTATGGCGACCAGCGCCGCCTGGAGTTGGCTCGTGCCCTCGCGACCAGCCCCCGTCTCTTGCTCCTGGACGAGCCCACGGCCGGGATGAACCCTCAGGAAAGCGGCTCCATGGTCGGCCTCATCCGACGCATTCGCGACGAGTTCGAAACCACCGTCATCCTCATCGAGCATCAGATGCGCGTCGTGATGGGCGTCTGCGAACGCATCACTGTGCTGGACTATGGACGGATGATCGCGGAAGGGACGCCCGCGGAAGTCCAACGCGATGCACTCGTGATCGAGGCCTACCTGGGCAAGCGCCCAACCGAAGAGAGCGGCCGTGGCGCTCCTTAGTCTGACCGGACTTGTTGCTGGCTACGGCGGCATCACCGCCGTCAAGGGCATCGATGTCGCCGTCGATGCTGGCGAGATCGTCACGCTCATCGGCTCCAACGGCGCGGGGAAGTCCACCACGCTCCGCGCCATCTCCGGGCTGGTGAAGCCCCGACGGGGAACCATCACCTTCAGCGACATCCAAATCACGAACATGGCCCCGCACCGCATCGTGTCGCTCGGCATTTCCCAGGTCCCTGAAGGCCGCGGGATCTTCCACCGTCTCAGCGTCCGCGAGAACCTCGAACTCGGCGGTTTCCAACGGCGTGACCGCGAGATCGGTCGCGACCTCGATCGCGTGTTCCAGCTCTTTCCGCGCCTGAGAGAACGAGCGGGACAGACCGGCGGTACTCTCTCCGGCGGCGAGCAGCAGATGCTCTCCATCGGGCGCGCCCTCATGGCGCGCCCGAAGCTGTTGCTGCTCGATGAGCCCTCCATGGGCCTCTCGCCGATTCTCGTGGAAACCATCTTCCAGACCATCGCCGACATCCGGAAGCAGGGCACGCCCATCCTCCTGGTTGAACAGAACGCGGCCATGGCGCTCGATGTCGCTGACCGCGCATACGTGATCGAGTCCGGAGTCATCACGCTCCAGGGCACGGGCGCCGCCCTGGCCAAGAACGACAGCGTGCGCAAGGCCTACCTCGGCGAGGTGTAGCCCCGCCCGGACGTCCTGAACCAGTACAAGTGCTTGGCCGGGCATCAGTCGATGGTTAGAATCAGCCCAACCAGGGAGTCGTCATGTCACAGCACTTGCGCGGGGCCTCAGCAATCACCGGCCTCGGCCTCACTCCGATGGGGCGTGTCTTCGGCAGTTCCGCGACCGAGTTCGCTGCCGATGCCATCCGCCTGGCGATCGCCGACGCTGGCCTCAACAAGAGCGACATCGACGGGTTGCTCATCAACGCCGGAATCAGTCAGGGGATCTCACTCGGCCTCCAAAACTACGTCGGCCTCGCCAATCTTCGGCTCCTGAATCACATGAACGCCGCCGGATCTACGGCAGCGCAGATGGTGCAATACGCAACGCTCGCGATCGCGGCCGGCATGGCACGCCACGTGGTGTGTGTCTTCGCCGACGCACCCCTGACCGAGGGGAGGTCGGCCGGCGCCGCTTACGGCATGCGTGCGAACGCCCCCGCACGCCCGCAGGGGATGGTCGGTCTCTACACATCGGCTGGATACTTCGGCGCGAACACCCCCTACGCGCTCGCTGCCCGCCGCCACATGGCGCTCTACGGCACAACGCAGGACCAACTCGGCGCCATCGCTGTCGCCCAGCGGCAATGGGCCGTCATGAACCCCCTTGCGCAGATGCGTGAGCCGATCACCATGGCCGACTACCACGCCTCCAGGTGGATCATCGAGCCCCTCCATCTCCTCGACTGCTGCCTCGTCTCCAATGGGGCCATTGCCGTCGTTGTGAGCGCCGCGAGCATCGCTCGCGAGATGCCTCAGCCACCGGTCTACGTCTGGGGCATGGGTCAGGGTCACCCGGGCGACAGCAATCGCACCGGTAGCGATTGGGAGACCGAGACGGGCGCTCACTTGGCCGCCCAGACTGCGTTCGCCATGGCCGGCGTCGGGCCAGGCGATGTCAGCATCTGTGAGCTCTACGACTGCTACACGTATACCGTTCTGGTCACCCTGGAGGACTACGGCTTCTGCGCCAAGGGCGAAGGAGGCCCGTTCGTTTCGGACGGTCGCCTTGGTCCCGGTGGGTCGCTTCCGACGAACACCGGCGGCGGCGAGCTCTCCGCATACTACATGTGGGGCATGACACCCCTCAGCGAGTCCGTCATCCAGGGCCGCGGTGCTGCCGGGACACGCCAGGTCGCCAAGAACGACGTCATTCTATGCACCGGGAACGGCGGCAACCTCAGCTACCACGCCTGCCTCATCCTGAGCCCCCACCCCTCTTAGGACTTGCGATGACACTCGACACCCCCATCCCAAAGCCCCTCCCGGAACCGGACGAAGCGTCTCGGCCGTTCTTTGAAGGCGCAATGAACGGATCCCTTCTACTGATGAAGTGCAGCACATGTGATACCGTCCGGCTGCCGTCCCGGCGCCATTGCGACCGTTGCCTTTCCACGGATGCGGCGTGGGTCGCCGCAAGCGGTCGCGGGACCGTTCGGACCTTCGCGATCATGCACCAGCTCTACCACCCCGCCTTCGCGGGCGACATCCCGTACAACGTCACGGTCGTCGAACTCGAGGAGGGTCCCCGTCTCCCAACCAACCTGGTTGGCGTTCCGAACGGTGAGATCCGCGTCGGCATGAAAGTCGTGCTCACCTGGGAAAGGCACCACGACGTCGCCCTGCCGAAGTTCTGCCCCGCCTGATCGCGGCGCCCCCCCCGGCAAGAAACGCCTTGCTTGTTCCTGGCATTGCGTTGGCGACCAGGCGATTCCCCGACACCGGACAGGAACCTATACTTCGGCAGCGGGACGAGGTCGCCATGCGCGATAACGATGGGCTAGGCCTGATCCTTTGGACCACCGACATTGCCGGTCTGGCGCAGTTCCTCCAACTGGTTGCCGGCCTCGAGTTGGCGGAACTCCACCCGGGCTACGCATTGCTGCGGCTCGGCCGAGCGGAGGTCGTGCTCCACGCCGATGAAGCCTATCGCGGCCATCCCTGGCATGACGCACTCGGCCGCGAAGGCGTCGCCCGCGGAATCGGCGCTGAACTGCGCTTCCGGGTCGGAGACGTCAGCGCCCGCTACGATGCGGCCTTGCGCATCGGGGGCCTGGCCATCCAGGCGCCCTACGACCAGGACGGTCTCCGCGACTGCCAGGTCATGGGGCCCGACGGTTTTCTCCTTTCGCTCTGGCAGCCCATCGAACCGAACGGCAGTTAGCCTTTGGCCAACCAGTTCAGCGGCCCTTCCCTCGATGTCGTGGTTTTGATACATTTGTGAAAGTGAACACAATCACAAGGATCCGCCCGTGATCAACGAATTCGCCACACCCCGGGCCCTGGGGACTGAAGGCGAGCCGACCCTCAACGCCCGCTTCCGGGAGCAACTCGCCAGGGAACCGCGCCTCTTCAAGGCCAGGACGCCGCTTCGGCAACCTCCGATGGACACCACCCTTCTGCGCGATTCGTGGATCGCTGCCGCCGCGTGGTTCGCTCGGCCCATCTAGTGGTGTGTCTCCAACACTCGATTAGCAGCTTGGGCGTTCAATGCGCAGTC
>CAZCDK010000152.1:0-7360 GCA_964497285.1 uncultured Anaerolineaceae bacterium | reverse complement strand
GGTTGCCGTGCCCAGGTGGTGGAATGGCAGACACGCTGTCTTGAGGGGGCAGTGCTCTTTTGGGCGTGTGAGTTCAAATCTCACCCTGGGCACCACATCCGGCGCCGTGGCCAAGTGGCAAGGCAGAGCTCTGCAAAAGCTTCACCGCCGGTTCGAATCCGGCCGGCGCCTCCAACCCTTTCCAGTAGTGTTTATTCGACGGACGCCAGCGGCGCGGGGCACGTCGCCCTCTTCGGCGGAATGTCGATCCCCGAGTCGCTGCTCGAATGCTGCGTCCGCGACGCAAGGCCGTTCTCAGACGGGTGCCGGTTTCCTCGGGCTGCGGATTCGCCCGTGCGCAGAACACCGCGCCGCACGTCGTCTCACCGAGCCCAACCTCGCGCGTTTCGCAACCTGATGCCCGAAACATGCAGAGTTGTCCCCCACAGATCGCGCAGAGGATTCAGAGAAGACATCACCCGCAAGCCCACGTTCGCGTCGCCCAAGGCGCAGAGCAGATCGTCAATCGCCCGAACGGCCAATGGCGTTACTGGGACCCGGCTTACCCACATCCCGGCATCCCGAAGATCGACGAACGACCCGGACGCTAGCTCGTAGCGATACAACGTCGCGGATCGGATGCGCCCTAACCACTCCTCCTCGACGTGCGCAATCATTCGCGCCGTACTCGCGCCGAACCACTGGTGGCTGTCGCTCGGCGACGTCGTTGGCACGGGCCAGACGAGAATTCGCGGGCAGTCCCTCGGAAACAGGTACATCGGCTGATGCCAGTCGTCAATCGCCCACACCAGCGGCTGATTCAGCCACTCGCGCCCGGGCGGGCGGACTGCCTCCACCGCACGCGGCACGAACTCCTCGATGCCCGGCTCTTCCGAGAAGTGAAACAGCCTCACTCTACAACCCGTACGTCCCCGGACGCGTCCGCAGCCACTCGCCCACCATCTCCCCGATCATGATCGACGTGAGATTCGTGTTGGCCCGCGGCACCGACGGCATGATCGACGCATCGGCCACCACGAGCCCATCCAGCGCATGGCATCGCCCGAACTGGTCTACAACCGCTTCCGGATCGCCCGCAGGGCCCATCTTCAGGGTCCCACACGGGTGGTAGCCGCTGGCTGCGAACCTGTGGATCAGGTCCGCCACGCTCTCGTCTCCCAGCGAGCGGCGCGGGTCAGGAAAGAGCACCTGGGCCACGATGGCCTTCATCGCCCGGGACTGCGTGAACGCCAGCGTGTCCCGGAAGCAGCCCGCCAGGCGATCGGTGTCGCGCTGGTCCTCACAGAAGCGCTGCTCCACCACCGGCCCCGCGTGTGGGTCCGCCGACGCCAGCGTGACACGGCCCCTTCCGTACGCTTGCTCCAACACCGCCGCGATCGCGAACGAGTTGGGCGCAGCCTCGCCCCGCGGCGAAAACGAGAACGCTTCGATCTGGAGATCGTTGCGCTGGTCGCTTCCGGCGGCTGTGTATCTCAGGATGGTCTGCACGATCGGCTGGCCAAGATCGAGCATCGCTGGGTTCTTCGCTCGACAGACCACGGCCAGGGCCGGGTGGTCCGACAGGTTCGAGCCTACCCCGGGGACGTCCCGGACAACCTCGATGCCGTGTTGCTCCAGTTCGCGACCGGCGCCCACTCCGGAACGCATCAGGATCGCCGGCGACTGCAAGGCACCCGCGCTCAGCACGAACAACCGTCCCCGCACAAGCTCCGTCTGGCCGCCCACTTCCAACTCGGCCGCCACCACGCGACCTCCCTCGATGATCAGCCTCCGCACCAGGGCGTTCGCCCGTACCTCCAGGTTCGGCCGCGCCCTTGCCGGCGCGAGATATCCGATCGCTGTCGAAATCCTCAGGCGTCCGAGCTTGTTCATCGGGTGCGGCCCCGCACCCCAGCCCCCGGGGTCGTTTGCGTCGGGGCAATCCGGGTAGCCAAGTTCGCTGCTCGCTTCGAGGAATGCCTGGTGCACCCCGGTCAACTCATCCCAGGGGTAGCGCCGGATGCTGATCGGCCCGGCATCTCCATGCCACGGCTCATGGCCAAAGTCCAGGTCCCGCTCAAGCCGCTTGAACGCGGGCAGGACCTTCTCCCAGGCCCACTCCGGGTTGCCCTCTGCCGCCCACCCGTCGTAGTCCTCGGGCATCCCGCGCAACGCAATCGTCGTGTTCACCGCGCTCGATCCGCCTGTCACTTTGCCCCGCGGGAACGGCTGCGATCTCCCCAGCGCCGTCGGCTGGTAGGCGAAGCCCCAGTCGTGCGCCGTGTAGGAGTTGTTGTGACTGTTCACGAGGTCGTAGGGCGTCTCTTCGACCAGTGGGTAGTCCGGTCCTGCCTCGACGAGCAGCACGCTCCGACTGGGGTCCTCGCTCGCTCTTGCCGCCACCACACACCCGGCGGAACCGGCGCCCAGGACGACGACATCGTAACGTGGAGAATCAGCCACGTAGTCCCCTGACTCGCGTTCGAACTGACACCAAGCATCCCCTCCCGTATAGTTGCCTCTACGTTGTCCACGATTCGCCGGCAGGGGCGCGATCCGTCGCCCTGTGTCCCGGCGGCCAAGAGAACCAGATGAGGCATTCTATGACGTTTGAATCTGTCCTGGCGCAGGCGCGCGCCGAAAACCGAACCCTGCTCAACGAAGTCGAGGCCAAGGAAGTGCTCCGCGAGGCCGGCGTCTCCGCCACCGTCACTACCCTCGCCACTAGCCGTCAACAGGCCCAGGAACAGGCCGAGGCGATGGGCTACCCGGTCGTCCTCAAGGTCGTCTCCCCCGACATCGCCCACAAGAGCGACGTCGGCGGCGTCAAGCTCAACCTCCTGAACCGCGACACCGTGGGGGTCGCCTTCGACGAGATCATGGCCAACTCGAAGCGCGCTGAGCCGAACGCGAACGTCCTTGGCGTCTCCGTTCAGCAAATGGCGAAGCAGGGCACCGAGGTCATCATTGGCATGACCACCGATGGCCAATTCGGCCCCGTTATGATGTTCGGCCTCGGCGGCATCATGGTTGAAATCCTGAAGGACGTCTCCTTCCGCCTTGTTCCGCTGAATGACAAGGACGCAGGCCAGATGATCGACGAGATCAAGGGCCGCCCGGTCCTCAGCGGCGTACGCGGCCAGCCACCCGCTGACATCGCGGCCCTCAAGAAGACGATCCTCCAGGTCTCCAGCTTTGTTGAGAAGCACCCCGAGGTCCGCGAACTCGACCTCAACCCCGTCTTCGCCTACCCGGACGGCGCCATCGCCGTCCCCGGGCATCGCCTCGATCGGATGTTCAACCCGAAGACCGTCGCCGTCATCGGCGACAAGGGCCCGGGCTACATGTGGTGCCGGAGCAATCTCCCCTTCAAGGAAAACGGGGGCAACCTCTATTCCGTCCAGATCGACGAAAAGGAGATCCCGGGCATCGAAGCCCTCGGCATAACCAACTTCAAGTCCATCGCCGAGGTCCCCGAGCCGATCGACTACGCCCTTGTGGCCGTGCCCCGCCAGGTCTCACCTTATGTCCTGAAGGATCTCATCGCTGCGGGCGCTGCCGGGGCCGGTTTCTTCACGTCCGGCTTCGCCGAGACCGGTGAAGAACTCGGGATCAAGCTGCAAGAACAACTAACCACCATGGCGCACGAAGCCAAGTTCAACGTCGTCGGTCCCAACTGCATGGGCCTCTACCTCCCCAGAGTGGGCGTGCGTTTCAACGGCGACGCGCCCGTCACGACCGACGGCAAGGTCGGCTTCCTGTCCCAGTCGGGCACCCACGGCATCATGTTCACCCTCGTGTCGAACGCCAACGGCATCCATCTCAGTCGCTGCGCCAGCTTCGGCAACGCCATCGTCCTCGATGTCAGCGACTACCTTGAGTACCTCGCCCTCGACGACGAAACCGAGGTCATCGGCATGTACGTCGAAGGCGTGAAGAACGGCCGCAAGTACTTCGAGACCCTGAAGATGGCCTGCCAGCGCAAACCTGTCGTCGTTTGGAAGGGCGGCCAGACCGAGGCCGGCGCCCGCGCCACGATGTCCCACACCGGCTCTCTTGCTTCGACGCAGGCCGTCTGGGACGCCGTCATGCGCCAGTGCGGCGCCATCACCACCAACTCGCTCGACGAAACGATCGACGTCGTCAAGTTCCTGCTCAACTCGAAACTGCCGAAAGGTCCACGCATGGCCCTCATGGCCATGACCGGCGGCCAGTCCGTCTCCATCACCGACGCGTTCGGCAAGGCCGGCCTTTCCGTCCCGCGCCTGAGCGAGCAGAGCTACAGGGAACTCGGCGAGTTCTTCAACATCGTCGGCGGCAGCTACCAGAATCCGCTCGACATGGCCGGAACGGTCCAGGGCAAGACCGAGACCCTCGACCGCATCCTTCGCATCCTCGACGCCGACCCCAACATCGACGCCATCGCGATGGAACTCTCGGCGATGTTCGCAAGCCGCATGTGGAAGTCACGCCCCGAGACGCTCGACCAGATGCTCGACGCAATCCGGGCGCACATGGACCGTTCGTCCAAGACGTTCATCGCCGTGCTGCACCCCGCGCACGAAGAAGCCTACGTCGCCGAGGTCAAGCCAAAGTTTCACGAACGCGGCATCCCCGTCTTCGCCAGCTTCGAACGCGCCGCCGCCGCCACTGCCCGCGCCCTCGCCTGGGCGACGAAGTAGGACAGGGTAGGCAACAAGGGCGACACACACTGAGTGACGCGGGCGAGTTCCGTTTCACCGTTCTCCCGCACGCAGCGTGTGTTCGGGTGGCAGGCGGTGGAGCAGCACGTTCGCCCAGCCTACACTGCGCCCGTGGACTCCCTATCCGTTCGCGAGGTCACGACCGGCAAAGGCGATCTGTGCGCGACTATTCTCGCCAGCCTGCCGCACTGGTTCGGGTTGCCCGAGGCGAACGCCGCCTATGCCGCCAACGTCGAATCGATGTTCGTGATCGGCGCTTTCATGGGAGAGCGGCCGGTTGGCTTTCTCGCCTTGCATCAGCACACTCCGCATGCCTCTGAAGTCCATGTGATGGGAGTGCTGCAGGACCACCATCGCGGCGGCGTCGGCCGCGCTCTGGTCGAAGCGGCAGAGGCCCACGCGAAGGCTGCCGGAACTCGCTTCCTCACGGTGAAAACGCTGAGCTCCTCACATCCGGATGAAGGCTACGAGCGCACGCGGGCTTTCTACCGCGCGGTCGGTTTCGTCGAAATCGAAGAGCTTCCAGATCTCTGGGGGCCCGGCAACCCGGCACTGATAATGCTCCGGGTGCTGTAGCGACGCACCGTCCTCGGCGCCGGTTCCTCCTGGTGGCGGATGGTGCTGCCGGTATCCGCATGCTCTGCGGGACCTGCTTATCCCCGATCTCGAGCGACGACGCGCGGGCGATGCCCGTCGGAGGCGCGAACCGCGAGCGGCCGCGTTTCCTCTTTGGTGCCTGAGTCGGTCAGCACGCCCGCCGACCGATCACGCTCGATTGCCATCGCCACCCCGACATTGACCGCCGCAAACCCCGCGAGGATTGCAAACAACAACTGGAAGCTCCCCACCGTCGGGTGCGCCCCCAGCACCGCAGCGATGATTGCCGTCCCCGTGACCGAGCCCACATAGCGCATCATCGAGAACGTCCCTGCCGCCGACCCCGCCATCTCGGGTGGCCAGGCTCGCAGCGCCGCCGAAGACTGTGCAGCCTGGGCAATTCCCAGCCCCACGCCGATGAGCATGAGGGGAATGGCCAGCAGCGCAGTCGCGACGTGGCCCATGGTCAAGGCCAGCGCAACTGCCGCCGCCAGCAGCGCGACAGCACCCGCGAGAATCAGCGGCCTGCTCCCCAAGCGGTCCGAGGACCGTCCCGCGAACGGCGCGATCGCCACCATCGCCACGCTCATGCTGAACAGCAAGATGCCAATCACGCCGTCGCCCATCCCGCTCACGTCCCTGAGATAGACCGGCATCGCTACCAGGGCCCCGTACATCACCAGGTTCGAAAGCGCCGTCCCGGCCGCGGCCGCGCCATAGTTTCGCCGCGTGAACAGCCGCAGATCGACAATGGCGTGCCCGCGCTGCCGGTAGCGCAGCCAGTAGACCGCCAGCGACACCGGCACGACCGTCAGTCCCAGAGCCACCAGGGCCGCGCTGTGGAGGCGCACGGCGCTGCCGAGGAGCGTCAGCCCCGTGAAGCCTCCTGCCAGCGCAATCAGCGTGATCACGTCCAGCCGGAGCGCTTTCAACCCCGAGCCCCGATCGGGACGCGCCCGCAACACCATCCCGAGCGCGACAACGCTCACCGGTATGTTCGCCAGGAACAGCCAGCGCCAATCGCCAAGGACCAGCAGCAGGCCCCCGACGATCGGCCCCAGCGCCGCGCCCGCCGAAATCGCCGCTCCGTTGGTCCCGAGCACGCCCCCCAGTTGACCGGGAGCCGCCTGCCGCCGCAGATACGCCACCGCATTTGGCATGACGAAGGCCGCGCCGATCCCCTGGAGCGAACGGAACACGACCAGCGATTCAAAGCTCCACGCCGCCGCCGCTGCCGCCGAACAAACCACGAACGCCACCAGCCCCACCATCACCACGCGCAGGTGCCCGGCAGCGTCTCCGAGTCGCCCCCCCAATGGCTGGCAAACCGCGACCGCGATCAGGTACGAACTCACCAGCAGGGTGAGGGGCCCCACCCCAACGTGGAACTCCGATCGCACGGCTGGCAGGGCCACCGCGATCATGCTCGAATTCAATGGCGCCAGCAGGCTCGCGAGCGCCATGGCCACCTGCAGTCGTCCCCATGCGGGGGGACTCGCAGCCGCCGTCCCGGTCGCCAGTCGCCCGGCTCTCATCGCGAGCCCCTCTTCATGCCGCGGTGCTCTCCCCCCACAACAGCCCTCACTTCGCCTCTCCCTCGTCGCCTGCAGCGCCAGTTCCAGGCTGACCGGCTCTAATCGATCTCACATCGTATGTAGCCGCTTTTCTGTGCATATGCTACGGTTTTGCAGCTGTCCCTGCTTGTCGACACGCCACGCGGGACCCTCGCCGTCCGTCCCCCAGCGAACCCAAGGAGACCGAACCATGTCCGCCCCGTCCATCCCCAAACCAACGGTCATCCCCCTGCCGGAGAGCTTCCCTGTGGCTTGGCCCTCGCCCGAAAGCGCCGCCCTCCCCTGGAGGCAGGACCGCCAGCACGTCCCAGAGCCCATGACTCCCATGTCCGGTTGGTGGGCAGGCGAGCTCTTTGCCACAGGCTTCAGTCGCGCCCTGGAGTCGTACAGCCTTCCCCTTCGGACCAATGCCGCCATCTTCAACACGTACTTCTACCTTTCCGTCGCCCCGTCCGTGCCCTCTGCGCAGATTCACGACTACGAGGAGCGCGCAGTGCCGCCCCTGAT
>CAZCDK010000151.1:6757-7408 GCA_964497285.1 uncultured Anaerolineaceae bacterium | reverse complement strand
AACCCTCTACCCTCACCGACCCGTTGAAATGGATGTTTCCGCTTTTGAAGTCGACTTTTTTGTTCCATGAGACCGCCACCACCGAGATCTAGGCCAACCGCGTCGAACTGACCTCTGCACCCGCAGCGGGAACCAAACCAACTCATTGGAGCTTCAAGCAATGGCACCCGAATCCAACAGCAACGACACCAGCTTCGCACGGTTTCGCTCGGCCGCCTACTGCCACACGCCCGGCACCGTGCCGATGACACCGCCGCCAACACGTGTGGTTCCCCGTCGCACTCTGCTGCGGGGGGCCGCCATCGCTGGTGGCGTGGGACTCGCTGCAGCGGGGACAGGCGCCCTCGGGGGTCTTGTTCTGCCGTTCTCGTCTGGCACCACGCCTGCCCGCGCCGCTGCCACGGGAAAAGCCCTCGTTGTCTACGACGGCGAAGGTCAATGGGGCTGGATCGGCGCCGTGCATGCGGCCCTGCTGACGAACCTCCTCGGCCGCTTCCTCCCCGCCGGCAGTTCGAGCAACACCACCGTCCGCAAGACCACCTCCCAGTACCAGGCCGGGGACACCGAACGCTACGACGCCACCTTCTACCTGGGCAGTGTCTACGACAACCCGCTTCCCCAGGCCTTCAAGGACGACGTCATGAAGACCAC
>CAZCDK010000151.1:0-6747 GCA_964497285.1 uncultured Anaerolineaceae bacterium | reverse complement strand
GAGGCCAGTGGTCTGGTTCAAGTACAACATCCACCAACTCGCGTGGACCGCGCCCGACGCCTTCCGGCAGAAGTTTGGCATGGCGCTTTACGGCAACGTCTCCTGGCCTACCTACACCCTCGTCAACTACAAGGGCAAGCAGGTGCTACGGAACACCATCGACCCCGAGGTGTCGTGGATGGATCCCGCGGACGCCACAAAGGCCCAGGCAGTCGCGACTCTCAGCGACGCCACTGGTGCCGGCTATCCAATTCCCTACATCACGAGGAGCGGCAACTTCTGGTACGTGGCCGACATTCCGTTCAGCTACATCTCCGAAGAAGACCGCTACCTCGTGATTGCCGACCTACTATTCGACGTCCTCGGCGTCAACTATGCCCAGACCAAGCGCGCCCTGGTACGCATCGAAGACGTGGATGCCACAGCCGATCCTGCTGACCTCCGGCGCGTCGCCGATCTGCTCAGCGGGCAGGGGGTGCCGTTCTCGGTGGCAGTAATCCCCATGTACCGCGATCCGCTCGGGAAGTACAACGGCGGTATCGCCGAGAGCCTGAACATGAGCAAGTCCCCCGACGTGGTAGCTGCCTTGAAGTACATGCAGAGCAAGGGCGGCGAACTTGTGATGCACGGCACAACCCACCAACACGGGACCGATGCCAACCCCTACAATGCTGTCACGGGCGACGACTTCGAGTTCTTCCGGGTCACCGAGAATCTCGACCACACCCTGACCTACGTCGGCCCGCTGTCCGACGACTCAACCGCACGGTGCCAGGACACGGTGAAGAAGGGCATGGCAGAACTCCAGAGGGCCGGCCTTGCGGTGATTGGCTTCGAGGCGCCCCACTATGCAGCCTCCGCCATCGACTACAAAGTGTTCGCCAGCAACTTCCGGCTGACATACCACCGTGCTCTCTACTTCGAGAGCAGTCCCGTGAAGAGCACCTCCGCCACATCCGGTTCCGGAGGACCCACAGCGAAGTCAATCGCTAAGACTGCCACCACATCTCCCTCCGCCACCGCGGCCGCCCCGGCCGCGCCTCTTAACTTCGGTGGCCAGTTCTTCCCCTTCGTTGTCACCCGTGACACCTATGGCCAGAAGGTCCTTCCCGAAAACCTCGGCAACATTGAGCCCACGCGCTGGCCCGACCCGGTCCTCGGTCCGTTCCCCATCCGGCTCCCAGGCGACATCGTTCGCGCCGCCGGCCGCAACCTGGTCGTGCGCGACGCATGGGCGAGCTTCTTCTTTCACCCATTCCTGCCGTCGAGCTACCTCGCCGACACCGTCGCCGGCATCAAGGGCCTTGGCTACCAATTCGTCAAGGCTTCGACGGTGGGCGTCTAGCCGAAGAAGAGAAACGAAACACCATGCGCTACGAATCGTACCGGGCTCTCTATGGGGACTACCGACCGGTCGCGCGCCGGTTCACAAGGCGTTCGGTGCTTCGCATGGCCGCGGTCGGCGCTCCGATCGCCGCTGGCGGCGCGCTAATCGCCAGGGGCGGCTTGCTGATCGCCGATCTCCGCGAGCGGGAGCGCCGGGTTGGACAACTCGCCGCCAACAGCGGCCGCGCCTATGAAGTGCACGGGCTGACCGCCGGCGCGTTACCTGACGGCGCACCCGAACCCGTCATCGATGGCCTGGTCGCCACTCCGCTCCCGCCCCCTCCCGACGACACCGTCCTGGCCGGAACCGCCGGAGGACGACCCATTGTCGGCCGCGTGCGAATCCCATCCATCGACATCGACGCGCCGCTGGTCCAGGTGAGCATGGTGAGGAAGGGGGATGGCTACACGTGGCAAACCGCCGACCGCGCCGTCGGCTTCCACGAGAGCAGCGGCCAACCGGGAGCACCCACGGGAAACGCGGTCTTCTCTGGCCACATCAGCAGCCTTCGGGAAGGCGACGTGTTTCGGCGCCTCCCCAACATCGCCATCGGAGACTCCGTTCGCGTCACCACGGGGCGCACGTTCACCTACCGCGTCTCCGACAAGATCGTTGTCCTCCCATCGGACAGCTGGGTGATGGGCCCAACACAGGCGCCAGTGGCCACGTTCATCACGTGCGTACCCGATGGCGTCTATACTCACCGGCTTGTGGTCGTCGCGGATCTGGTGACCGGCTAGATGCCCCGCAAGCTGAAGGTCATGACAGTCTTCGGCACGCGTCCGGAGGCCATCAAGATGGCCCCCATTGTCCGGGAGCTCCTGCGCCGGCCGGCGTCCATCGACTCCGTCGTCTGCGTCACCGCCCAACATCGCGAAATGCTCGACCAGGTGCTCCAGGTCTTCGACATCAAGCCGGATCACGATCTGGACCTCATGAGGCCCAACCAGTCACTCCATGAACTGACAGCTCGGGTCCTGTTGGAAACCAGCAGCGTCCTCCAGCGCGAACGCCCCGACGCCATCCTCGTGCAGGGCGACACCACGACCGCCATGGCAACCGCCCTGGCAGGCTTCTATGAGCGGATTCCCGTCGGGCACGTCGAGGCGGGCCTGCGCACCAACGACCGCTACTACCCTTTCCCAGAGGAGATCAACCGGCGCTTGATCACCGCCGTCGGCTCCCTTCACTTCGCCCCAACGCAGACATCGGTGGAAGCACTGCATGCGAACGGCGTCCCGGCTTCGGAGGTCTTCCTCACAGGGAACACTGTGGTCGACGCTCTCCACTACATCACTGCCGGTGCGGGCGGCACGGACTTGCCCTTCCTCTCGCCAGCGAGACGCTTGGTCTTGGTCACAGCCCACCGCCGCGAGAGCTTCGGGGAACCCCTGAGAGGCGTATGCCGCGCCCTGCGAAGGCTCGTTGCCGCCGTCCCCGACATCGAGGTCGTGTACCCGGTCCACCCAAATCCGAACGTCTCGGCCGTCGTTCACGAGGAACTCGACGGAGTCGAGCGCGTCAACCTGATTCAGCCGCTCGACTACTTTGCCTTCGTCCAGCTCCTGGCGAGGTCACACATTGTCCTCACTGACTCCGGCGGTATCCAGGAAGAAGCGCCTGCCCTCGGCAAGCCAGTTCTCGTCCTGCGCAACGAGACCGAGCGCCCCGAAGGCGTCGCCGCCGGCGCCGCGCGCCTCGTGGGCCCCAACGAAGACGCCATCTTCTCGAACGCCACGGCGATTCTTGGCGACGCCGAGATGTACGCGCGCATGTCCCAGAGCAGGAGTCTCTACGGAGACGGCACTGCCGCCCGCCAGATCGTCGACATACTTGTGGGGATGCTGGTTCCGAACCGGTAGCCCTCGACTGGCGTCAGCGCCCCGAAGTCCCAATCGTCGCCACCGCGACGAAGAACGGATCCGCGACCGCTTCGCGATAGGCCTCGATGACCGCCGGCGAGGTGTCGATGCGTAGCAATGAGGGCACCCCGCCCTCATTGGCGTAGTTTTCGTGCCAGTAGCTGATCGCCTTGAGGCGCGGATAGCGGTTAGATCTGATTGCAGCCAGGGCGTCCCGGATCCACGACGCCTTGGCGTGTCCCGGGTAGCCATCGGTGACCGCGAATTCGAGCAACGCAATCGGCTTCGACGGCGCCAGGACTGCCAGTTCCGCGTAGCCGGAATCCATCACCTGAGTGAATGACTGCCAGTCCTCGTCGCGCGTCTGAGCGCCATAGGCGCTGATACCGAGCCAATCGATGTAGTCGTCGCCAGGATAGTAGTTGCGCATGCTATTCCATGCGGCCTGCGGCGAAGCCTGGGCATCCACGTGGAACACCCAGGTGACATTCGACACCCCTTCGCCCCGGAAAACATCGATGATGTGGCGGTATGCGTCGCGAAAACGGCGCGGGCCGACCGGGTCTCCACCGTTGTACTTCCCGTTCCAGGGGAACCAGTCTCCGTTCACCTCGGTCCCGAACTCCACCATGAGCGCATAGTTGACCGCCTTCGCGTCGCGAGCCCATTGCTTCAATTGCGCGTCGAATCGGCCCTCGCTGATCGACTGCATCGTGTAGACAGGGTCCGCCCTGTCCGCGTCCCAGGTCGAGCGCGGCATCATTCGGATGAACGGGACCACGCCAGCACCGTGGATCGCCTGCACGCTCGCTGCCGGAAATCGGAGGCCGTTGCTCCAGTTGTCTGAGAAGTACGCCCAGGCGATTCCCTTGCCGGCGGTTTCCACGAAGCTCGCAATCCGGCTTGCGGTCACCACATCTTCCGTGCCGTCGAAGTCAGGGAACGCGGCGTGGTAGACACCTTGAGGCGGCGGAAGAACCCTGAGTGCCTGCGTCGCCGAGGGCTCGTCGCGTGCAACCATCGGGGTGTACACCATGTGCGATGGGGCTGGACCCACCTGGGAGTCGCCATGGCCCCGGGCGGCAGTCAGGGCGATCGCAATCGCGGCCATCATCACTGCCCCGACGACGACAAGAGCAGACCAACGAGGCCCGAGTCCGATCCGATGCAAGGCATCACCTGCCGCTCATGCTGGCTCGATTGTACCCTGCTTTGATTGCCTGCCCCGGTACGCTCAGCGCACGACGCTACGGCTGGCTGACGACGGCATTGTTGAAGTGAACGTCGGCATCCTCAGTGTAGAGGCCGACCGCACCACTCGAGTATGGGCGCTCCAGGTCCGTGAACGTCGCCAGTTGGGTGCCGTTCACCCAGACCGTGAAGGTGCTCCCTGTATGCTTGACCCTCACCGTGTGCCATTCGCCGACCGCGAATGCCGGCGACGCCATGGTGACGAGGAACCGCTGAGCACCCGGATAGGCGGGGTCTTCCTTGCCGATTTCGAGGCCGTTCGGCTTCAGGGCCACGTAGTAGAAATGCGTCTCGTCAGTGAAGTTCCAGAGTACCCAGCCTGCCTCCCACGGGTTCGGCACGGGTGAGCGGAGTTGGGCCGCGGTCTTCATTTGCACCGTGAAGTCGATGCCCGTGTAGCTCGCGGTCGACACGACGAGCGCCGCGTGCGTCTCGCCGGAGGAGGTCGATGGCTTCGGCGCGAGTGAGAGCACACGGTCGCCGTCAACTTCGCCGCCAATCACCCCGTATCCCGCGAAGCGGGCCAGCCAGTTCCCATGCGCGGTGCCATCGGCCCACGTCGTTCCTGCCGCGAGTGACTCGAAATCGTCCGCGAACCCGATCACAGGCATCGGCGACGACACGGGGGATGGTGTCGCGACCGTGGAAGTCGGAGAAGCCGGCGCAACGGATGGGGAAGGCTGTGGTTGGCTCGCCGCTGCGACTGGAGCAGGCGTCGGTGTCGACATCGGCTGCGAGGCGTCTGTGGCTGAGAAGGGAGTCGGCGTTGAGGTCGCGGCCGCCACGGCTGTCACCGGCGTCGGGGTGGCGATGGGTGGCAGCCACCTGCGCGGACCCGATACAGCCGGGTTGCGCCGGGCTTCTGCGATCGGCTGGGAGCTGGCAAGACCCACGCCTGCCGCTATCACGACCGCGAGGAGGAGAACAAGTGGCGGGCGCTCTAGGTGTCTCACAGTTAGTAAGACGACCGCGCCTACCCCGGTGACAGTGAACCCCAGTGTCAGAACGATTGCAGCACTGTGGACATCGCGTTCCGGCCGAGATCCGTCTGATCCGGGACGTCAACTGGAGTCGCCACGGCCCCAACCACAGGCCCTCTGACGGGGGCGCAGCCCCACGAGCCGGTCACGGGCACCATCCCCACGATGGCAGGCTGGGCGAACTTGGAGGCAGGCCACCCCGGTGTCGAGTCCGCTTGCCGTGGACTAGACGAACAGAGGAGTCATCCCCCGCGAGACGGCCAGCGCATCCATCGTGTCGGGCGAAGGGCGGACGATGGTCCTTGAGGCGGCCTCGAAAACCGCCGGAAGGAGGGACACATCCCCTACCGTATTGAGGAACGTGCCCGCCCGGCCAAGTACCCAGCACACCGCCAGCGATATGTCCTCGGGCCGGGTAAGTGGCTCATACCATGTCGAGTGCGTGTGTTCCCTGTCGTTCCACGGACCGAGTGTGATCCCCTTGATCGTCTGGAGCGCGATTCGGCGCGCCTCGCAAGCGCTCGCGAGCTCCTCGAAGTCCGCAGCGTAGGCGGGGTTCTTCATCATCGTGTAGTTGTAGGGCAGGAGCACCGCATCGAAAGCAAAGCGCTCCAGGCTTCGCAAGTGCATCCCCGGGGCGCCAACGCCATGCCCCGTCACGCCAATGAATCGGACAAGACCTTCATCGCGCGCCTCGATCACCGCCTCCAGCGCGCCGCCAGGACCCATTGCAGTTGCCCACTCATCCGGGTCAACGAGGTTGTGGAGCTGAATGTGGTCAAGCTGGGTCGTCTGCAACCGCTCAAGAGAGCGCCGTATCTGCGCCCGGGCGGCGTCGTACGTCCGCTCACCGGTCTTCGTGGCCAGGAAGAACCGATGCCTGTGGTCCGGCATCCAGGCGCCCACAAGCCGCTCAGACCGGCCGTAGCCGGCGGCGGTGTCGATGTGGTTGATCCCGTACTCCAGCAGCAGGCCGAGGGCGCTCCCAGCATCCTCGGCCGTTGAACGCGCGAGCGCTGCCGCGCCGAAAATGACGCGGGTGCTGGCATGGCCCGTTCGGCCGAACGCCAGGGTTGGAATGGTCATCGTTCGTTCTCCCGCGAAGCGTGGCCGCCTGTTCGAGGATACGCCCCGACGCCGCCGTCACGCCACGGATGTGTTCTCGGACATCCGGCTGACGGGCTGCAACTACTAGCGGTTGCCCGGGTCGTTGGCTCGCAATGGGTTCGTGAAAGTCCGGCCGGCGTCCGTAAGGTCGCCCATCACA
>CAZCDK010000150.1:0-7434 GCA_964497285.1 uncultured Anaerolineaceae bacterium | reverse complement strand
TTCAGCCGCTGCACCGAAGTGGGCCGGAGAGGAGACGGTGGTCGCCGCCGGCAGGACGGTGAGTTCCTCAGCATCAGAGGGTTGGATCGCGGTGACGGGAGGCGCTGCCACCGGTGCACTCGCTCCTGAGTTCGGTGTGGGGCCAGCGTCTGGTGTTCGCGCTGGCTGCGATGGTGCGGAAGCGATCCCGCCCCGCGGTGCATGACCGCAGACCTGCTCGAAGCTGATCGACGCGGGAGCCGGGGCGCTGTTGGCACCGCCCTTGCCCCACTTCCAGCCCTGGAGGTCGCCGTCCCTCGCCTTTTGCCCGGAGAGGCCGACGGCTGCATAGGTCCACTGCTGGCCGTAGGACTGGGTGAAGAACGCCCAGTAGACGCAATTGGAGCCCTGGCACTTGCAGGTGCAGGTTTCAAAGGAACTCGCGGCGCGGCAGCCTTCGCCGGGCTGCGTCCCAAGCGAACACACGAGTCCGCTGAACTGTTCCACCGGCACACCAGCGCGGACCAAAAGATCGTCGCCCCGAATGCCGTCGCCGGTGAAGGGAATGCAGTAGGCCTCTGTGGTGCCGTCACCGTGCTGGATGACGAGGCCGGCTTCGCCGCCGTCGGCGCGCGCGACACCCGCGACCCCTGCAAGGTCCGCAAGCGCAAAGAGGAACGCCAGCATCAGCGGCTTCATGCCGGTACCACGTCTTCCGGCAAAACCGCGCCAGAAACGACGCGGGCCACCTGGGTCGGGAGCGGGCCATCGGAGCCGAAGGCAACTCGGGCGGGCAGGTCGAAGCGGATGCTTCCCCGGTCGAGTCCGACAACGCGCGTGGCGAAGCGCGCGGCAGTCTCAGTGTCGTGGGTCGCGACGATCGCGGCCCCTCCCATCGCGGCGTGCGCGCGCAGGCGGTCCGCGAGCCAGGACTTGGCGGCAGCGTCCGCGCCCCTGGTCGGTTCGTCCATGAGCCAGACACGCGGCTCATGGGCCAGCATTGCCGCCACGGCCACGCGTTGCTGCTGTCCAACCGACAGGTCGCGCGGGTGGCGGCCGGCAAGGGCATCGAGGTCCCAGGCGGCGAGAGGGGAGGAGGCCGACTTCGACTTCCGGAGGCGCAAGGTGTCGGCGAGTTCCTCGCGAACGGTTTCGTGGTACAGGGCGATGGCGGGGTCCTGGGGGACCAGGCCCGCGAAGGCGGTGCGCTCCTGCACGGAGGCGGGCGCGCGCTGTTGAGCGAAGCGCACCTCACCGGCAGCGGGCCGGGCAAGCCCGGTGAGGGCGCGGAAGAGCGTGGTCTTGCCGCTCCCGTTGGGTCCTACAAGGGCGACGATCTCGCCCTCACGCAGGGAGAGCGTGGCCGCGTGGAGGGCCAACTGCTGGCCGTAGGAAACGGTAAGCCGTTCCACGCTGAGCAGCTCCTCGCCAGGGGAGGAGCGGGGAGCGGCAAGCGGGGCAAGGAGGACCCGGCCTCCCAGTGCCGCGCGGGCCGCGGCGATGGTGAGTGGTACGGGCCGCAGGCCGAGGCGGCGGCCAAGGTGGCAAACAGACGGCACAGCGGGCAGCGTGGCAGCGGCATCTGCCGGAGAGAGGGCGGCAACGCGGCCCGAATCGACCTGGAAGACGGTGTCGACGATCGGCAGGAGGCGTTCGAGCCGGTGTTCGGCGACGAGGATTGCCATGCCCCGCTCGCGGTGCAGATGCTGGACCATGCCAAGCACCGCATCGGCGCCCTCGGGGTCGAGCTGCGACGTCGGTTCGTCGAGCAGAAGGAGCCGTGGCTCGAGCGCGAGAACGGCGGCGATGGCGACGCGCTGGCGTTCGCCGCCGGAAAGGGTGGCAAGGCGGCGGTGCCGAAGAGCGTCGATGCCGAGCGCGGGCAGGAGATGGCCAATGCGCCGGCCCATTTCGGCCGGCGCGACGCCGTGCTGCTCCATGCCGAAGACGACCTCGTCCTCGACCGTGTCGGCAATGGCCTGGACCTCGGGCTCCTGAAAGACCATCCCGGCGATGGCAGCCATGCGGCGGGACGGCGTGTGCGACGGGTTCAGCCCAGCAACATCGATGGTGCCCGTGAAGCGGCCGCCGTGGAACTGGGGGACGAGCCCATTGAAGAGACGGAGGAAGGTGGACTTCCCGCCCGCCGAGGGGCCGGCGACGAGGCCGAGAGCCCCGTCCGGGACGTCGACAGAAACGTCGTCCAGGGCCGCGACAACCGTCCGCGGATAGGCGTAGGTTAGCCCGCGGACGCGGGCGATCATGGCGGCATCACGCTTCCCCCTGCCCGGAAATCCGGGGGGCGGAGCTCGGCGCATGCGCCATCGATCCGAGCAATCGGACGGAGGGCCACGCCACAGCCAGGGCGACGAGCAGCCCGTCGAAGGCGAAGGGCGGCCACTCCAGACCTGCGAAGGGGTTGTAGCCCAGCTCGGGCCAGCCCGTGGCCCTGGCCGCGATGGCGAGAGACGCGATCGCGGCGGAGAAGGCAATGCTGACCCGGTCGACCAGGTTGAGCGGTTCGGTATGGAGACGGGTAACGACGCGTTGGCGCGCGGCCGACCACGCCCAGAACACGAGCGCGCACAGCCCCAGCAAAGCGGATGCGAGCGCCACCGGTCGGAGCTGGACGTAGTAGAACCAGCCCCAGGTGGCACCAAGCAGCAGCGGTGCAGAAAATGCTCCAACGAGTTGCGGTCCTCTTCGCTGGGCCGGAGAAGCGGCGTATCCGCGCGCCTCCATTGCCTCGGCGAGGAGCATCGAACGTTCGAGCCCACCGATCACGGCGGGCACAACGAGAGCGGGGAGCCCGCGCAGTCCTGTGCGCGCCCCACGCAGCGCTCGCACCTCGCGGATGCGGCGGAGGTCTTCGACGCTGGCCGGAAGGAGCGCAAGCCCGACGGTCACGACGAGCCCGGCGTGAAAGAGCGCCGCGGGGGCCGTCCGCAGGACGCGGTGCGAGCTCACCGCACCATTGAAGACCGCGAACGCGAGGAGGACGCAGAGGACGGCCAGGCCACGCGTTGTGGCAGCAACCAGCCCTTCGCCGGTGACCGGGCCCCCGAAACGGAGGCCACCAAGCCACCCGGGGACCTCGGGGCCAGGCAGAGTGAACAGGACGTGGCTGCCGTAGTTGCCGTTGACCACCGCAATCCCGAGCGAGATGGCGAACAGGCTGGCGCCGAGCACCAGCAGGGCTCGAAAACCTGCCGCGCCCGCGCCTGTCCTCGGTGCGAGCGCGCCAACGAGGAGGACGCACAAAAGCACGATGCTGAGATAGAGCAGGTTCGTGGTTGACAAGGCAACCGTCATGACCATCAACACCCAGGCGATCCAGGCCAGGGTGGGCAGGGAAGAGGGACATGGGCGGACAGGAGAGGCAGCGGCATGGTCGCTCGAAGCCGGTTGCGCTTCGGCTCTACGGGTCCGCCCGGTCGGTTTCATGCCGATTGCCGCCAGCGAGCCACAGCGAAGACCCCAAACGAAACAGCCGCCAGGGAAGCGATCACGAGACTGAGGCCAGAGACATGGGCTCCCCGACCCATGCCGGTACCAGTCCTGGGTGGCAGGGGCGGACTCGCGGCCGGGACCGGGCGAATCGGCGTCGTGGCAGTCTCGCAGTACGTGCGGCCCGCCAACGCGGGGACCACCTGGTTGGTGGCAAACCCGACATCGAAGCCCTTGAACGACCCGTCCGCGCGCTGCTGGCTCAGCAGGAACGAGACCGGGGTCGCATTGCCTTTCGTGTAGACCTCGGATTCCACGGGCTCGCCAGTTGCGAGAAGGGCCTGGACGACATAGGCCGTGGAGGAGGCGTTGGACTCGGCACCGAAGCCCCAGCCCCCATCGGCGGCCTGGGACGCGCGAAGATAGGCAAGTGCCCTGACAACAGGGCCATCGGTTGCGGGAACGCCGGAAGCGACAAGTGCCTGGAGAGCGATGGCCGTCGTGTCGGCATCGCTGAAACCGCCGAAGCCCCAGCCCCCGTCGGCGAGCTGGGCGCTGCGGAGCGCCAGGATGGCTGTGCTCGGCACCGGGGTCCCCGTGCAAGAGAGACCGAGCACAGTGATGGACTGGCCGAAATCATCATCCGCGAACCTGCCGGAGGACGGCATGAGGCCAGCCTGGATCGCCGCGACAAGGTCAGTGCCTGCGATGTTGCGGGGGTCGAGGCCGAGGGCGCGGGCCGCGAGCGCGAACTTCGCGGCCACGGGAGGCTTTGTAGCTGAGGTCACATTGGCCTCCAGGAAGTCGCCGGGCGTCTTTCCATCCCTGACGAAAGCACCGGGGACGATGCCGGCGGCGCGGATGGCGAAGATGGCATCCATCGTCTGGCCGGGGGGACCGAAGCCGCCGTTGGGAAGCTGGGTCGTGCGAATGTACTCCACGCCACGGAGGGCGGCCGGGTGGTCCGGGATTGCGGCAGAAGCAGTGAGGAACGGAGCGGCGAGCATGGCTAGAAACGCGACGACGAACAGGCGATGCATGGGTCCTCCAGGATGGGGCACGGCGGGCAACAGCGAGGTCGCGCGAGACCCCGGAGCTGCGAGGCGAAGTCGGGACACGATCAAGAAACCCGCCTCGGCGGGCGGGTCACGTTGTGCAAGCTGCCAAGACCCGACCCCTTTCTCACGAAGGATTCCGGTGCGGAATGCGAGGGTGGGCGGCCTGGCTTAGCCCGGTTGGGCATCACAGTTGCGGGACAGCGCCGGCATCTCACCGACTTTCCCCAGTGCTTCCCTCCTCGGAATGGAGGGCCCTCACCGCGTATTCTGTTGTTCCACCGACAGACTGTCCCTTCGGCACCCGGGAGTCAAGGCGGCTGCGCCAGCAGAATCCCGGGAACGGCTACGGCGCAGGAGAGGCGTACTCAAGGCCGAGCGTGGCAAGATGCTTTTCGAGGTCCAGGGGCGTGACACGGCCGGTCTTGGTGCCACGCAGAATGCCTTCCTTGTCGATGAAGAAGGTCGTCGGCAGGCCCGCACCTACACGCCACTGATCGGCGACCAGGCCGGCGCTATCGAGCACCGCGGGGTACTTCGCTCCGAGTTCGTCCAGGATGGCCAGCGCCCGAGGCCGGGACTCGAGGAAGTCGACACCCAGCACTTCGAGGTCGCCGGGAAAGACATCGAGCGCTGCGATGAAGTCCGGGATCTCCGCGCGGCAGGGGCTGCACCAACTGGCATACCAGTTGAGGATCACACCCTTGCCGCGGAAGTCAGAGAGCTTGCGGACGGAAGTCCCGTCGCGAGCGTCGACAAGGGCGAAATACGGCGCTGGCTTGCCGATCTCAGGCCGCCGGGCGCCGAGCGGGCCGGTATTGCGGAGAGGAGGGCGTGCGTCGCTAGCGCCCGCCACGCCGTCCCGGCCGCCGCCCGGCCCCGTGGACGAATCGCCGCCCGGCGCAACGAGGTACCAGGCTACACCCGCGGCCACAAGCATCCCGAGGCCAAGCATGGCGACCCCGTCGAATCGGCTGCCACGAGGTTTCGCGGTTGACTGGTCCAAACCGTGCGTCCTGTGCCACCGGGATTGCGGATGCCGGTACGCCCGTCCATCGTAGCAGGGCGATACGTTCACTCGGCGTCAATGCGGTCGCTCAAGGATGGGGAGCCATGACGGGAACGGCAGAACGCACTCCCGCGACGGTGCTCGTCGTTGAAGACGAGGAGGCACTGCTCTTCGCGATCGCCCACAACCTGAAGCGGGAGGGCTACGACACGCTGACGGCTGCACGTGGCGACGATGGCCTCCGGATCGCCCGCGAGATGCAGCCGGACCTGGTTGTTCTTGACGTGATGCTGCCCGGTGTTGATGGGATGCAGGTGTGCCGTCTGCTACGGCGAGACACAGACGTCCCCATCATCATGCTGACGGCCCTCGCAGGAGAGCGAGACCGGGTGGCCGGCCTGGACATCGGCGCCGACGATTACCTGGCAAAGCCGTTCGGCATGCGCGAGCTGTTGGCCCGTGTCAGGGCCCTGCTGCGCCGGTCGGGACGCGAGATCGTGTCCGCCTCGATGCCGGCGGTCATCGCGGCAGGCGACCTCGCTGTCGATCGCAAGCGAGGCGAGGTGACCCGTGGAGGGGTTTGTCTGCGTTTGAAGCCAAAGGAGTACAAACTCCTGCTATTCTTCATCGATCACCCGCGGAGGGTGTTCTCGCGTGAAGAGATCCTTGATGCCGTCTGGGGCAATGACTACGCGGGCGGCCAGCGCACGGTCGACGTTCACGTGCGCTGGCTGCGGCAGAAGGTGGAAGTTGATCCGGCCGCACCCACACGGCTCCGAACCGTGCGCGGAAGCGGATACATGTTCGGCGGCTAGCAGGAAATGAGCAGGGATCTCGTGGTCCGGGGCGCTACGTTCGGAGCGGTAGCCGCAACAGCAGGTCTGGCTGTTGGCTACGTCGCCTGCGAAGGGGCGGGGACGTTGACCGTGGCGATTCTGGTCGCAGCGGCCGTGATGCTCGGCGCCGGTGCGGGTGTGCTGACGTTCTGGAGCACGGAAGAGGCCTTCGAGGCCGTCATCGATGCGACCCGCCGACTCGCGGCAGGCGAGCTCGGCGAGCGCGTGTCGATCTCCTCGCCAGCCACGACGGAACTGGTGCGCGAGTTCAACCATATGGCGAGCTACGTGCAGGCGTTGGTGAACACGACCAAAGCGAACGAAGCGCGTCTTGAAGCCGTGTTCGATGCGGCTACCGACTCCATGATTGCGGTCGATTCAGACACAACAGTGCGGTTTGTGAACGCCGCCGCCCTGCGCGTGCTCGGGGTCGCTCGTGAAAGTGCGATGCGACGTCCCCTCATCGAGAGCGTCCGCGACCATGAGCTCGACGGGCTCGTCCGCAAGGTCATTGCGACACCGTCGTCCCCCGGGTCGGCCGTCGTTACGTTCGGACGCCAGCGGATGCAGCTCCGGGCGATCGCAGTTCCCATCCGCGAGGGCGGAGACTGGGCCGTGCTCCTAATCCTGAACGACCTCACCGAGGTCCAACGCCTCGACCAGGTGCGGCGCGATTTCCTGAGTAACGTGTCGCACGAGCTGCGCACGCCGCTGGCTTCGATCCGCGCACTCGTGGACACGATGGACGGCGGACCAGAGGATGGCGCCGAGATCGGGGAGTTCGTCCGCCGTATCCAGCAACAGGTTGAGCGCATGACTGCACTGGTGAACGAACTGCTCGACCTGTCGCGGATCGAATCAGGCGCGATCGAGCTGCGCCCGGAGCTTTTCTCACTGGCCGACGTGACGCGCGAATGTGCTTTGCTTCTCGGGGCGCGATGCGAATCCGAAGGCATCACAATCGAGGTTTCCGGCGCCGAGAGCGACCGCGTTGAAGCGGATAGAACGTCACTGCAACGGGTCGTGACCAACCTGCTGGACAACGCCATCAAATTCAGTCCACCGGGTGCGACGGTTCACGTAGGCATTGCCGGCGAGGGCGAACTTG
>CAZCDK010000149.1:0-7439 GCA_964497285.1 uncultured Anaerolineaceae bacterium | reverse complement strand
TGGATCTACACCGCGGACGAGAAGCGCGAAAGCTGGGCAATCTCCGAGCCCATGATGCCCGGCTGGACCGTGCATCACATGGCCGCCGACCTCCGGCGCGACCCGCTCCGGCTCTACGCCGCCGCCAGCCACTGGGCGTGGGGGCCCTCAGTAGCCCGCAGCGACGACGGCGGCAAGACGTGGGAACAGCGCAGCCCGGGCCTGGCATTCCCCGGCGACATGGGGATCTCCATCGTCAACACCTGGCACGTCGAACCGGGCCACCCGGACCAGCCGGGAGTGGTCTACGCCGGTACCCAGCCGGGCGGCCTCTTCCGCAGCGAAGACTGGGGCGAGTCCTGGGCGCCGATCGAATCCCTCAACCGGCACCCCTTCCGCCAGTTCTGGGGACCGACCGGCTCGGTCGGCGAATCCTCGCTCCACTCGATCCAGGTTGACCCGCGCAACGCGAACCGCGTCTATGCCGCGATCAGCTCCGGCGGCACCTACTTCACCGAAGACGCCGGCCAGACGTGGGAACTCTGTTCGCACGGCGTCGTCGTCACGACCCCGGCAGCGAAGGCCTTCCTCGCCGAGATCGCCGCTTCGTTTCCGCAGCCCGAGTTGCCGCGCGACGTCGACCCCGCCGCCCTCGACGAGTTCCACAAGTTCGTGATCGACACCAAGAACCCGGACCGCCTCTGGGCCCAGTCACACGTCGGCGTGTTCACTTCGGATAACCGCGGCCAGCAGTGGCGGGACGTGACCGAAGGGTTACCGTCGTTCCACGGCTTCCCGATCGCCGTCACCCGGCGCAACCCGGACGCCGTCTTCGTCGTCCCGATCGAGTACGGTGCCGACAACTTCCGCGTCGTGCGCGGTCAGTTCGCCGTTTGGCGCTCGGGGGACGCCGGCAAGAGCTGGGAGCAGCTCACCAGCGGCCTTCCCGGGCCTCACGACTTCCAGAGCGCCTACCGCGAAGCCATGGACACCGACGGCCTCGCCTCCGAAGGCGTTTACGTCGGCACCACCAACGGCGAGGTCTACGCGAGCAACAACCTTGGCGACCACTGGCGCCGCCTCCCCGGCACCCTCCCGCCCATCCTGTCGGTTACCGCAGCGGCCTGGTAGCCGCCCACCCGGGGGTGACGTTCCGTGCGTGCGCGACGAGCCCCGCCGACGGCCCAACACCAAGCTCTGATCGGGGCGAGCAAGCCTCCGGGATCGCCGCCGATAGCGCGCCCGGCCGCAGCCGATATCGAGCCAATCGATGCCGCCGGCTGACCGATCCAGCCGATGCTCCTCCCGTGCAGCGGCTCGACCCTCGCCACTGTGGCATGGCTCCGCGGTCGCGACCCTTGCTCAACCGCTCGCGCGCTCTCCCGGCTTGAGGAGCCCGCACTCATACGCGAACACCACGGCTTGCACGCGGTCCCGCAATGCCAGCTTGTCCAGGACTCGTGACACGTGCGTCTTCACCGTTGTCTCGCTCACGACGAACGTCTCCGCGATCTCGGCGTTCGACAGGCCGCGCGCCATGAGCTCCAACACCTCGCGCTCGCGGACCGTCAGCTCCTCGATGCTGCGCGGCAGCGCGCGGGCCGGTTGGCGCCGAACAAACGCCTCGATCAGCCGGCGCGTGACCGACGGCGCCAGGAGCGCCTCGCCCGAAGCAACCGCCCGGATCCCTGCGACGAGCCGCTCCGGCGGAACGTCCTTGAGCAAGAAGCCGCTCGCTCCCGCGCGAAACGCCTCATACACGTACTCGTCCATGTCGAACGTAGTCAGCATCAGCACCCTGGCCGCGTTGCCACCACCGAGGATCTGGCGGGTTGCCGCGATCCCATCGAGGTTCGGCATGCGCACGTCCATGAGCACCACATCCGGTTGGTCGCGTTGCACAGCGGCCACCGCCTCGATGCCGTCTGCCGCCTCGCCCACGACCTCAACGTCCGGCTCCGCCTCCAGGATCATGCGGAATCCTGCGCGGACTAGCGCCTGGTCGTCGACCACCAGGACGCGGATGGTGCTCACGGCTGCACCGGCAGGCGCGCCCGCAGCCGGAAGCCACCTTCGGCACGCGGGCCTGCCTCGAACTTGCCACCATAGACAGACACACGCTCGCGCATGCCGACCAGCCCGTTCCCACCTTCATCCACGGCCGCCGCGCCCCTGCCGTCGTCGCACACCTCGACTTCGATGGCATCCGCCTCGTACCGCAACCGCACTTCCGTTCGGCTCGCGTTGGCGTGCTTGCGCGCGTTCGTCAGCCCCTCCTGTATGAGTCGATAGGCGGTCAGATCGACGCCGGGCGGTAGTGGCACCGGTTCCCCCTCCACGCGCAGGTCAACGGCCAGCCCCAACTCCCGGGCCTGTGCCACAAGCTTCGACACCTCGCCGAGGCCCGGCTGCGGCTTGAGCTCAGCTGCGTCATCTGTCAGTCGCAGAATGCCCACGAGCCGGCGCATCTCCGCGAGCGCCTCGCGTCCGGTCTGTTCTACCGCGAGCAGCGCATCACGCTCTTTCGCCTGGTCCGGCGTTAGCATGCGCCGAACGGCCGACGCCTGGATTGTCATCACGCTCAGGCTGTGGCCGAGGACGTCGTGTAGCTCGCGTGCGATCCGGGCGCGCTCGTCGGCCATCGCCGCGCGGGTGGCCTCTTCGCGTTCGCTGGCCAGACGCGCGGCGCGCAGCTCAGCCTCTTCGGCGCGGGCGCCGCGCCGCTGGAGCGCGAGCCCCGGAAGCCAGAGCATCGCGAAGAAGGCAGGGGTGAAGAAGTAGCTTTCCGGCGTGGTGTCCGGTGCGTTGTAGGCAATCGTCAGAGCTCCAGCGACAACCAGGAACAGCCCCGCACGAGACTGCACCGTTTCCGGGAGCGCGCCCAAAAGTAGAGATGCCATCATCCCCGCTGCATAGGCACTTGCGGTGGAAACGACCAGGCGACCATCGACGAACGACAGCGCCGCGGCGAACACCCAGACCGAAGCTGGCGCCGCGAATGGATACCACCGGCGCATGGCGATCGGAAGGACCACTGCGGCGATCGCGGGAGCACCGATCCAGGGGCTAATGCCAGGCGCGTTCGCGGCGTCTCGGCGAACAACGATCTCGATCACCGCTTCCACAGCAGCGACGAGCACCGCCAGTTCCAGCCAGTAGCCTCGGATGAAGCCACCCAACCGTTGCATAACCGGAGCGTACGCTATTCGCCGGGTCGCGGCGTCATCCCTGAGGAGGACGCTAGAATCATCCGCGGCGACGAGCTCGAATACCGCTCGATGGCGACGCCACGCGCTCTCCGCCGGGCCACGCTTGGGACATCCCACGTGTGGAGGAGTAGAGATGAACTCGCCATCCCGAAGACAATCGCGAACCACAGCTCCCGCCGGGGGCGGGCTGCCGTTCACCGGGCGCATTGCCCGCGCCGCCGCCCGGCACCCCTGGCGGGTGCTCGGACTCTGGGCGGTGCTTCTGGTCATGGCCTATCTCGCCGGCGGTTCCATGAAGCTGGCATCGAACCCCGGCTCCGCCAACACGGAGTCGAGCAGGGCGAGCGATCTCATCGACCAGCGGCTCCGTGCACAGACACCGCCAGAGGAGTTCATCGTCGTTGAGTCGCCCACAGCGACCGCCGGCGAAGAGGCCTTCGGAACCTTCGTTGACTCGCTCGTCGGCGACCTGCGCGCACTCACGCAAGTCAACTCAGTAGCCAGCTACCGGGAAGGCGCCGAAGGCCTTGTCTCCAGCGACGGACACACCGTCCTCATCCTGGTGACTCTCACCGGTGACATGGCGGACGCGGCGCTTACGGCCGAACCGCTCGTCGACGTGGTCCGGGAAGCTGGCGATCAGGGCGACTTCCGTGTCACCACCGTCGGATTCGGAAGCGTGGAGGGCGAGATTTCTGGGCTTCTGGAAGAAACGCTCGCCCGGGGCGAGCTGATCGGGATCGCTGTTGCGCTGGCAATCCTGCTCGTTGTGTTCGGCGCCGCGGTGGCGGCCGGACTGCCGGTTGTGCTCGCGCTGATTTCCATCTTCGTGGCTGTGGGCGCCACCGCCCTGGCCAGCAATGCAATGGAAATGTCGAACTTCGTGGTCTTCATCATCACGATGATCGGCCTCGCGGTGGGCATCGACTACTCGCTGTTCATCGTGTCGCGCTTCCGCGAGGAGCGGGGCCGCGGCAGCGAGATGATCGATGCCATCGCTACCGCCGGCGCAACAGCCAGCCGCACCGTCTTCTTCTCGGGAATGGCGGTGGCCATCGCGCTGGCCGGAATGTTGATCATGCCGGATGCAACCTTCCGCAGCTTCGCGGTCGGGGCGATCCTGGTCGTGGCCGCAACCGTGTCGGCTTCCGCTACCTTGCTGCCCGCTGTGCTTGGCCTGTTGGGCGACCGCATCAACTGGCTGACGCTGCCGTTCATCGGCCGGCGAGGGCAGACCGGTAATGGCGGCGGCGCCTGGGACTGGATCGTGAAGGCGGTCACGGCGCGTCCAGTAGTGAGCGCCACGGTCACGGGGGCCGTGCTCGTCGCCGCGACCCTTCCGGTTCTCGGAATGAACCTCGGCAACGTCGGCATCGGCACGCTGCCCGAAGAGAGCGACAGCCGCCACGCCTTCGGTGTCCTCAACCGCGAGTTCTCGGCTGGCGTGCTCACGGCCGACATCGTGGTCGATGCCCCGGACGCCAACGGTCTGGCGATTCAGGGCGCCATCGACCGCCTCGGCGCCTCACTCCTGGCGGATGGCTTCTTCGGCGCCCCGCAGATCGAGACGAACGAGGCTGGCGACCTGGTGCTGATGACGGTGCCGATGCCGGGCGATTTCTCGAGCGCGGAGTCGCGAGACGCACTCGAGCGACTGCGCAACGACTACATCCCGGCTGCCTTTGCAGGCGTGCCCGCCCGGGTCGCGGTAGGCGGCTCGGTGCAGACGCAGAAGGACCACCTGCCGCTCGTCTTCGGCTTCGTGCTGGGGTTCAGCTTCCTGCTGCTGCTGGTCGTCTTCCGCTCCATCGTGGTGCCCCTCAAGGCGGTGGTCATGAACCTGCTGTCGGTCGGCGCGGCTTACGGCATCCTGGTGCTGGTGTTCCAGAATGGTTACGGCACGAACCTCCTGGGGTTCGGCGAAGCGCCCGTGATCGAGTCCTGGCTGCCGCTCTTCCTGTTCGCCATCCTGTTCGGGCTGTCGATGGACTACCACGTCTTCCTCCTGAGCCGCATCAAGGAGCACTACGACGAGACCGGGGACAACACGGCTTCGGTGGTCCATGGCCTCCGCAACACGGCGGGTATCATCACTGGCGCAGCTCTGATCATGGTCGTCGTCTTCGCGGGCATGGCATCGAGCGAGCTTGTGACCTTCCAGCAGGTCGGCTTCGGTCTCGCGGTCGCGGTCATCCTCGACGCCACAATCATCCGCATGGTGCTGGTGCCGGCGAGCATGGAGCTCCTGGGCGACTGGAACTGGTACTTCCCCGCGTGGTTGGAGTGGCTGCCGAAGATCAACATCGATGGCGGTCGGAAGGCCTCTCTTGCGGTTGCGTCTGCGGCGGTAAGCGCCGCCAGCGTCGAGCTGATCGGCGGCCTGAGCGCGTCGGCGCCTGCCCCCGCCTCGGTCGTTGCCCGCCAGTGACCCGGTCCTGCCACGGTCAGCGGCCGACCGCAGCAGCCCGACTGCACCGAACCGTCCGGCACCTATCGGCGCCGTTCAAGCGGGGTCAGGTCCCCAAACCCGGGAGGAACTGCAGTGCAACGATCCATCGGGCTGCTTTCGCGGTCGCTGGCCAGTCTGGCGATTGCCACGGCCATCCTGGTAGGAGCCTGTGCCCACGAATCGGAGGACAGCACGACCCAACAGACGCCGCGACCGGCGGCTACCGCTACTGCTCCGGCCGAGCAAGGGTCGCCGACACCCGCTCCGACCCGGACTCCGCCTGGAGACACAACCGGGATCGCCGCCGTCGATGCGACCATGAGACTGGTGAAAGACCGGGACCTTGCGGCCCTGGCCGGGGCCGTTGCTCTGCGGCGATAGGAGCCACGGTGAAGTGCTTCTGAAACGCGGCCGACACTTCAGCCAAAACGTGTAAGCGTTTTGGCAGGTGGTGGGCGATACTGGATTCGAACCAGTGACCTCTGCGATGTCAACGCAGCGCTCTAACCAACTGAGCTAACCGCCCAACGCGGACGCTCAGAATACCGAATCCAGGCCCATCCCGCCACTTACCCCTGGCGAAACGACCGCCCGCCCGGGGATGCTATACTGACTCTCAATCACCTATAGGAACCAGCAACGACCGGGACGAGTAGCCGCCACTTCCCCCAGAGAGTTGCGTCACTGGCTGAAAGCGCAACACCAGGGCAGCGAAAACCACCCGCGAGCCTGCACCCGAATCGTCACCATGCGATAGGCGTGCACGGACTGGCCCCGTTACCGGCCTCGCGAGCCCGTCTCCCTTTGCCGGGGACGGGGAAGCCGGGTGGAACCACGAGCGCCCCTCGTCCCAGCGACAGGGCGCTTTCTTTTCGCCATCAGCCGTTGGAGGGTTCTCACCATGGCAGACGCACTCGAATCGCAAGCCGATCTCGCCTCGCTCCCCAGGGAGGAACGCCTCCTCCGCATGCGCCACTCTGCCGCCCACGTCCTCGCCGAGGCCATGGTCGAACTCTTCCCCGACGCCGAACTGGGTATCGGTCCCCCCATCGACACCGGCTTCTACTACGACTTCCGCCTCCCGCGCCCCCTGACTCCCGAGGACCTCGTCTGGCTCGAAGAGCGCATGCGCAAGTCGCTAGCCAACCAGCACCCCTTCGTCATGGCCGCGCTCACCAGGGCCGAGGCGGCGCAGCTTTGGGCGAGACAACCCTTCAAGCTCGACCTCCTCGCCGACCTCGAAGAAGGCAACGTCACCCAGTGCACCCACGCCGGCTTCACGGACCTCTGCCGTGGCGGTCACGTGGCTCACACAGGGGAGGTCCCCGCTTCGTTCAAGCTCATGAACACCGCCGGCGCGTATTGGCGGGGCAGCGAGAAGAACCCCCAGCTTCAGCGCGTCTACGGCGCCCTCTTTGAGACGCAGGAAGGGCTCGACGCCTACGAGCACCAGCTCGAAGAAGCCCGCCGCCGCGACCATCGTCGCATCGGCCGTGAGCTCAAGATCTTCGCCCTCTTCGATGAAGTCGGCCCGGGCCACATCGTCTGGCTCCCGGCAGGCGCGACCATTCGCCGCGAGCTTCAACGCTGGATCGAAGACCTGGAGATCGACGCGGGCTACCAGCACGTCCGCACCCCCGTCGTCGCCAAGTCCGAGCTCTACCACCGCTCTGGCCACTGGGACCACTACAAGGACGCGATGTACCCAATCATGGAACGCGAAGGCGAGCAATACGTCCTCCGCCCCATGAACTGCCCGCACCACATCATGGTCTACGAATCCGAGCTCCACTCCTACCGCG
>CAZCDK010000148.1:0-7485 GCA_964497285.1 uncultured Anaerolineaceae bacterium | reverse complement strand
CCGCGTTCTTCGTCGAGCCGAACCTCGATGCGGCGTGGCTTCCGTACAATCATGGGTACGGTACTTCCCGGGCGTTCGCTACGGAAGTGTCACGACCGGCGCACACTCCCCGACGAATGGGCAGTGAGCCTCCTCAAGTTCCCGCTTGAGTACGTCCCATGAAGGAAGGGTGATCGGCTCGGCCTGAAGCCGGTCGAGCAAGGCGAGGAACTCCTCGTCGGGCTCGTGGCAATCGCAGAACTCGGGCCCCGGACAGTGGGCCTCATTCAGAAGATGCTTGAGTTCGGCCGGGTCCGTGGGCATGTCCAGATTCATGCTGGCAAGCCTCCGGACTGCGGCCAGCCGCCGTTCGCGCGCCTCACGCTCGCGCTGGGCATCTACCTGCTCGCGGAACCAGTCGGCGGCAGTCATGCCGCGGCGGGCCAGTTCCCCGTCAAGGAACTCCCCACGCTCTTCGTCGAGCCGGACCTCGATGCGTCGGCGCTTCCGTACAATCATGATGAGAAGTGTACGGCATTCTGCACCGGAAGGGACGCCGTTTCGGGGAAGCCCCTCACGCCAGGCGCCAGAACTGACCCACCAGGCCCAGGCTGTCGAGGATCGCCTGGTTCCCGTCCCGGGCGTGAGGTTCCCAGTCCGGGGCGAGGCGGTCGCTCCACCAGGCGTGCGCGAGGTCGCAGAGTTTCCCAACGGACACGGTCGCGCCCGGTGGGCGTCCGTCCAGCCAGGTGGTGATGTGCTCCTCCGACCGGAAGAGGTTCATGGTGCTTCAGGTGAAAACGATGTCATTCCACCAGATGGCCGCCGGAAGGAGGCAGTGGAACAACGGGCCCTGATCCATCGGACGGCGGTCGCGAACCTCGACTACCAACAGATCGCCGCAGTCCGGGCACGGACTTTCTACCCGGCCGTCGACCCCGAGCGCCGCGCAGATGCCGAAGGCGTCCCAGGCGCAGTTGCCATACCACCAGCGCCCGGCGGCCTGCACGCGATATGGAGTTGGCACGGCCGAGAAGGGGTTCACCATGCGGATCGCGGTCCCGTCCGCGTTGAGCACCAGCGCGTGCTGTTCGTGGAGACGCCGCCACGAGGCGAGGATCTCGGCCTCGGCGAGGCCAGCGCGCGCGGCAACTTCGATTGGGGTAGGTGCGCGCCCGAGGTCGACAAACTGTGCATAGGTGAGCCGGCGGACGCGGAGGTCGGCGTTGTCCATGAGGGTCCCCTACCTTTCTGCCCGCCACTCGCCGCTCTTGCCGCCGCGTTTTTCGAGGAGGCGGATGCCTTCGACGCGCATGCCACGATCGATGGCCTTGCACATGTCGTAGATGGTGAGGGCTGCGACGCTGACTGCGGTGAGGGCCTCCATTTCGACGCCGGTCTTGCCGGTCGTTCGGACCGCTGCCGTGATGCGGATGCGGTTCTCGCCGCCGGCGACCAGATCGACGGTGACGCCCGTGATGGCGAGCGGATGGCACATGGGGATGAGGTCGCTGGTGCGCTTGGCCGCCATGATGCCCGCGACCCGCGCCACGGCGATCACATCGCCCTTGGGCAGGCCGCCCTGCTGGATGAGCGCGAGCGTGGCCGGCTCCATGACGACGTAGCCTTCGGCCACGGCCTCGCGGGCGGTGTCGCCCTTGGCGGAGACATCGACCATACGGGCGGCGCCAGACGCGTCGAGATGGGAGAGGGAGGGAGGAGGGAGGAGGGAGGAGTCCTCCACCCGGCCCTGGCCCCTGACCCCTGACCCCTGACCCCTACTTGCCACGGTGCTTCCTCCACATGAAGGTTTCGTATGCCCAGACTATGGCGTAGGCGAGGGCGCCCGTCCCGAGCCCGCCGGGGATGCCAGCCAGGGGCGAGATCCAGGTGTCCGCGACGATGATGCCGATGGCCATGCCTGGCAGGAAGGTGAGGAAGGCCGCGCGCCGGCGCTCTCGTTCGAATCGCTGCCGGAGGGGCGACTTCACGGCTGCCATCGGGATCAGGATACTCGGGATGGGGCAATCGGCGCTCTCTTCGCCGTGCATCCCCGTAGAATGCCGTCCAAACCACTCCACAGGAGCACTCGCATGAAGTTTGGCGTGACAATGTTCCCGGCTGACTACGCGATCCCGGTCACGGAACTCGGGCGCGCGGCCGAGGACCTGGGGTTCGAGTCGGTCTTCCTGCCGGAGCACACGCACATCCCGGTGAGCCGGCGGACGCCGTGGCCTGGTGGTCGCGAGCTGCCGCTGGAGTATTCGCACACCCTCGACCCGTTTGTGGCGCTGGGCGCGATCGCGGCGGTGACGAAGACGCTGATGCTCGGCACGGGCATCTGCCTGGTGGCCCAACGCGACCCGATCACGCTGGCCAAGGAAGTGGCCAGCGTCGACCACCTTTCGGGCGGGCGGATGCTCTTCGGCGTGGGCGGTGGCTGGAACGAGGAGGAGATGGAGAACCACGGCACGAAGCCGGCCCGGCGCTGGCGGATCATGCGCGAGCGCATCCTGGCGATGAAGGAGATCTGGACGAAAGACGAAGCGGCCTGCCACGGGAGGTTCGTCGACTTCGACCCCGTGTGGTCGTGGCCGAAGCCGGTCCAGAAGCCGCACCCGCCGATCATCGTCGGCGGCGACGGTCCACGGACGCTCGACCGCGTGGTCGAGTACGGCGACGAATGGATGCCTATTCCCGGGCGGGGCGGCACGCGACTCGAAGACCGCATCGCCGAGTTACGGCGGATGGCGACGGCGGCAAGCCGGGGGCCGATCCCGGTGTCGATCTTCGGCTGCCCGCCAGATGCCCGGGCGATCGAGGCGTTCGCCGCGATGGGCGTCAACCGCTGCCTCTTCTGGCTGCCGCCCGCCCCGGCGGAGACGTGTCTGCCGGCGCTCAAGCACGCGGCGGAGGTGGCAGGGCTATAGAACCAAGGACGTGGCCCGCGCTGGCCATCTCGGCGGTATGGGCGGGGGCATCCTGTTCTGTCCGGGGCGGTGCCTTCCTCAGCGAACGTCCGGCCGCCGGGCGTAGGACTCGATCCATCCATGCGCTCCGCCGCAGCAGCCGTGGAGCGTCTCGTTGACGTTGGTCTCCACGGGGATGAACCCGGCGCCGGCAAGCTGAGCTTCCCATTCCGCCGGGCTGTAGAAGGCGTAGTACCGCGGAGCAGCGATCGCGTCGCCTTCGGCCGCTTCGACCCAACCCTTGCGGCTCCCGCGCTGCATCGAAGTGAAGAGCGCGGCGCCCGGCTTCAGGATGCGGCGAACCTCGGCAAGCGCAACCACCACACCAGCCGCGTCGAGGTGCAACAACGAAGCGCACGCCCACGCCCCGGCGAACGACTCGCTTCGGAATGGGAGCCGCGTGAGACTCCCCTGGACGAAGCCCGTGGCGCCATGGCGGCGCTGACCGAGCCGGAGCGCGTCGCGCACGATATCCAGACCGACGACGGTGAGGCCAGCTTCCCGGAGTTCGACGGTCTCGCGACCGGACGCGCAGCCGAGATCCACGACCAGGTCGCCGTCGTTCAGCAGGGCACGAAACGCGGTCACGAGCGGACGCACCCAGGCGCGGTCGTCGGGGCGATCGGCGAGGCGTTGAGCGGCCACACCTCCGTAGGCGGCTGCGGTGCGCAGGATTCGATCGGCGCTCTCCCCCGGCATCGCGGCGATTCTACGCTTTGCCGGAGGAGGGGAGAGCGGCCGCGGGCAGCGGCAGACGGAGAGCCGACTCCTTTAGGAGCCGTGTCACCGAGAAATCGAGCCGGCGCAAGGACTTGCAGAAGTCATCGAGTGCGCGGAGAGCAGCGAGACCCTCGGAGAGCGCAAGCTCGCCCGATTCGATCGCGTCGGCAAGTTCGTCCGCATCGTGCACTTCGTAGCCGGTGCCCTCGCGGACGGTTGCATCCAGGTACCGGTCGTTGATGGTCCAGCAATTGCCGGCGACATCGATCCGGTCGAGGTCGACATACCAGTCGTAGCCCAGTGGCGGCGCCCCGGCGTGCAGGGTCCAGCGGATGATTACCCAACCGCGCGCCGGGACCAGCCACCGCTCCTGGTAGGCAATGCGGGGGTCGGCGGCGCCGTGCCGAGCGAAGTACAGCGAATCGCCAGCAATCGTGAGCCGATCGAGTGGGTAGTGGTGGCCGTCGCGGGCGCTCGCGGTTCGGGCGACAACATCGATCAGTGTGGGCGGATGACGCATCACGGTCGCCTTATTGGGACTCTGGCGAGCCCTCCTCGGAGGGTACCAGTGGTTCGACGTAGGACAACAAGGCTGCGATATCCACCGTCGCAATGTTCCACACCAGCGCGAGGTTCACTCGTTCGTAGGCATGGACGAGGATGTCGCGCAGACCCGCGATTGCCGGCCAAGCAGTGCCGACTCGTCGTCAGGCGGCATAGACCGTCCGGGCAGAATCGAGGATCCGCCGGCGGCGAATCCAGTTGTGACTTTCGATCACGGCCTCGCGGTTCACGAGATCCACGTCGCGCCCAAGAATGCGGGAAAGCTCGGCCCGCATCGCGATGTATCCTTCGAGGCTGTCTCCCTCTCCAGGTTCAAACGTCACCAGCACATCGACATCGCTGTCGGGGCGGAAGTCATCGCGGAGGACCGAGCCGAACAGGGCGAGTTCGCGGACGTGCCACTTCGTGCAGAAGGCTCGCACCTCGGCAACGGGAATCGGGATGTTCAGCTCGCGGGCCGTTTCCATGTGACGCCTCGTCCCCAAATCATACCGGGATTCACACTCCTACAGCAGCACGAGGTTGTTGCGGTCGATGACCTCGCCGTTCTCAGTGTGCATTGTCAATCACGGCCGCTCTCGTCGCAGGCGGTGGCGAGCTGGCTGCTGGACGAGACGGCGCGGCGCGCTCGAAAACGCCCCCAGCTCCAGGTGCGCCAGTCGCCTTCTGAGTCGAGGTAACGGCGGCGAAGCTCGCGTCCGACGGCGCAGCGCTCCGCCGGTGGCACATCGTCGAAGTGGGCGACGAGCGATGGCACCGCATCGGGACTGAGGTTGAGCGCATATGTGCTGTCGAAGGGACGGTCGTCGCCGGCGATCGCGGCGTTGCGGCGGACTATGAGCGCGTCGGGGTTGAGCGCGTTGAGACCAACGAGCACTGCAAGGCCGGCCATGAAGATGCCGAATGCGAATCGGTCGCGCCGCCCACGGAGAACGGTGAACACAAGCCACACGAACACCAGGAAGAGCCAGCCCATGAAGGCTGTCGTGTACAGCCTGAGCTCGGTCAGGCCGAATGTCTCCTGGTAGAGGCGCATCCGCTGGAGCGCCGAGGCCAACACGATGAGCGCCAGCACAACGAGCACGGTGGCGAGGAGGGCGTGGAAGCGCCGGAGCCGGGGCAGCCCGCGGGGCAGCAGCCATTGGGTCACAAGCAGAAATGGGACGACGAGGGCTGCAACGGCCACGAGTTCAAAGAATCCGCGGCGGGCATACTCTGCATAGGTCAGCGACGACGAGGACTCCACGCGGCTGGCGCCGCCGAACAGGTAGCGGAACTGGACGCTGACGAACGCCAGGAAGAGGACGTTTGTCAGGCCAAGGACGACCCCTGCCTCGATGAACTCAAACCGAAGCCAGCTCGCGCGAGGCGGGTCGGGAACGGGCTCACGTTCGGCGAGCAGCGCGCCCCAGAGACAACTCCCCGCCAGCCACGCGAAGGCCGCCCAGAGCACAAAGTGCGAGAGTGCTTCTCCGGGGATCAGCTGTGCTGCATCGCCAAGCAGGTCACGGAAGAAGACGTCGGCGGCCGCGAAGAGGGCGCCGAAGACAATGACGGGCAAGGCGGCGATGACGAGCCCGCGTCCCAGTGCACGAAGACGCGCGGAGCGCTGCTCCGCAACGACTGATCGCCAATCCACGTGCCGCGCGAGGAGCATCGCCATGCCGGCGATCGCTTGGACGGGCGAGACCACGAGATGCGCCGCGTACTCTGTGCTGCCAGCCAGGCGGGCGGCTCCAGCAGCCGGGCGGAACGCAACCATTCCGAGGCAGAGAAACACCGCAATCACATCGAGCGTCAGAAGGATCGGCGACGATCGCCACGCGAGCGTGAGCGAAAAGCCGAACGCAGCCCAGAGCCAGGCAGTGCCTCGCGGACGGGCGAGCGCGAGCGACTCGAATCGCGGTAGAGCGAAGACCACCGCGCACAGGCCCGCAAGCCAGATGGCGGCGTTGAGGCTCCAGGGCCAGGCGCGGAGCAGAAGGTCGCCACCGAGTCCAAGGGCGACCGCGGCGCCGAAGATGGCCCACCCGGCGCGCGTCTTCTCGGTCCCAGAACCAGCGCCGATGCCGAACACCGCCATGGTCACCGCCAGTTCATCGCGATTCGGGGTGCTACAGCAGCACGAGGTTGTCGCGGTGGATGACCTCGTCGCCGTAGGCGTAGCCGAGGGTCTCCGTGATGCGATCGCTGCGCAGGCCGCGAATGCGTTCGAGCTCGTCGCCGGCGTAGTTCGTGAGGCCGGCGGCGATGCGTTCACCACCGGGGTCGCGCACCTCGACCGCCTCGCCGCGGTCGAACTGGCCGTGGATTGCGGAAACGCCGGCGGGCAGCAGGCTCCGCCCATCCTTGCGCAGGGCCACTGCGGCACCGGCATCGACGACGACGTGCCCGGTGCGGCTGATCGTGCTGAGGATCCAGCGCTTGCGGCTTTCGAGGCGATCCCCCGCCGCGGGGAAGAACGTACCCAGTTCCTGTCCGGAGGCGATGGCGACGAGGGCGTCGGGCTCGCGTCCGCTGGCGACCACCACGTCGACGCCGCCCTGGGTGGCGATGCGCGCGGCTGCGAGCTTGGTGGCCATCCCGCCGGTACCGGGGCCGCTGGCGCCGCTTGCCACGCCCTCGACGGCGGCATCGATGCGGTCGATGCGGCGGATGAGCTTCGCGTCCGAGTTCTGGTTCGGGTCGGTGTCGTAGAGCCCTTCGACATCGGTGAGGATTGCCAGCAGATCGGCATCGATCAGGTTGGCGACGTAGGCGGAGAGGCTGTCGTTTTCGCCGATGCGGGTGGCGAGCACCTGGTCGAGCGCGACGGCGTCGTTTTCGTTGACGATGGGGACCGTCCCGGCCTCGATCAGATCGCGGAGGGTGTTGCGGGAGTTGAGGTAGCCAAGCCGGTCGCTGAGGTCGCGGCGGGTGAGGAGAACCTGGGCGACGACCGTGTCGTGCCAATCGAAGAGCTCATCCCAGCTCTGCATGAGGTGGCTCTGGCCGACGCTGGCATAGGCCTGGCGGCTGGGCGTGTAGCCCGCGGGCAGCTGCCTGGCAAGGCGGTGCCTGCCCGCGGCCTGGGCCCCGCTGGAAACGATGACGATCTCGCACCCGAGCCCGCGCAGGCGCACGGCCTGACCGACGAGACGGGACATCGACTCGAGGTCGAGCCGATCAGATCCGGCGGTGAGCAGGCGGGTGCCGAATTTGGCGACGATCCGCCGGTAGCGCATGGCGGTAGGTTACAGGAACGAGGTACGAG
>CAZCDK010000147.1:7150-7540 GCA_964497285.1 uncultured Anaerolineaceae bacterium | reverse complement strand
GCGGTCTTCCGCGAGCGGCGCGCCGGCGATCTCTACCGGACGCTCGAAGACATCGACCTTGATCCCAGGACCTTCGCCGACCGGTTGGCGAAGGCAGCCAAGGACGCCTGAAGAGCAGGTTGTGGAGATGACACGCGAAGTTACAGCCACCGAATTTCGAACCCACTGCCTCAGGCTCATGCGTGAGGTTGCCGCCACGGGCGAAGAGATCGTCGTCACAAAGCGCGGCAAGCCCACCGCCCGAATCCTCCCGCCCATTCCCTTGCCCGTAGAGCCCACGCCTGTTCGCGATGACTCTTGGAAGAACCTCATAGGCAGCGTCGTCTGGGAGGCCGACGACCTCGAGATCCTGCTCTTCTCGTGGCTGGGTTGCGCCGCGGCCGCGCTGGC
>CAZCDK010000147.1:286-7140 GCA_964497285.1 uncultured Anaerolineaceae bacterium | reverse complement strand
ACCTCGAGACCTTCAGTTCAGAAGAAGACTGGGAAGCGCTCGGCGACGGCCCGGGATCGTAATAGTCGCGCCGAAACCCTCCAGCAAGCGCCAACCTCCCCGTCCTACCGCGCCACCATGCGCTCCATGAACAGCGCCATGATGTCGGCGCACTGCCGCCCGAGCAATGGGTCCGAGTCGAACGCGTGCGGCTGCCCTGCGTACATGTGCAGCTCCACCGGTACGCCCGCCTTGTGCAGCGCCTCATACATATCCGTTGATTCCGCCGCCGGGACCGTTTCGTCGGCGTTGCCGTGGATAAGCAGCGTGGGCGGGAACTCGGAGCTGACGTACGAGATCGGGCTCGCCGTCTGCAGCTCCTCAGCCGGCGCCTGCTGCCCGAAAAGCGGATGGACCGGGCTTCCGGCGGCGTTCCAGGTCGCGTTCCTCCGCCAGTGGGGGGAGTCGAGGCCCGTCGGCGGGTAGATGGCGACTACGGCGGCGGCACTGGTGCTCACCCCGCGGTGGCCGCCTTCACCTTCGAACTCCGGCACCCCGGTGGTCCCGGCTGCCATCAGCACCAGGTGCGCCCCCGCCGAGTTGCCTTCGATCACGATCCTCGCCGGGTCGATCCCGAGCCGTTCGGCGTTGGCGCGCGTCCAGCGGATTGCCGTCTTTACGTCGTGAAGACAGGCGGGCCAGGGCGATTCCGGCACGAGCCGGTATTCGCTCGCGACGCACACGTACCCCTTCCGGCCCAGCAGGATGCCGTAACCGCGAAGCTGCGAGCGGTCGCCGCTGGTCCAGCCGCCGCCATGGACAAGCAGGACGCCAAGCCCGTTCTTGACCGCCGCGGGCGGATGGTAGATGTCGCACCGAAGGTCGCGGCCCCCGCCTGTGCCGAATACAACATCGGGCTCGATGACGACTCTCTGCTGCTCTGCGACTGCCAACACGGGCTCCTCGGAGGCTGTTTCCAGCAATCTACGCCCCGGCGTCACCCACGACAACGCTGGCAGGATCCCACTCGTTGCTCGTTGCTCACCCTCAGTTGAGCCCCCCGAGCCGGAACGAATCGCCTTCTTCCTCGTCCTCGTCGTCCACGTCGCTATCGCTGTAGACGCCCGCCGGCGACCCGCGCCAAACGCTAACGATGAAGTCCTCGCGATACGGATCGGCGGTCATCACCAGCCGCTCGTCGATCGAGTCGATCAGCGCCTGGATCCGTTCCTCGTTCGCGTCCGCGGTCGTGCAGAGCGTCGCCAGCACGTTCGATCCCTGGTAGTGGATGTCCACCCGCCCGATGATGCCGCCCTCTTCGAGGATCGTGTACGCCTCGGAGTGCGGTGTCCTGGATTCGCGCTCGAATTCGATCACAGCGGCCGTACCTGACCTTTCCCGAAGATCGTCCATTTGTAGCTCGTCAGTTCCCGCAGGCCCATTGGGCCGCGAGCGTGCATCTTCTGCGTCGATATGCCGACTTCGGCACCCAGCCCGAACTGGGCGCCGTCTGTGAACTGGGTGCTTGCGTTCACGTACACCGCGGCCGAATCCACTTCGTCGACGAAGCGCATGGCATTGGCGTAGCTGGCGCTCAGGATGGCGTCGCTATGATGGCTCCCGTAGCGCTCGATGTGCTCGATCGCCTCGTCAAGCGTGTCGACAACCCGGACTCCGGCCCGCAGGGCAAGGTGCTCGGTCTTCCACGTCTCTTCGCTTGCCCGCTCAACCGCGATCCCCGGGTAGCGCTCCGGCGAGAGCAGCGCCAGGGCGCGATCATCGCCGACGAGCGTGACCTTCGCGCCCCAGTGTTCACACAAACGCTCGAGGAACGCCGGCGCGATCGCCGCGTGCACGAGCAGCGTGTCGACCGCATTGCAGATGCTGTAGCGGCGGGTCTTCGCGTTGTCGACCACGGCGATCGCCATGTCCAGGTCGACCTGCTCGTCCACGTAGATTTGGACGACGGCCTCGCCGTGCGCGACGACTGGCATCGTCGCGTTCTGCCGCACGTAGTCGACAAGCTGCGCCCCGCCGCGCGGCACCACGAGGTCGATCAGATCGTGTGCCTTCAGGAGTTCGTCGACGTGCCCGCGATCGGGGTCGCTGACCACCTGCACGGCTGCGGGCGGCACTTCGCTCCCGGCCAGCGCGCGCTGGATGACCTCGCCGAGGGCGGCGTTGCTGTGGCGCGCCTCTTTTCCGCCCCGAAGCAGCGAGGCATTGCCGCTCTTCAAGGCCAGGGCCGCGATGTCGATGGTGACGTTTGGGCGCGATTCGTAGATCGCGGCTACCACTCCCAGCGGTACCCGTCTCCGCCCGATCACCAGCCCGTTCGGCAGCGTGCGGGAGTCGAAGACCTCGCCCACCGGGTCGGGCAGCCCCGCAACGGTGCGCGTGTCGCCAGCAATCCCTCGCAGGCGGTCCGGGTTCAGGCCAAGCCTCTCCAGGAAGTAGTCATCGAGTCCCGCCAGGCGCCCAGCTTCGAGATCCCGGCGATTGGCCTCCAGGATCGGCGTCTGCTCGGTTTCGAGAAGCTCCGCGATGCGCAGCAGCGCAGCGTTCTTCGCGCCTGTCGACAGCATGGCCAGTCGGCGCGATGCCACCCGGGCGGCGGCCGCCCGCTCGCGAATGTAGGAGACGGCGATTGTCATGGCCGTAGTGTACCGCGTGCGGGCGGGGAGGGAGCAGGGATAGCCGCGACCGCCAGGGAGCGGTCAACGGGACCCCAAGTGGCTACGACGAGCACCACGGTGTCGCCCTGACTCCTGGCCGGCTACGCGCTCTGCACGACCGCGCAATAGGCGCAGCGCGTCGCCTCGATCGGGATCTCGCTGAGGCACTCGGCGCACCTCTTCGTCGTGGGGTCTGTGGGCGGCTCCTTACGCGACCGGGCGATGAGAACGTTCATCGGCCTCACCACGAAGAAGAAGATGACGGCGGCGATGAGCCCAAACGAAACGAGCTGGTTGATGAAGTGCCCGTACCTGAAGGTGCTGTCGTTGATTGTGAAGTCGAGCGCGGAGAAGTCGGGTGTCCCGCCGATGGCGGCAATGAGCGGAGTCACGAAGTCCTCCACCAGGGCGGTGACCACCGCCCCGAACGCCGCCCCGATCACAACGGCGACCGCGAGGTCGATGACATTCCCGCGCAGAAGAAAGGTCTTGAATTCCTTCAGCAAGGCGAAGCCTCCAGACAGAATGTGGGACAGACGATTGCAGTATGTCGTGGCCCCATCTTACCCCCGGACGTAACTCCCTGAATCCTTTCCCACCACGCACGACGGTCGACGATCCCGGTATGGCAGCGTTCTGGACCTGGTGTGTCCGCAACCCGGCGCTCCTGCTGGCGGCGGCCGGGCTCCTTGCCAGCCTGGCCGGCGTGGCCGATTGGCCCCTGGGATCGATGGCCGTCCTCGTTGGGGCGACGGTAGCGGACGTCGCGCATCGTCGCGCCAGGCGGGCGCGGCGACGCGCGCGTCTCGCTGCCATCGCCATCGAGACCGATCAGGCCGTCCGGGAGATGCGCGAACGCTTCCGCCAACAACGCCGAAGCCGCCGCGACGCCGCCTGAACCGCCGCCCTAGGCCAGGCTCACCACCCGGATGTCGTCCATGGGGAAGTCCTTGAGGTTTTCGGTGACAACGATCGCGCCCACCCTGCGCGCGGTCGCAGCGATTAGCGTGTCCGGTGTCGAAAGCGGCCGTCCCGCCCGCGCAGCCTGGTACCGGTAGATTCCCGCCGCGACGCCGTCCTCGAATGTCGCTGGCCAGAATTCGAGGTCGCGCAAGAGCGCCACCCACCGCTGCCGTCTGTTCTCGTGAAGGTTGGAGAAGAACTCGGCGACACAGACGGGAGAGACCCCGATCTCGTCGCTCGAATCGAGCATCTCCTGGACTCGCGAAGCGAAAGGCTGTTTTGCGCGGGCGAAATTGATCAGTTCGTTGGCGTCCAACAGGTAGCGCGTCACGCGTCTGGCCCGGACTCATCGTCGGCCCCCAGCGCTTCCTTCCACGGGTCGTCGATGGGTCGCTGCGCGCGCTGCCAGGCGAGCGTCGATTCGAGCGTGTCCCACTCCGGTACTTCGCCTTCAGGGATCGAACCCATCAGCCGACGCGCCAGGGCCGACCGCTGCTTGCGCCTGACCGTGGCTTCCACCGACTCAACGATGAACTCACTGCGCTTGCGCTTCCCCACCAGGGCGTCGATCTCTTCGAGCAGCTTCTTCGGCAGGACGATGTGCGCGCGTGCCGTTTCCGCCATTGCTTTCACCTTCCACTCCGTATGGGGCAATGATAGCACATAGCAAAGCCCATCAGCAGTGGGACATAGGGCGCACACTGAGCAGTCGCGGCGTCTAGTCCACGAACGCGACCACGCGCGCCGGCGCTGCGCTGCACCCGGCCAGGCGGAGTGGAAAGAAGCCCACTTTGAAGCCAGAGGGTGGCAGGGCGGCGAGGTTCGCCATCTGCTGGACGATGAACACCTCCCGGTCGCGGCCGGCGAAGTGGCCGTCCCAGATCTCGGCGGGATTGCCGGTCTCTGCGAAGGCGCGGCGCATGACTTCGAACGGACGGTCCCAGCCGAGCGCGTCCGTGCCGAGCACCTTGGCGCCGAGCCCGGCGAGAAAGAGTGTGCCTTCGCGCGTCATGCCCGGGTAACGAAAGAAGCCCCGGTCGGCAACGGTGTAGGCCTCCTGGCCGGTGCGAATCAGCACGGCGCCGCCCGTCGGGACCGCAGCTCCGTTCCGGTCGAGCGCCTGCTGCAGGGCATCGACGGCGATGCCTTCGTTCGGAGCGCTGCCCCGCAGGTCAAGCACGATGCCATCCACGAACAGCTCCTCCAATGCGAGGTCCCCAATCGTCCTCGCGGGCCTGCCCTCGCAAGTCGTGCCGTAGTGCAGCGGCGCATCGACGTGGGTGCCGAGGTGCGTCGTGATCTGCAGGCGCTCGTCGCCCCAACCCTCGCCGGCCGGGAGCTGTTCCGGCCGGCAGCCGAAAATGTGGGCCATGATTGTCGCGCCCTCGACGGCTGGCCGGACCGGCTCGACGTTCGGCACGATGTTCGTCGACCAGCCCCGCCAGCGTTCGGGCAGGCGGTCGAGGTCGGCCGGGTCGAGAAGGCGCGAAAGGTCGACAAGTCGCATCGGGTTCTCCTTTGAAGTTGAAGGGCTCCGGCGGACGAGTCATCCTCGCAGACACCGGGCCGCCCGTTCGCCCGCGTGGTGACCGGATCGCCCCGTCGCCCGTAAGATCGGGCTTCCGCCATCAACGAGCCAGCCGGAGGACCATCGTGCCCGACTTCGAACAGATCCTGTACCAGCAAGACGGCCGCGTCGTTACCATCACCCTCAACCGCCCCGGGCGTCTAAACGCCTGGACGGCGCAGATGGAGACCGAGTTCATCACCGCCGTCAACCTCGCGGCCGATGACGATTCCGTCGGCTGCCTCGTTGTCACCGGCGCCGGCCGGGGATTCTGTGCCGGGGCCGACATCGGTGGCTGGGCCGAGCAGCAAGCGGGCGCGGCTGGGCCGCCCCGAGCCCGGGCACCGTGGACCGCCACCACCGTCTGGCGCGCGGCGAGCCAGGGCGTGCCTGCGGCGCTCTTTGATGCCAAGCCGATCATCGCCGCCATCAACGGGCCCGCCGTCGGCGTCGGCCTTACCATGGCGCTCGCCTGCGACATCCGCATCGCTTCCGACCGGGCGCGCTTCTCGGCCCGCTTCGTTCGCATCGGCCTCTCGCCCGAATGCGGCTCGACCCGCAACCTCGCCGAGGTCGCCGGCATCCAGGCGGCCCTGGAGCTCGGGCTCACCGGGCGCATCATCGACGCCGCCGATCCACTCGCGGCCAGGCTGGTCAGCCGCATCGTGCCCCACGACGACCTGATGCCGGTCACCTGCGATCTGGCGCGCGAAATCGCCTCCGGCCCGATGGAGGCCACCTGGATCACCAAGAAGCTCATCCGCCGCAACTCGCTCGAACAAAGCATCCGCTCGGTCACGGACTACGAGGGCCTGGCGATAGAGCAGCTGTTCGGGAAGGCGGCGCACCGCGAAGCCGTGGCTTCCTTCCGCGACAGGCGCGAACCGGCCTTCCATGCGCAGACGGTGGGATCCTAGCGCGGGCTAAGGTCCATCCCGGTCGGCTGTGAACGGTCATGTGGCCGATGAATCATCCGCACGATTGCAGCGACGAAGACCCCCGGCGCAACCCAAAGGGCGGCGAGGAAGAATGCCGCCTCCTCGATGCCGAGCAGGCCCGAAATCACGTTGTGGAGCAGCACGCCGCCGACGAAGATGGCGACGGAGAGCAGCAGCAGCCGGAACGGCCCACCCCAGCGGGAATGCTTGGAAAGGGAGAGCGTCGCAACTGCCACGGCGGCGACAACGAGGAAGGTCAGCGCACCGAGCGGCACCGCCTGGTCGTCGAGGGTGCCGATCAGCGCGAGGGCTGTCGCACCGGCCAGCACGGCAACGGCGACCGCGACAGCGACCCAGGGGCTGCGAACAAGGCGGGCCATGAGACCAGCATACGGTCGCCGGTCGCGTTACGAACGGCCCATGCGTCCCCGAACGTCTGAGCCGAACGGCCCGGCTATCCGTCGCTCATCACTGGTTCATGAGGTCGTCCCCCGGTCTGCCTCGCAAGAAGCGCGGCTGGAGGCTCAGGAGGTCACTCCGGTGTACAAGGATGCCCGACACCGACGCTGCGGTTATCAGGAGCACAATCGACTCCCGTCGTCGACGAATTGCCGCCTGCCACAGTTCGCGCACTATTAGCGCAACGGCGCAGGCCCTAGCCCAGCTGCTGATTAATCGGCCCGCGCCTAGATCGCTTGGGCTCTTCACTTGTGGTTGAGCGTTCGGTGTCAA
>CAZCDK010000147.1:0-276 GCA_964497285.1 uncultured Anaerolineaceae bacterium | reverse complement strand
CTGGACAGAGGGCTGTGAAGCACTAGGTCGAGAGCCTTGCGGAAGCGAATGCCAGCCCGCTCTGCTGCACCAGGCGATTCGCTTCCTGCCGATCGGTAGGCATCCACTCCGAGTTCGTATAGCCACGGGTAGTCGTCCCTAAGTAGACTCGCGATCACAAGAAGTTGAATGGGATCCCCCGGTCCTTCGCCCATCACATCGAGGAGCTGATCCAGCATCATCGGATGGAGGCGTCTAGAGCGGGAGAATCGAGGTATCTCCCCGGACAGTTCTCTC
>CAZCDK010000146.1:0-7602 GCA_964497285.1 uncultured Anaerolineaceae bacterium | reverse complement strand
AGCCCGCGGGCCGCTCCGAGCAACTCGAAGGAGATGGGCGCGAGGCCCCCTTCGTTCGTTTCTGCGACAACAAGTATTCCTGGCATTGTTGCTTCGGCTCCTTAGATCAGCTTGGCCGCGCGAAGCTTTTGCGCGAGGTTGTGGGCTTTCTCTTCGGGCGTTTCGCCCTCGATGATCTCGACGTTGCTCTCGACCTTCGGCACGTAGAGGGCGTCGAGGGGCAGCCAGCGGCCGCCCGCGCCGAGTTCGCCGGCGCCCATGCCGAGATCCGCGGCACTCCAGATCTGCACCGTCTTCTTCGCGGCAAGCATGATCTGGCGCAGCTGCGGGTAGCGCGGCTCGCCGAATTCATTCGAAACCGAGACCACCGCCGGCAGCGGTGCCTCCACGGTCTGGAAGCCGTCATCGAGCACCCGCTGTACCTTGACGGTGGCGCCGTTCTTCTCGATCGCCTTTGCCACGGTTACCACCGGGGTGCCCAGGAGCTGGCCGACGCCTGCCGGCACCACACCCATGTCCCAGTCGGCTGCAGAGCGGCCCATGAGGATGAGGTCGAACTCCCCCACCTTCTGGATCGCCTTTGCGAGCGCGACGGCGGTCTGGAAGTTGTCGATGCCGTCGAACCCCGGGTCGTTGAGGAGGATGCCCTCATCGGCCCCCATCGCGAGCGCGTGCTTGATCGCATCGCGGGCGCTCTCGGGGCCAAGGCTGATGACGGTGATCTTGCCTCCCCCGTCGGCGTCGCGAAGGCGGAGGGCCGCCTCCGTGGCCTGGGGGTCGAACGGGTTGACCACGGGCGCAATGCCCTGGGCCGGGATGACCTTCTTCGCCGCCTCGTCGACTCGAAATGACGAGGAAGGCGTTTCGGGGTCGGGGATCTGCTTGACGCAAACGACGATGTTCACGCGGTCGCTGGGCCTCCTGCGGCGCACCGGCCCCTCCACGGAGGCCGGGGAAGTACTTGGGTACCATGGTGAAGTCGGGGTAACCCGGGGAAGACTACCACAAAACGGGCGTTTGTGAAGCCTTGCACAGCCGCGCGGTTGCGAGGCCGAGCGGTTCGGACTGCCCATCGCTGAGGACAGCCACCGGACTCACGGCGCCCCCGGAACGGTCGCGCGGATGTGACCCGCGATGGCGCCAAATTCCAGCCCTTCGGCGACAGGCGTCATTTGCGGGTACGCGTCCCACCGGCTGGAGACATAGGCCATGAACTCGCCCATCTCCTTCTCCCCGGCGAAATCGACCATCAGGAACATCGCCCTCCGATCGAGGGCGACGTAGAACGACTTCGGCTGAAACCGCTGCACCAGGTGGCCGATCATCGGTCCCGGCCCGCCCGGCTGGGCGTCCATCTTCGTGCCCTGTGCGGGCGAGACTTCAATCGTGATGTGGAACTTCATCCAACCTCCCTCCGGGCAGGCACACCCGGACCCGGCTCAGTATCGCGCATTCAGGCGTGCCGGAAGACACTGGTCGCGGCGCACCGGCGGCGCCGGCCCGGTCTCGGTCTCAACTGCCTCGCCTCACCCTCCCAGCCGCTTCAGCAACTGCCTCGCCGCCTTCTTCGCCGGGCTCTTCGCCTCGACCTGGGGGCCTACGCACCCCGGGCAGCCGTTCGGGCACTCGCAGGAGCTGAGCACTGCAAGGCACGCGTCCACGAGGTCGCCACGCACGTCGAACAGCTTCTCCGCCAGTCCCACGCCACCCGGAACCGAATCGAAAAGGAAGACCGTCGGCAGTTGCGTGAACGGCGACCGCACCTGCGCATCGGTCCCGATGTCCCGCGGATCGCACAAGCAGAAGACAGGCGCGAGGTTGCGCGCCAGGTGTGCCACTCCCGCGAGCCCGGCGGCAACCTCCTCCCGCCCGAGTCCCTTAGTCGCCCGCTCGCTGAAGCTCAACCAGTAGCCTGTCGTGTGCAGGCTGTCTTCGGGGATCGCGATCTTCCCCCAGCCTACGTTCTCGTGCGTGTGGAGCTTCACCTTCTTGAAGATCGTGGCCAGGAAGGTGATGGCCACCTCGCCCATCTCGTGCCGCCCGGCGGCGACGCTGTCCCCGCGGAATGCCTCCAGCACCTTCATCTCAACGGCCAGTTGGGCATCGGTGTAGTAGTCCACTGCCACTGGCTTGACGTACGCCTTCTTGTCATCCCAATCGAGCCATTCCACCTGGTACTGCTGACCTCGATGGATGTAGATGGCGTCCTCGTGGATCAGGAGCGGGGCGCACGGCCGGTCGCACTCGCCGATCACCTTCGGCTGCGGCCCCTGCTCGATGATGACGAAGTTGTCCGTACTCGCAGTCCGGAGGCTCACCTGCTCCGCCGGGTAGGCCTCCGTCATCCAGAAGTAGCGGTCTCCAGAGCGCTGGATGATCCCTTCCTCCTGGAGCAGTCCGAGCAACTCCCTCGTGTGTGCGCCGAAGACCTCGTCCACGACGAACGGCAACTCGAACGCCGCGCACTTCATGTGGCTTGCCAGCACGAACAGGTTGTCCGGGTCGATGATGGCTCGCTCGACGCTCCGGTCGAACACGAAGTCCGGGTTCGCTGCCACGTACTGGTCGAGGGGATTCGACGACGCCACGAGCACGGAAAGCGATGCCTCGTGCCGCCGCCCGGCTCGCCCGAACTGCTGCCAGAGGCTGGCCAGAGAGCCCGGGTAGCCGACGACCACGCTCGCGCCCATCCCGCCGATGTCGATCCCCAGTTCCAGCGCGTTCGTTGCCACCACGCCCCGCACCGACCCGTCGCGCAGACCTCGTTCGATTCTCCGCCGCTCGCCTGGCAGGTAACCGCCCCGGTACCCGGCTACGCGCTCTGGTTCGCCCGGCTTGTTCTTCAGCGATTCGCGGAGGTACGTCAGGAGCAACTCCACCCGCATCCGGCTGGGGGCGAAGACGATGGTCTGGACCCCTGCCCGGATAAGCCGCGCTCCCACATCGCGGGCCGCCTTGATCGAGGATTGCCGAATTCCAAGCTCCCGGTTCACCACCGGCGGGTTGTGAATCACGACGATTCGCTCGCCCTGCGGCGCACCGTTGTCGTCGACCATCTCCACGTTGTCGCCCACGAGAGCGGTGGCGAGTTCCGCCGGGTTCGCGATCGTAGCCGAGCAAAGGATGAACGTGGGGTCGGACCCGTAGAACTGGCAGATCCGTCGCAACCGGCGCAGCACGTTGGCCACGTGGCTCCCGAAGACGCCCCGGTATGTGTGCAACTCGTCGAGGACGACGAACTCAAGGCTCTCGAACAACTGCACCCACTTGGTGTGGTGCGGCAGGATGCCGGTGTGGAGCATATCCGGGTTCGTGAGCACGATGTGCCCGGCTGTCCGGACCGCCCGCCGCGCGTCGGCCGGCGTGTCCCCGTCGTAGGTGAACGTCCGGACCTCCTCGCCCAGGTCGGTGATCAACGCGTGCAGCTCGTCGAGCTGGTCCTGCGCCAGGGCCTTGGTCGGGAACAAGTAGAGCGCCCTCGTCGAGCGGTCCTCAAGGATGGCGTTCAGCACCGGCGCGTTGTAGCAAAGCGTCTTGCCGCTCGCCGTGGGCGTCACCACCACAACGTTCCGTCCCGCGATCGCGTGGTCCATTGTCCGCGCCTGGTGTGCGTAGGGCCGGTCGATGCCGCGCTTCTTCAACACCGCCAGCAGCTTCGGATTCAGCTCCTTCGGCCATTCCCCGAACCGAGCCGGGATCTCATCGATCCGTCGGACCGTGGTCTCCGTTTGCTTCGACCGGAGGTCCTCGATCACCGCTTCCGCGATCACTGCGGGCGGGATGGGCCGCGTCAGCAGCGCGGGGTATGCGGTCTCGGGTCTCGGCGCGGTCATCGGTGCTCTTCCGGGCGCCCGGCATGCCCGGGCGATCCCTCGCGCTGGTGGCAGAACGGCGAGCGCGAAGAGCCGGCGCCCATTGTGCTTTCGAATTCGAACATCTGTGCGGATTATGGGCGCGCTCTTTGGGCCCGTCAACCGTTACAATCCTGCGAGGCTTGGGCGGATCACACTCCGGACCCTGTTCGGACGGGACCGTCTCGGCCGCGGCAAGGTCACACTCGGGGCCCATAAACGACTCAACGACCGCTTCAGCGCCCACTTCCGGGGTTGAAAGCTCTCATCCGAGCGCTTCTCACTCTGGAAGTGCACCGCAGCGACGAAATCACCGGGTGCGTTGGCGGACATACTCAGCGAGCACCGATGCGAGAGCCCTTCGAAAGTTGACACCCGCCGACCTTGTGATACGCTTTGCCTTCGGCGCTTTTTGACTGGCCTGCTTTTGGAAGAGTTCGCCAGGTCGCAAAGCTGAGTACTTGAAGACGGCTCCGACCCCAAGGGGCTCGGGGCGCTGTTCACGAACAGGCTTTCCGGCCTGTTTTCGTGCCCAGAATCCCAAGACAACCGCGCGACGCGCCCATCCCGGGGCAACCGTGCCCCTGATCACGGTAACCAGCTCAGAGGACGCAGATATGCCGACAATTAACCAGCTCGTCCGCAAGGGCCGCACGCCAAAGAGCAACAAATCGGGCGCTCCGGCGCTCTTGTTCAGCTTCAACTCGCATACGGGGCGCCTGCGCAAGGTGACGGGGCGGGGCTCGCCGCAGAAGCGCGGCGTCTGCACCCAGGTCCGCACGCAAACACCGAAGAAGCCGAACTCCGCCCTGCGCAAGGTGGCGCGCGTCCGCCTCACCAATGGCATCGAAGTAACCGCCTACATCCCTGGCGAAGGGCACAGCCTCCAGGAGCACTCTGTCGTCCTCGTCCGCGGGGGCCGGGTGAAGGACCTCCCCGGCGTCCGCTATCACATCGTCCGTGGCGCACTCGATGCCACCGGCGTCAACAACCGCAAGCAGGGACGGAGCAAGTACGGCACTCGCAAGAATGCCCAGACCGCCGGCCGCCGACGGTAGGCCGCCGGTACGTTGAGAACGAACGCGGAGAACTGAATCATGGCGCGACGCAACCGACCAGCACGACGTGTCATTCCACCGGACCCACGCTACGGCAATGTCCAGGTCGCCATCCTGATCAACAAGGTCATGACCCGGGGCAAGAAGAGCACGGCCGAGCGAGTTGTGTATGGCGCGTTCGACCGCATCCAATCCCAGGCAGGCCGCGATCCGCTCGATACGTTCCTGGCCGCCATGCGAGCAACGACGCCCGTTCTCGAAGTGAAGCCCCGCCGCGTCGGTGGTGCCACCTACCAGGTGCCGGTCGAAATCCGGCCCGACCGCCGTGTCGCCCTCGCGATGCGCTGGATCCTCAATGCCGCCCGCTCCCGTAGTGGCCGGTCGATGTCTGAGCGCCTGGCGTCGGAGTTGATGGACGCCTCGAACAACGTAGGCGCCGCCATCAAGCGGCGCGAAGACACGCACCGGATGGCGGAGGCGAATCGCGCCTTCGTCCACTACCGGTGGTAGCAGGACAGGAAACACCGACGACGCCATGCCTCGCCCCATAGACATCGAACGCATCCGGAACATCGGGATCATTGCCCACATTGACGCGGGCAAGACCACCGTGACCGAACGCGTCCTCTACTACACGGGCGTGACCTACAAGATCGGCGAGGTCCACGAGGGAACCGCCACGATGGACTGGATGGAGCAGGAGCGCGAGCGCGGCATCACGATCACCTCGGCCGCCACCACCGCGCACTGGAACAACCACAACATCAACATCATCGACACGCCGGGGCATGTCGACTTCACGGCCGAAGTTGAGCGCAGCCTTCGCGTCCTCGATGGCGGCGTTGTCGTCTTCGACTCGGTCGCGGGTGTCGAACCGCAGTCCGAGACTGTCTGGCGGCAGGCCGATCGCTACGGCGTCCCCCGCATCTGTTTTGTGAACAAGATGGACCGCACCGGGGCCGACTTCCAACGCACAATCGACATGATGGTTGACCGGCTCGGTGCCAACCCGGTCACGGTGCAGGTCCCTGCCGGCTCAGAGTCTGCGTTCTCTGGCTGCATCGACCTTGTCGAGATGTGCTACTGGTATTTCGGCGGCGAGAAGGGCGAAGTCTCGGAGCGTCGCGACATCCCGGCGGAATTCCTCGACATGGCGAAGGCCGCGCGCGAGAAGCTGATCGAGAGTATTGGCGGCGTAGACGATCAGATCATGATCAGCTACATCGAAGGGCGCCACGTCAACGCCCACGAACTCAAGACCGCCATCCGCCGCGCCACCATTGCCAGCCTCGCCACGCCGGTCTTCTGCGGGTCTGCACTCAAGAACAAGGGGATCCAACCGCTCCTCGACGCCGTCGTCGACTACCTCCCGAGCCCCATCGACGTTCCGCCGGTAACCGGCGCCGACCCGAAGCGCGGCGGGGAGATCATTCGGCGCCCCGCCGATTCGGAGCCGCTGAGCGCCATTGCGTTCAAGATCGTCTCCGACCCGTACGTCGGCCGCCTGGCCTACTTCCGCGTCTACAGCGGGGTCATGAAGCAGGGCGAGTCGATCCTCAATGCCACCAAGGGGGAGAAGGAGCGCGTCGGCCGCATCGTCCGCATGCACGCCAACCAGCGTGAAGACGTGGACGCCATCTACGCCGGCGACATTGCCGCCGCGGTGGGTCTGAAGAAGACGTCGACGGGCGACACGCTCTGCAGCCTGGACCATCCCATCATTCTCGAGAACATCGTCTTTCCCGAGCCTGTGATCCGGGTCGCGCTCGAGCCAAAGACGAAGGACGACCAGGACAAGATGGGCGAGGCGCTCATGAAGTTGAGCGAAGAAGACCCGACATTCCACTGGACCAATGACGAGGAGTCAGGTCAGACGCTCATCTCCGGCATGGGCGAACTCCATCTCGAAGTCATCGTCGACCGCATGCTCCGAGAGCACAAAGTCGCTGCCAACGTGGGCCGCCCGCAGGTGAGCTACCGCGAGGCGATCACGCACAAGGCCAGGGCGGAAGGCCGATTCGTCCGCCAGACCGGCGGCCGCGGCCAGTTCGGCGTCGTGGAGATCGAAGTGGAACCGCTCGAACGCGGGCAGGGCTTCGTATTTGAGAACAAGATCGTGGGCGGTTCCATTCCCAAGGAATACATCAACCCCGTACAGGAAGGCGTGCGCGAGGCATTGCAGTCGGGCGTTCTCGCCGGCTATCCCATGCTCGACGTGAAGGTCTCTCTCCTCGATGGCTCATTCCACGCTGTCGACTCGTCGGAGATGGCCTTCAAGAACGCCGGTTCGATCGGCTTCAAGGAGGCGGCGCGGAAAGCCGGGGCCGTCATCCTCGAGCCGATCATGCGCGTCGAGGTGCGCTGCGCCGAGGAGTACTTCGGGGCGGTGGTCGGCGACATCAACAGTCGCCGGGGCCTGATTGCCGGCACCGACTCGATGGGCAAGACCCAGATTGTCCACGCGCAGATACCGCTCGCCGAGACTTTCGGCTACTCCACGGACCTGCGGTCGCTCAGCCAGGGGCGGGCGACCTACAGCATGGAGTTCGACCACTACCAGGAAGTCCCAAGGAACATCGCTGCCCAGCTCACCAAGCAGGCAGTCGCCAGCTAGACCACGAGTTCAGGAAGGAAGGACCACCAATGGCGAAGGCGAAATTTGAGCGAACGAAGCCGCATGTAAACGTGGGGAC
>CAZCDK010000145.1:0-7633 GCA_964497285.1 uncultured Anaerolineaceae bacterium | reverse complement strand
GGGCGCCATCTCGACGTTCAGCGCCGCAACGGGCGTCAGTAGCCGCTTGAGCTGATCCTTCGTCAGGTCGTCCCGGAAGCTCACGACCGCACGCGCCCAGTGGGCGTTGACGGCACACGACGAAAGGCGTGCCGCTTCGAGCATCTTCTGGATCTTTTCTCGTTCGACAGGCCTGTCGGGCTCGAAGAAGCGAATGGAACGGCGGCGGCCGACGACTTCCTTGAATTCCACGGGGACCCTCCGGGCTTCCGGTTGGCCGAATCATCGGCCGTGCGCTTCCGGGAGTCAACGCAAGGCGAGACACAGGTCGAATGTGGCGTACACCGCGTGGAAAGGGCCGCGGGGCGACGTGCAACCGTTTCTCGACCAGTCGTTCCGACAGCGTCGCTTCTTCTGCGTCCGTTGGTGGCCGCGAGACCAGCCCTGGGACTCCCACGGTGCGCGGCTCCCGGCCCCCGCCTGCCGCAATCAGCGTCTCATCGGTTCAGCCAACCTGGAAGAGCGCTAGCCGCCCGAAGGAGCAGGCGTCGTCTCGCTGTCAAACGCCGCGTCGACATGCGCGAGCATGCGCTCGGCAAGCGTCACCGAAAGCGCCACATCCTGGGTGCCGTCGAGTCCCGTCTGCACGATGGCGTGGACGATGCGCCCGGTGCGGAAACAGATCACGGTGTCGATGGAGATCCCGAGAGTCTGCTGTTTCTGAGTGATGAACATCCCAACGGCGTCGTTGCCAAGCTTCGGCACCGCGAACATCTGCGCGCCGCTGACGTCCTCTTCGGTGAGGATGAGCCCGCAGGCGCTGAATTGGTATTCGCGCAGCGACTTCCGGGCGGAGGCCTCGTCCCTGTAGAGGGTGGACTGCGACGTGATGGAAAGCACCTTCCCGAAGTGCTCCTGGGGGTTTTCCCAGGTGAAGAACGCGATGTGGTTACGAATGCGCTGCTGGCCATCGAGGGTCGCCTTCGCGGCCTCTGTGTCTTCGCCCGGGAACACGCTCGCCCACTCGTCGTTGCCAAAGCCATTCTCGTCCGTCCGCGCGATTCCGGCGGGAACGTCGGAGTCGCTGAGCATCATGGCGTCGAGCCGGTAGTCGTCGTCTTTCCCACCGCTTGGGTAGGAGCGATCGTCGGTGCAGGAGGAGAAGAGCAGCAGGACGAAGGCGGCCAGCAGCACGATCGTCGCGCGAGGTGTTCGCGTGGTCCCTGGAATCATCCGTCTATGGTACGCCAAGGAACGAGCATTGGGCCGCAACCGTCCCTTTACCCTGGCGAAACGAGCAGGCCGGCCCGCGTCCCGCTATTCTAGCCCGCACCAATGCGAGGGAGACCCAACCTTGCCGCTGCCGCCCGAGGACCTGTTCGCAATCCACGACCTGTACGCTCGCTACAACCACTCAGTCGATTTCGGGGATGCCGATGCCTGGGCAGCGACGTTCACCGCAGACGGGATCTTCGGGACCAATACCATGGCACCGATCGCGGGATCTGAGCAGCTCAGAGCGTTCGGGGCCGTCCTTGCGGAGCGGTTGGACTCGCGCCATTGGAACAGCAACCTGATCATCGAACCTGCTCCCGGGGGCGCAACGGGCCGCTGCTACCTGCTGCTCCTGCGGCCCGGAGCACCGGGAACCGCCGCCGTGCCGGCAGCGACCGGCATCTACCACGACGAGCTCGCGAGCACTCCCGAGGGCTGGAGGTTCAAGCGCCGTTTTGCCACGATCGAAGGCGATCCGCCGATGAAGTCCTGAGTTGGACGCGCCGTGAAGACCGTCCTCGTCGAGGCGTCACTGCTATTCCTGGGGGTCATGGTGGTGATGGCGGTGGTCTTTCGCTCGCGGGCCGCCCGCGACATCCTGCGCTTCGCCCGGAACATGCTCTGGGCGTACGTGGCGATGATCGTCCTTCTCGCGGCGTTGGAAGTGTGGCGCAACGGGTTCTGAGCCCGCAGGCGGCAGATCGCCGCCCGCGCTAAGCTCCGCTGGTGCGCGTCCTTGTTGTCCCCCAGGAGTTTAAGGGCAGCCTCTCGGCCGATGAGGCCGCGGGGGCTATCGCCGAGGGCATCGGCCTCGCGAGACCGGACTGGCAGCTCGACATCCTCCCTCTTTCCGACGGCGGGCCGGGCTTCATCGACGCCATGCGGCGAGCGGTCAGGGCCGAGACGCGTGTGCTGGCGGTCCACGACGCCCTGGGGAGACCGCTGCCGGGTCGCTACCTGATCCTGAGCGATGGCCGGTTGGCCATTGTGGAGGCGGCCGAGGCCAACGGCCTGAGCCACATCGAGCCCGCCGACCGGGCACCCCTGGCAGCCGACTCGGCCGGAGTGGGCGAACTGATCAAGGGCGCGGCGGCTGCCAGGCCCGAGGGCTTGATCATCGGCGTCGGCGGCAGCGCGACCACGGACGGCGGGACGGGCATGGCGCGCGCGCTTGGGGCCCGCTTCCTGGACGTCAGGGGCCGCGCGCTTCCTCCCGGTGGCGGTCCGCTCGTGCAACTCGCCCACATCGAGTGGTCGCGCCCGGCCGCCTTCGCGAACCTCGATACGGTAGTGGCGACCGACGTGACCAACCCGCTCGTTGGCCGCAATGGCGCCGCGGCCGTCTACGCGCCCCAGAAAGGGGCCACCCCCAAGCAAGTCGAACTCCTGGAGGCCGGTCTCCGCCGCTACGCCGAAGTGGTGCATCGCGACCTGGGAGTGGACATTGCGGAGCTGCCGGGAGCGGGTGCCGCGGGAGGCCTCGCGGCGGGTCTGGTGGCGTTCCTCGGCGCGCGCATTGCGAGCGGTTTCGACGTAGTCGCGGCGGCGACTCGGCTGGTCGCGCGGGTGGCGGCGGCAGACCAGGTGGTCACAGGCGAGGGGAGCTTTGACAGCCAGTCGCTGCAGGGAAAGACCACCGGGCGTGTGATCGAGCTTGCCCGGACCGCCGGGAAGCCCGTCAGCGTCTTCGCCGGCCGGACCGACGCGCCCGCGCCCCACGTTCGTACCCTGACCGAGATCGAGCCTGACCCGGACGCGTGCATGTCCCGGGCCGCGCAAGTTCTGGCGGAGCTCGGCTCGCGATGGGCCGCCTCCACCTCCTATGATCCAACCGAGCCGTGAGGCGCCCCGGGGGCGAGCGAGTCGATCGATTGAATCGGGCCAGGATCGCAGAACGAGGGAGGATCCAGCAATGTCATGGCAGGGTGAGGTTGACGAGATCGAGCGGAGACGCGAGTTTGCCCGCGGCATGGGCGGGCCAGAAGGCATTGCGCGGCAGCACAACCAGGGCAAGCTCACGGTCCGAGAGCGGGTCGAGGCGCTGGCTGATCCAGGATCGTTGCGCGAGTTCATGGGCCTCATGGGCAGCGGTACCTACCAGGAAGGCAAGCTCGTCAGCTTCACCCCGAAGGCCTCCGTCGATGGGATCTGCGCTCTCGGCGGCCGGAAGATCGTCTTCTCTGCGGGGGACTTCACGGTCCGGGGCGGGTCCGGTGGCGGTTCGCATGGCGGTCTCGGCCTGGAACTGGCTGCCAACCGGCGGGCACTGGAGTGGCGCGTTCCCTATGTTCGCCTGCTCGACGCTGCGGGCGGGAGCGTGCGCTCGTTCGACGAGATGGGGCGCACCTATCTGCCGGACGGCAACGTCTGGTCGGCCATCGACGCGCAGCTGTTGCGATTCATCCCGGTTGTCTCGGCCGTGATGGGCTCGGTCGCGGGGTTGCCGGCGGTCAACGCCTGCCTGGCCCATTTCAACCTGATGGTGAAGGGCACGAGTCAGCTCTTCCCGGGCGGACCCCCGGTGGTGAAGGCCGCGTTAGGGTACGAAGTCAACAAGGAGGAGTTGGGTGGCCACGAGATGCACACGCGGGTGAGCGGCGTTGTCGACAACCTTGCGGAGAGCGAGCAAGAGGCATTCGACATGATCCGGCGCTTCCTGGGCTACCTTCCCCCAAGCGTCTGGGAAATGCCTCCGCGCCGCGAGAGCGGCGACGACCCGGGCCGGCGCGAGGAGTCGCTTCTGTCGGTGATCCCTCGCGATCGGCGCCGGGCGTACGATGCGCACAAGGTCGTGAACGCGGTCGTCGACGCCGGCTCTTTCTTCGAGATCGCACCACTCTACGGGCGCGGGCGAATCACCGGGCTGGCGCGGTTTGACGGCTACCCGGTGGGGGTGATGGCCAACAACCCGATGTTTGGGGCCTCGACCGATGTCGCGGGCGGGGAGAAGGTGATGCGGCTGATCCAGCTCTGCGACACGTTCCACCTGCCGCTCATCTCCTTTGCTGATGAGCCCGGATTCATGGTGGGGCTGGATTCCGAGAAGCGCGGGATCGAGCGCGCCGGCGCCCGCCTTGTGATCACGACCTGCGACAGCCAGATGCCGTGGGCCACGGTCGTCGTGGGACAGCTCTATGGGGTGGCGGGCCAGTGCCAGCACCGGCCGAGCGGGATGTTTCAGCGGTACGCGTGGCCGTCGGCGCGCTGGGGATCGATGCACATCGAAGGTGGGGCCTCGGCCGCCTATCGGCGCGAGATCGAGGCCGCCGACGACCCGGATGCGAAGCGCCGCGAAGTTGAGGCCGGGCTCCAAGCGATCGCCTCACCGTTCCGAACCGCTGAGGCAACGGGCCAGGACATCATCGATCCGCGGGACACGCGGCTGCTGCTGTGCGAATTCGTGGAGGATGCGCAGCGCGTGCTGCAGGCGCAACTGGGCCCGACGGCTGTACCCTACCGGCCGTAGAAGCCGCCCGTGCGGGGGCTGACGGTCGTCGTTTGCAGTACCCTGCCCCAAGCGGAGTCCACGCGCGGACGAAGGAGAGGGAGAAGAGCCGATGCCAAGGCCACGCTGCCTGTGGTGCACGGAACCGCCGCTCGAGGAAGTGGCGGTGTTGAAGTGGCGAGGCGAAGAGCGCGAGCGGCTCACGGTGCCCCTCTGCCGCAAGCACCTCATCCGCCTCAAGGATGCGGGGGCGAAGGGCAAGGAGGCAAAGGGCTGGTGGTACAAGACGGGGTGGTGGTAGGCCGGGTGGGCTCTGCCCCGCACTATTGTTCGCCGAAGACGAAGATCCGGCCATCGGGCCCAATCCACGGCCGCACATCCTCCAGGTTGGCCCGGAAGAACGGTTGCACGGGGTGGGTGCCCTCCGGGTAGAGGTAGGCGACCGTGGGCTCCACGACATAGCCCAGGAAGAGAGCCATGGTGAACGGCAGGTTCGTCACGTAGAGGGTGCCGCCGTCGGGCAGTTCCGGGTAGATCCGGCGAAGGTCCTCGATCCACCGCTGCTCGCGGACGGGATCCCCATCGGCCCAGCGCTCGACCCGCTGATTCGCGATGAGGACCACGGTGACAACCCCGAGCGCCAGGCCAGCGGCTGCGGCCGCCCGCGTCAGCCTGATGCGCAGGAGCTGATCTGCGCAGGGCCACAGCTCGGCCGCCACCGCACCCGCAGTGAGTGCGAAGAACGCGGATGGCATGTAGAAGTACCGCGCGCCGTGCCCGACGCTGAAGAGGCCATAGGGAATCAGCGAGGCAAGGAACCCGAGGCCCAACGCGAGGAGAAGCCATCGCCTCCCAGCCAGCGCGACCACGGGAACGGCAAGCAGGACGATTCCAAGCCCTTGCTGCAGCCGGATGAGTGCCAACGAGCCCGTGTAGGTGGTGGGAACGAGCCCCTGCCTGGCGTAGAACCACAGTCTCTGCAGGGCAGAGACATCGACACTGATTTGTCCTTCGCTCCCGCCCTCGGCCGTGAAGAACGCTGTGCTGACAAGCACGAAGACGACGAACACGGTGAGGTAGGGCGCGAGGGGAAGGTACGTCCGCGGACGGCGGAGATGGTCCCGGTGCCGGACAAGCAGGTACCACAGCCCCATCGCGGGAAAGACGACCACGGCGGTCTCGCGGAAGCCCAGCGCGACGACGATGAGCAGTATCGCCAGGGAGTGAAATTGCCGTCGTCGCGCGCGCTCTTTGGATTCGACCGCAGCGATGAAGGCCAGCCAGCCGCCGAGCGCAAATGGCAGGCTGATGCTGCTCTGCGCCGAGATCCAGGAGATCGATTCGAACCCCGCAGGGTGAATGGCAAAGCCCAGCGTTGCGACGACGACGCCGGCCGTCTGCCTGACAAGCCGTCGCGCGAGCAGCCATACCATGACAACGCCGGACAGGTGAATCCCGAGGGAGAAGAGGTGGTATCCGAACGGCGCGTCCCCGAAGAGCGAGTAGAGCCCGCGAAAGAGGATCCAGTTCAGTGGCCGCCAGTGGTCTGTGGTGATGGTCCTCGCTGCGAGGGTCGGCTGGGCCGGGCCAGCCCGCGGGTCCAGGCACGCGCGGAGGAAGTCGCCGAACGGCAGGTCCCGAGAGGCGAGGAGGAAGCGGTAGTCATCGCCAAGAAACGGCGACCTTAGCGCCGGCTCGTGGATTGCGAGCGAGGCGGCGAAGGCGATGGCGAGGGCCGCAATGGCGATGAGCCCGGCACGCGACACGCTGGACATGCGGCTCCTCCCGCTCCTGGTCCCGGTCCCGCGCGCATGGAATCGCGGACCGAGTTGAGTTTATACAGGTGGGACGCCGGCTCCGCCACCGCAGCAGGCGATGCGTGCTCGTCCCGGATGAAACCGTCCCCGGGGCTCGGTCGTAACCCGATCACTGGCAAAGAAAGGGCACTTCGAAAATGAACTGCGCAGGGCTGCCGATCTGGACGGTGCAAATGTGATTTCTGACACAATCCACGACTAGTGGCCCCACTCAGAGACCCCTTGGGCCCTTGGGCAGACGCAGGCCTTGTCCGAAGATAGGAACAGAGCATAGGAGTCAGGGAGCTTATGGAACGAGAACCGGGTGGGGACGCCCCTGCCCAGGCATGGTCGCGGCGACGCGTGCTTGGGGGTCTTGGCGCGGCTGCAGGGATGGCAGTCGCGAGCATCGTTCCGTTGACGCAGATTCCCGTCGCGAGTTCGAAGGGCTCGGCCGAGCACGAACCGGCCCCGAAAGGTGCGCGGCAGTGGGGATTCGTCATCGACATGCGCCGGTGCGACGGCTGCCTCTACTGCACGAAGGCCTGCCAGAAAGAGCACTTTCTGCCCAAGGACCACGAGTGGATCAAGGTCTTTGAGCTAGAGGACAAGAAGGGCCGAAAGAGCTACATGCCGCGGCTGTGCATGATGTGCGAGAACCCGCCCTGCCTCAAGGTCTGTCCGACCGCCGCGACGTTCAAGAACGACGAAGGCGTCGTGCTCGTTGACCAGAGCAAGTGCATCGGCTGCCGGATGTGCATGGCGGCCTGCCCCTACGAGGCCAGGTACTTCAACTACAAGGACCCGATCAAGCCCCCTTCGCCCTTCGACAACCCGATGCCGGAATTCCCGGTCCCACAGCAGAAGGGGACGGTGGGGAAGTGCATCCTGTGCGTACACAACGCGGACAAGGGCAAGCTCCCGTTCTGCGTGGACGCGTGCACGATGGACGCGCTCTACATCGTTGACCTGAATTCGGACGTGATGACGAATGGGTCGGGCGAGACCTATGTCTTCTCGAAGTACGTCTACGACAACGATGCGTATCGCTACAAAGAGGAACTGAACACCAGTCCGCGAGTCTGGTACGTCGCCGGCCATGGCCAGGACCTGGCGTTCTAGGAGATGCCGACGATGA
>CAZCDK010000144.1:0-7650 GCA_964497285.1 uncultured Anaerolineaceae bacterium | reverse complement strand
ACGCTCCGCATCCGCGCGCCTTTCATCCTCGGCGACGCGAAGCTCGGCGACTCCATCGCCATCAACGGCGTCGACCTGACCGTGGCGGAAATAGACGGCGACGTCTTCTACGCCAATCTCATGCCCGAGACCTATCGCCGGTCCAATCTGGGTGAGTTGTGTCCTGGGGACGTCGTCAACCTCGAGCGCAGCGTGCGTCCCACGGACCGGCTCAGCGGGCACATCGTGCGCGGCGTGGTAGAGGGCGTCGGAACTCTTCATTCGTTCACGCCCGAATCCGACGCGATCATCGCCCGCCTCACGGCGCCAGCCGAGCTGCTTCGCTACATGGTGGTGAAGGGCCCGGTCTGCATCGACGGCATCAGCCTCACGATCATCGCGAAGGATGCTGAAGGCTTCTCCGTGTCGCTGGTGCAATACACCCAGGAGCACACGAACCTGGTCCGCCGCAAGCCGGGAGACCGCATCAACCTCGAAACCGACATCATCGCGCGCTACGTGGAGCAGTTCGTGGCCGGGCGAAGTGCCGAGTCCCTGGAGGTTGCACGATGACCGAGCGCGACAGCGTCATGCTCTCTGTCGCCGAGGCAATCGAGGAGTACCGCCGCGGCAAGTTCGTCATCATCACCGATGACGAAGGCCGCGAGAACGAAGGCGACCTCACCATCCCGGCCCAGTTCGTCACTTCGGAGTCCATCAACTTCATGGCGAAGTACGGCCGTGGGCTCATCTGCATCTCGATCACCGAGGATCGCGTCGAGCAGCTCAAGCTGCCGATGATGGTGAAGGAGAACGATTCGCACTTCGGCACGCCGTTCACCGTCTCGGTCGAAGCCCGGGCCGGTGTTTCCACCGGGATCAGCGCCCCGGATCGCGCGCGGACTGTGCAGGTACTGATCGATCCGGAAACGAAACCAGATGACCTTGTTCGCCCCGGGCACATGTTCCCGTTGCGCGCGCGCGCTGGCGGCGTGCTCGTGCGTGCGGGCCAAACCGAGGCCAGCGTCGACCTCTGCAAACTGGCCGGGCTTCACCCGGCCGCCGTCATCTGCGAGATCATGAAGGCTGATGGCGAGATGGCACGAATGCCCGACCTCCGCCGCTTTGCCCGCCGGCACGGGCTGAAGATCCTGACGACGAACGACCTGATCAAGCATCGTCTGCGGACCGAACGGCTTGTCCGGCGCGTCGCCGAGACCCGGCTGCCCACGCCACACGGCGAAATGACCATCGTGGCCTACCGGGCCGAGAACGACGCCGACGAGCATGTGGCGATGGTGAAAGGCCCCATCGACCCCGACCAGCCGACGCTCGTCCGCGTGCACGACCAGTGCGTGACCGGCGACGTGTTCGACTCGCTCCGCTGCGACTGCGGCGAGCAGAAGGACCGCGCCCTGAAGATGATCGCCGAGCAGGGCGGGGTGTTCCTCTACATGCGCCAGGAGGGCCGCGGCATCGGCCTCCACAACAAGCTCCGCGCCTACGAACTGCAGGACCAGGGCATGGACACGGTCGATGCCAACCTTGCTCTCGGCTTTCCCGCCGACCGGCGCGACTACGGCATTGGCATGCAAATCCTCGTCGATCTCGGCGTGCGGAAGATGCGGCTGCTCACGAACAACCCCGCAAAGCGCGCCGGCCTCGAGGGCTACGGCCTGGAAGTGGTCGAACGCCTGCCCATCGAGACCACGCCGAACCCATTCAACATCCGCTATCTCGAAACCAAGCGCCGGCGCATGGGCCATCTGCTCGACGGGCTCGAGTCGCTCGCCGGAGGCGGGGCCTAGACATGCGCGAGGTCACCGGTTCGCTCGATGGTTCCGGACTGCGGATCTGCGTCGTCGTTTCCCGTTGGAATTCCTTTGTTACGGAGATGCTGCTCAGCGGCGCCCTCCCGGCACTGCGCGAACGCGGCGTTGCCGAAGGCGACATCGCGGTCGTCCGGGTGCCCGGCGCGTTCGAGGTACCGACGGCTGCGAAATGGGCTGCGGAAAGCGGCGAGTTCGACGCCGTCGTCTGCATTGGCGCGGTCATCCGCGGCGAAACGGCCCACTTCGAGTACGTGGCCGGGGGAGCCGCCGGTGGCATTGGCCGGGTCGCCCAGGACACGGGCGTGCCGGTGATTTTCGGTGTCCTTACGGTCGATTCGGTTGATCAGGCCCTCGCCCGCGCCGGTGGCAAGGATGGCCACAAGGGCGAGGAATCCGCCCTGGCGGCGATTGAGATGGCGAACCTCCGCCGCCAGATCGCACGGTCGACGGCCAGGACCGCGTAGCCAGGCCCGGAGGACGCCCGGCTACAGCGGGCAGATCTCCCTGTACGTCTTCACCGGGTGGTTCCCATACCCGTAGTCGAGCATCGCCCGCACGATCTCGGGCACGCCTGGCGTGCCGAGGTACTGCGTCACTTCGAGACAACCGGCGTGGACTCCGTTTCCTTCCTGCAATCCCCTGCGAAACGCCTGCGCCGCGTTCGTGAAGAGCGGCTCCTTCCCGTCCCGGATGGCGGCGTCCATCGCCCGGTTCGCGTCCAACCCGAGAGCCGCCGTTGCGACTGCGATCCTCAGGAGTGCGTAGCCCTTGAGGCTGTCGCGCCCGTCTGCCGCGTTCGTCTCGAGCTTCCAGTCCTTCAGGTCCCTGGCATCGATCGCCGCAGTGTAGGCCGTAATCGCATCCGCGAACTTCGCCCTGTCGAAGAGATCGTCCGCGTCTCGCACGGCATGAAACAAGTAGGCCGCCTTGTCCGGCAGGATGGATCTGGCGCTCCAGCGCACACCGTCGAACGTGTAGGTCGTCGTCGCAGCTCGTTGCGGTCCGGCTCCTACCGAGTTGATGATGCCGCCGCGCATCACGAGTTGCCCGTTGATGCCGGTGCCGCCGAAGCTGATGGCCTCCACGCTGTCGATGCCGACCCCGGGTCCGAAGTCGCGCCACGCCGTGCCGTCCCACGATTCGATGTAGACCCGGCTGGAGCAGGTGTGTGCCCCGCACGAGTTAGCCAGGAGCACGAGGTCGGGCCGGGCGTCGCCCGTGCGCTCAGCGATGCTGAGGATTCCTCGTCCCACGATCGAAGCGTCTGCTTCCCCGCCGGGCGGGAACCGTTCCAGCCCCGGTCCGGCTGCCCTCGAGACGAACACCACTCCCGGGTTGGGCGTACGAGCCTCGTTGCCGGGCAGAGGCACGAGCACCGCGGCGTCGACACGCCCGTCCCCATCGAGGTCGCCCGAGGCGCAGACCGCCCCCCAGGCCCTTTCGAGCGAGGCCGCCCCTGCACACGGTGCGATCCAGGTGGCCATGAACGTACCAAGCCGGCCCGCGGCGTCTTCGACGCTGGCCGGAGCCCTGCCGACCAGGTCCGGCGTCGGCGAGGCGGTTGCTGCCACGGCCGTCGTGCCCGGTGCCGTCTGCGTCGGAGTTGCCGTCACGGACGCCCCGTCTGATTCGCACGCGGCCGCCAGGCCGGCCGCCCACAGAATCAGGAGGGCCGCTAGGGCTTCTTTGCGAGGTAGTCTTCTGCTGCCCATCCCTCACCGCTCTTGGTTTTCACTTTCCACCATTGGAGGCTGTCGGTTGCTTCCGGGCCGCCGGTAACCGTTACCTGTTCCCCGTCGGCGAGGCAGATGATGGCCCGGTTCGAACGTCCGGCCTCCTCTCGCACGTTCAGGCACTCGCCCGTGCCAATGACCACGACGACGTCGCCCGGCTTGAACTTACGCGATGTGCCGCTTCCGGGGGTGGCTGTTGGCGTGACCGGAGACGTTGCGACCGAAATCGGCGCCGTCGTCGTGGCTGCGTCGCCCCCGGGGGATGTGCGCGTGGGCTGCGGCAAGGCCGCGTCGTCTCCCCCCGTAAATGAGTCGACCGCCTTGATGATCCCATAGGCCACCAGCAGAGCCAGGAACACCGCCGCCGGGACATACCAGTACCCCAGCAGCCGGTGGTGCCCGTAGACCTTTGGTAACGGCTTTGGATGTCCGGCCGACGAGCCGTGATCGAACCGCCGTTGTTCCGGCCGGTGTGTCGGTTCGGGGTTGTATGGCAATCCCGGCCGCCCCGGCGGCTGCTCCCTGGCTGCCACGAGAGGCGCGGCGGCGCCCGCGGTGGGTCCCGTCGCTATTGGTTGCTGGCCCTGCGGCCCCCTCGATGAGATGGACACGGGCTCGCGGTGCGCTGACGGTGGCCCGCTGTCTTCTCCTTCAGCATAGGGCAGTGCGGCGAGCGGGGGGATGCGCAGCCGCGTTCCCTCGCCCGGGTGGGGAGGCTCGGTGTTCGTCGCCTGTCCAAGCCGATATGCGAGCGCCACGGCGTTTCCCGCGTGTTCTCTTGGCGTCGCGCAACCGCCGTGTTTCACCCAGCACGCCGGGTGGTGCAAGATCTCGCATCCATCGCAACGGAGCACGGCTTCGCTATCGGCAAACGCGCGATCACACAGGGGGCAGAAGCGTTGCGATTGGGACGTCAAAACACCAGTCCGGGCGCCGGCACCAGTATCAGCCGGCATGGCCCGCGCATCAACCACGACGCTGTTCCGGCGCCGGGAGTTACCGCCGGGCGGCGCTCGCCGCGAGGCCGGCTCATCATGGTCCGCCTGTGATGAGGTCGGCCAGCTTGCACAACACGTCGTAGGTCGCGTATGCGTCAGCCAGCGCACCGTGCTCGCCCATCCTGCCAATCCCGAGCCGGTCGGCCACATGCCCCAGGTTGAAACGGTCGACCTGGTTTCCGCTCTTGAGCACGTGGCGCGCGATGGGCTGCACGTCGAGCGCTACGCGTGCAAACGGCCAGGGCTGCCCGACGCGCCGGAACGACTCGGCGAGGAAAGCCAGGTCCTGGCCAATTCCCCATCCGGTAACAACTGCCCCGGTCCCGGCCCGGGCGAAGCGCTCCACTGCGATGTCGAGGCCGATCGCTTCTCGCCAGGCCTTCGGGTTGTAGCCGATGACCTTCAGCGCGCCCGGCTCCGCATTGCCGATGTGCCGCGGTTTCACCCGCGCGCCCCAGCTCTCGATCTCGGGCAGCCCGTTCGGAAAACCCACCCGGACACCGCCGAGATCCATGACCTCGTGCATCTGGGCGTTGGAGCCGCTCATTTCCAGGTCCACCACAAAGAGGGCGCTGACATCGTCCAGGAGCGACCGCCCCGCCGGCTCCTGCGTCGGCTGTCCGGTGTCATCGAGCACCCGGAGCCCCGGAACGAGGGCGTCGAGGAGGCGGTCCATTGGTGTCTTCCCCGTCAGACGCGCCGCATCTCGCGCGATGTGATTGTCAGCACAAGCGTAACCCCGGCGGCGGCCGCCAGCCATGCCCCGACGACGTGGGGCGCGCCCCAAACGTCGATCATCCGGCCCATGAGCAGTCCCGCGAACGGCGTCGAACCCCACATCATGGTCTGGAGCGACATCACGCGACTACGGTATTCGACCTCCGCCTGCAGCTGCATCAACGAGGCGTTCAGAGTGGAGTAGATGCTGTGGAAGATCCCCGCGATCGCGAGCACCCCGACGCCAAGCCAGAGGTGGCGCATGAATGTGAACGCGAGCACTGTGAGGCAGTAGAACAGGCAGGCCCACATCATCCCCGGTCCCATCTTCCGTTGCCCTGATCGGACCGCCACGATCGCCCCGCCCAGGAGCGACCCGAGCCCGACGGCGGCGGCCAGATAGCCATACCCCGTCTGGTTCGAGTGCATCACGTCGCGCGCGAATACCGGCAGGTAGGTGACGTACGGATACACGAGGATGCTCGGCACGAGCCCCATGACCACGATGATCAACATCCTCCGGTCGCGCAGGACGTATCGCATGCCTTCGGCCATGCTGCGGAAGATGCCCAGGCTCTCGGTCAATTCCGGCGGGCTCGGGCGGAGTTTCCACGTCAGGATCGTGGCCAGCACGAGGCACGCCGCCTGAACCTGGAACGTGCCTTGCGTTCCCACGGCGCCAATCAGGGCTCCACCGATCGCAGGTCCAACAACGCGCATCGCATTCCCGCCCAGGGCGTTGAGCGCGACCGCGTTCGTCAGGTCCTCCCCGCCCACGCTGTCGTAGACGAGCATCGTTCGAATGGGCCCGGCGAGGGCGTCGACCGCACCTGCGATGAGCGCGGTGACATAGACCATCCAGATCTCGATCCTGCCGGTTGCGACGAGAGCCGCGAGCAGCATCGCCACGATCGCGCTCATGGAGGTGTAGACGACGAGCTGCTTCCGGCGTTCCAACCGCCCTGCGAGGTATCCCCCGAATGGCGACAGCAGCACGAGCGAGGCGCCGCGGATGAGGGCCACCGCCCCGAGGTCCGTCGCCGAACCGCCGAGATCGTGCAGCACAAGCCAGCCCTGACCGATCATCTGCACCCACGACCCGACCTGGAGCGACATCGTGCTGAAGAGGAGGATGCGGAAGTCGCGGTGGCGCAGGGAGGCGAGGGCGCCGCCGGGCGCACTGATCCCACGAGTCGCGCGTCGCACGGCCAACACCATCCCCGGGAAGCAGCAGCTGTCCGCCTCCGAACCTACTAAAGGCATGGGCAACGAACCAGACGCCGATCCCGCCCCCACCCGCCTGGCCTCCTTTTCGGTACGATGGTGGCCAGAACGCGGCCCTTCGCCCGGAGAACCATGTGTCCGACCCCTCAGCCGAGTCCCTCCACTTCTTCGGAGAACGCTACCGGCTCGATCCGGCGGTGATGTCGTCACTCCTTTCCGTCGCGCTCGGGCGCGGCGGCGATTTCGCCGAGCTCTTCTTCGAGCACCGCACCCAGACCGCCATCAGCTGGGAAGACCAGCACGTCAAGGCGGCGACGCGGAACGTCTCCCAGGGTGTCGGAATTCGCGTCGTCAGGGGCGAGGCCATCGGCTATGCCTACACCGAAGAGCTCGACCCGGTGGCGATGCGCAAGGCCGCCGAGACTGCGGCCCGCATCGGGTCTGGAGGAACCGGCCATCCCGGGCCGGTCGACGCCACTCCGCAGCTTCGCGGGCCTGTCTGCTACTCCAGCGACGACCCGCTTTCGGCCCGGCCCGCCGCCGAGAAGGTCGCCCTCCTTGAGCGCGCCGATAGGGCGGCCCGTGCCTTCGACCCCTCCGTCGCGCGCGTCGACGCGAGCCTCGGCGATGAGCTTCGCTACGTTGCGATCGCGCGCAGCGACGGCCGCATTACCGGCGACGTCCAGCCTCTCATCCGGATGAACGTCAGCGTGCTCTCCGAACGCGACGGCAACCGGCGCGTGGCTCGCACCGGTGGCGGTGGGCGCCTGGGCATCGAGTATTTCGACCAGGTCACACCCGAGGACACCGCTCGCGATGCGGCCCGCCAGGCCGTCCTCCAGCTCGACGCCGCGGAGGCGCCGGCCGGAACGATGCCTGTGGTCCTTGCCGCGGGGGACAGCGGCATCCTCCTCCACGAAGCCATCGGCCACGGTCTGGAAGCCGACTTCAATCGCAAGGGCACGAGCAACTACTCGGGCCGCATCGGCCAGGCCGTCGCCAGCGACCTCGTGACCGTCATCGACGACGGCACCATCACCGGCTCGCGGGGCTCGATCAACGTCGATGATGAAGGCAACACAACCGGCCGCAACATCCTTATTGAGGGCGGTATCCTGCGCGGCTACCTGCACGACGAGATCAGCTCGCGCCACTTCCACGTCGCGG
>CAZCDK010000143.1:0-7656 GCA_964497285.1 uncultured Anaerolineaceae bacterium | reverse complement strand
CTAGTAGCCGACCGAACCCTGCCCGTTCTTGAGCTCGGCGCAGGGACGGCACAACTCGGGCGGGCAATCGCGCCCAGCGTGCAAAGAGTTGACGCTCTGGAGATTGCCGACGAGATGGTGCGCGTTGGCCGGACTCTTCCGGGAGGCGACCACGCGAACCTTCGATGGATCGTTTCGGCCGCGGAAACATTCGACTTCGAAGGGCCCTACGGCCTCGTCTTTGCTGCCGCGGCGCTCCATTGGATGGACTGGGACATTGTGCTGCCGAAGATCGCGGGCTCCTTGGTGAAGGGTGCGTATTTCGCAATCGTCTCAGGCCTGAGCACCCGGACCCCATGGGGCGCAGCCCTTGGAGGCCTCGTTTCGGACTACTCGACGATCCGGGACTTCGAGCCCTTCGACCTCGTGAGCGACCTGACTACCCAGGGATTGTGGGTCCAAGTTGGCCACCGCCGAACCACGACTCACGAAATGCGGTTGTCCCTGGACGAGTATCTCGATTGGTTGCACACGCAGTCTGGGCTTGCGACGGACCTCATGGGAGCGACGGCGATCGACTTCGATGCGCATGTGCGCCATCTTGTCGAACCCTTCGCCACTGCCGGGGCTCTTACGGTCTCGATGGACTCAGACGTGGACTGGGGCATACCAACAGGTCTCTCGACCACCGCGTGACCATGCACGACTGATCCCTCACCGCCTCCCGAACTGGCGCTCGATTGCCTCCGTCCCCACGTGGATCAGCGTCGGGCGGCCGTGGGGACAGGTGCGAGGCGAGGCGGTGCGCTCCAGGTCTTCGACCAGCCGGCGCATCTCGTCCATGGCCAGCGCCGTGCCGGCGCGCACGCTGCTATGGCACGCGACTGTGGCCGCCGCCCGCGAAAACGGATCGGTCACGCGTCGCTCCGTGGCAAGCTTCTCAAGCAGAGCGCGCAGCGCGGCGGCGACGTCCGTTCCCCCGACCCCTGCCGGGACCGCCCGCACGAGGTAGGCGCCTTCGCCGAACCCTTCGACCTCCAGCCCTAACGCGGCCAAATGATCGGCATTTTCGTGCAACGTCGCCGACTGGAGCGGGTCGAGCTCCGCCAGTAGCGGATCGAGCAGCGCCTGCCGCGCAGGGCTGACCGTCGACGCACGGGCTTCCAGGATGCGGTCGTAGACCACGCGCTCATGCGCCGCGTGCTGGTCGATCAGGTACATGCCGTCGGGGCCTTCGGCCACCACGTACGCCGTGTTCATCTGGCCGACCACGCGGAGGAGCGGCAGGACCTCGCGTTGCGTGCGAACGGGCTGGCTGTCGACGGCATCGGTGCGCCCCGCGAGGGCCCATTCGATCCGCGACTGCGCTGCCTGCGGTCCGCTCAGGGCGGGCCCGGTCCGTGGATCGAGCCGCGTCCTCAGAGACGGCCCCGTCGGAGCCGCGCCAAGCGCTTCGCGCTCCGGTCCCGCGTCTGTGAAAACAGGGTCGAGCCACGACCGCGGACGCGACGATTCCAGCGCCGCCAGGACAGCATGCCGCACCGTGCGCACCACCTGCCGTTCGTCCCGGAATCGCACTTCGGCCTTCGCCGGGTGGACGTTCACGTCCACCTCTTCGTCGTCCAGACGGACGCTCAGAGCCGCCACCGGGTGCCGCCCGGCCGGCAACTGCGTCGCGTACGCATCCACAACAGCGAACACGAGGGGACGGCTCTGGACCCAGCGTCCGTTGATGAACACCGAGATCGCCGCGCGGTTGCCTCGATGCACGGATGGCGGACCGGCAAGGCCGCTCACGTGCATCCCGGCTTCTTCCAGGTCCACGTCGAGCGTGGCGGCGGCGATATCGGCGCCGTAGACAGCGGCAAAGGCATGGCGCAGGTGGTCGTCGCCGCTCGTGGAGAGCGCGCGCCGCCCACCCGAAGACAGCTGAAAGGCGATGCCCGGGTAGGCCAGGGCGTAGTGCGCCACGAGCGTTGTGATGGCACGCGTTTCGCCTGCAGGCGAAGCAAGGAACTTCCGTCGCGCGGGCAACCGGCCGAACAGCTCGCGCACGGCAAAGCTGGTCCCTGCGGGCGCCGGTTTCGCCGCGCGCCGCACGACCAGCCCGTCGACGAGGACCGCCTGCACACCGACCGGCTCCCCCTCGGCCCGGGAGACGATCTCGACGTCGGCGGCGGCGGCGATTGATGGCAGCGCCTCACCGCGAAAGCCAAGCGTGCGCACGTGGCCAAGGTCGGCGGCGTCTTCGATCTTGCTGGTCGCGTGCCGCTCGAACGCGAGTTCGAGGTCCCCCGGAGGGATGCCGCGGCCATCGTCGCTGACACGCATGAAGGTGATGCCCCCCTCTTCGACATCCACGGTGACGCGCGTCGCGCCCGCGTCGATCGCGTTGTCCAGCAGTTCGCGCACAACCGATACCGGGCGCTCTATCACTTCCCCGGCAGCGATGCGGGCAGCGACTTCGGGTGCGAGGACGTGGATGGCCCGGGGCCGCCGCGAGGTCATTGCTTCGGCGCACCGCGGACCAGCGCCCGCAGCTCATAGAGCTTCTGGATCGCCTCGATCGGCGTGAGGCTGTCCACGTCAACCGCCGCAAGGGTCTCCTCGACCTCCGATGGGGCGCCGAGCAGCGAAAGCTGGACCACCTGACCGTTGGCGGTGTGGCCCGCGGCCCGGTGGCCATCCGAGCGCCGGGCTTCGAACTCGGCGAGCAGGTGCTCCGCGCGTGACACAACCGCGGCGGGTAGGCCCGCCAGCCGGGCAACGTGGATCCCGTAGGAGCGATCGCTGGGCCCGGGGACGATGCGGTGCTCGAACACGACTTCGCCCCCCTCATCGTGAACGGCAACATGTGCATTCCGGACCCGTGGGAGCACGTCGGCGAGCGCGGTCAGTTCGTGGTAGTGGGTGGCGAACAGCGTCCGGGCGCCAAGTTCGCGCCGGTTGTGCAGGAACTCGACCACGGCCCGGGCAATGGCCATGCCGTCGAATGTGCTGGTGCCACGGCCAACCTCGTCCAGGATCACGAGCGACCGAGGTGTCGCCTGGTGGAGGATCTGGGCCGTCTCGACCATCTCCACCATGAACGTGGACTGTCCCGCGGCAAGGTCATCCTGCGCTCCGATCCGGGTGAAGATGCGGTCGAACAGGGGCAGTTGCGCCTCGACGGCCGGGACGAACGACCCTGCCTGCGCCATGAGCGCGATGAGCGCCACCTGCCGCAGGAAAGTGGATTTCCCGCTCATGTTCGGGCCTGTGAGGATCACGACCTGGCAGTCTGCGCCGAGGACACAGTCGTTCGGGACGAAGCGCCCGGGGCCGAGCGCCCGCTCCACGACCGGGTGTCGTCCACCGGTGATGCGAACGTCGCCGCCATCGTTGAAGCACGGACGAACGTACCCGGCGGTCGAAGCGACCTCTCCGAGCGCGCACGAAAGGTCGATTGCGGCGATCGCCTCAGCCACTGCCTGGAGAGCGGCAAGCCCGCCGGCGAGCGTCTCGACAAGCTGCCCGAAGGCCTGCCGCTCCAGCTCAACCAGCCGGTCGCGAGCGCCAACCAGCCGCGACTCGTACTCCTTCAGTTCCTCGGTGACGTATCGCTCGGCGCCCACGAGCGTCTGCCGGCGCTGGAAGTGTTCCGGCACGAGGCCGGCGTTCGAAGATGAGACCTCGATGTAGTAGCCGAACACCCGGTTGTGCCCAACCTTGAGCGAGCGAATGCCGGTCCGTTCGCGTTCGAGCCGCTCAAGCCCAAGCAAGAAGCCACGGGCATCGCGGGTCATCGCGCGGAGCGTGTCGATCTCGGCGCTGAAACCCGGGCAGATGACCCCGCCCTCGTCGAAGGAAGCTGGCGGGTCAGGGTCGAGCGCCGCATCGAGGATCAGCAGGGCGTCAGCCGCGCCAGCGAGGCCAGCAGTGGCATCCATCAAGAGGCCGGGTGGCCCGGCGCGCTTCATGATCGCGCCCAGGTCGAACGTCGCCCGCAGGCCGCCGCGGAGGCCATGGAGGTCGCGCGGGCCGGCGGAGCGCGCACCGACTTTGCCCGCCAGCCGGCCCACGTCGGGCATGCCGCGAAGCAGCGCCTGGCACTGTTCGCGCTCGATGGGATGGGCAACCGCCCAGGCCACCGCGTCGTGCCGGCTACCCAGTTCCTGCGGGACGCGGAGAGGGTGCGTCAGCCAGGACCTCAGAAGGCGCGAGCCCATTGCCGAGCGGCAGACGTTGAGGACGTCGTAAAGCGATGACGTGTGCCCGGTGAGCGGAAACACGTCCAGGTTGCGGAGCGTGCGCTGGTCGAGCCTGAGGGCCCCGTCGGCCGGGATCGACCGCACCCGTTGGAGTGCGCCAAGGGCAGCAGGGTAGGTCTCCCGCAGGTACATGATGACGTGCGCCAGCGCGGCAGCTTCGGCGTCGCCCTCGACCAGCGCGGTGCGGGCGTGCTCGCCGAACTGGCGGCTGAGTTCAGCGCCGACGGCAAGGTCGCTGAGCGTGACGCGGTTACGGATGGCAGTGACCAGCCCGGCTGGAGCATCAGCCTCATCCTCGACCAGGAGTTCCGCGGGCGCGCTGCGGAGGAGTTCGGCCGCCGCCTCGTCACCCCGCGCAAGGCGGACTTCGCCGGTTGTGACGTCGGCGAGCGCCGCCCCGGCCTCGCCTCGGCGAATCACGCAGGCTGCCAGGTAGTTGGGCGTCAGCGCGTCGAGCGAGGCATCGGCCGTCACCGTGCCGGCGGTCACGACTCGCACCACGTCCCGGGGTACGAGGCCCTTCACATCGGCTGGGTCGGCCATCTGCTCGCAGATCGCGACGCGGTGGCCGCGAGCGACGAGCTTCGCGACATGGCCGTCAATGCTGTGGTACGGCACGCCCGCCAGGGGTACACGGAGGTCCTTGCCCATGGGCTTGGATGTCAACGTGATCTGGAGCCCGGCCGCGGCGGGCCGCGCGTCGTGGTCGAAGGTCTCGTAGAAGTCGCCCAGGCGGAAGAAGAGGATCGTGCCCGGGTATCGCTGCTTCAGCTCCAGGTACTGGCGGCGGATAGGCGTCGACACGCAGCGTGCTCCGGTCGGAGTGGGAGATGAGCCATTCTACCCGATGCGAACGCATGTGCGGGCAACTGGTCTCGAGCCAGAGGCCGGGCCGTCTCTATCCTGGAAAGTGCCGCGTTTCGCTCGCGATTTCCGTGACAATCGACCGCATTTCACGCAGATCGGATTCGAGCACGTGCGGCTGCAACTGCGCAAGGAGGGAGTCGACCTCAGGCTCGTACTGGTCCAGGAGGGCGCCGATGGAGCCTGGCGCTCCCGCCCGGGAGCTACTGGGCCTGGGGGCTCGAGGGTCCAGGGCCAAAGGGATTGCCCCGGGCGATCCGCTCGCGGATTTCGGCAACCAGTGCCCGGAGCGAAACGATATCTGACGGGAGCATGTCTGTGGCAAGGACACTGAGCAATCCCTCCGAGTTGATCTCAAAGTGATCGAGCAGTTGACGAATGTCCGTTTCGTAGATGGCAGCCTTGTCAGTCTGCCCCCGCCGGTAGAGCGAAGGGAGCGCGAACAGCTTCAGGAAGACGAGGCCTTCCGGCGTCGCGCAGGGGATGCCAGCCCGTCCCGCGATGCTGCCGTTCGAGACGTACCTTCGCCGGAACTCCCCGAAGAGCCGGTTCCTGGTCAGTAGAACGTCGACACGGACGCCATCAAACACCGCGTTGGCGAAGTCGCGGTCCTCGGTCAGGATCTGGAGTTCCGGCAGCCGCCGAAGATCGGAGACCGCCATCACCAGGTCCACGTCCTGTGTGTTCCGGCCCTCAACGTACTGGAGCATTGCCAGGCCACCGACGAGGACGTAGTCGATCTTGCGCTCGGCAAGCATGTCGAACAGGCGGTTCGCAGCGCTGTACAGCGAGCCGTAGGCCGCCGGATCCTCGGCCAACCAGCGGAGTGTGCCGAAGCGGGCTGCCTAAAGCACCGCAGCGACATCGACCTCGCGGGGCGGTGTGCTTGCCGGTTCGCTCACTCGTCCATTGTATCAGCGAGGGAGTGGAGATTGCGGTCTGGTGGACTGCTGCCTACGCGCCAGCGGCGGCTGCTGCTTCCAGCACCGGGGCGGGGCGACGGTCGAGAAGCACGATCGCATTCGGCGCGAGTTCCAGGCAGGCGCCGCAACGGATGCAACGCCCGTCATCAATGTGGCACTGGGCCTCGTCTCCCATGATCGCGCCGGTGGGGCAGATCTCCTTCGCGGCGGGGAGAGCGGCATCGCCCTGAACCGCCACCATGTACTCGATCAGACCCGGGCAGACCTTCGCGCGGCATCGCTTCTCCTCGATGTGCTCGATCCACTCGTCTCGGAAGGCGGCGAGCGCCGTCTTGACGCTCGTCATGGCGAACTGGCCGTGGAAGCAGTTCGACGAAACCAGCCACCGCGCCAGGCCTTCGAGGCGCTCGATGTCGCCGTCGTGGCCGCCGCCAGACTGGATGCGGCGCAGAACCTCAACCGCTCGCTGAGTCCCTCCGCGACAGGTCGTGCAGCGGCCACAGCTCTCGTCCTCGGCGAACGAGAGGAAGTAGCGGCAGAAGTCGACCACGCAGGCCGACTCGTCGAAGAAGACGATGCCACCGCCGCCAAGGAAGAGCCCTCTCTCGCGGTAAGGGTCGAGGGTGAGTGTTATGTCGAGATCGGCGGCGGCGACCAGTCCCGAAAGCGGCCCTCCGGGCTGGAAGCCCTTGATGGGCCGGTCGCTGGAAGGCCCGCCACAGTATTGCATCATCACGTCGCGAACCTTCGGCCCGAACGGGATCTCGATGCAGCACGGCTGTTTGATCGAGCCCGAGAAGGTGAACATCTTGGTTCCCTTCTCCTTGGCGTCGCTCACCCCGCTCCACCAGGCGGGACCCTTGCGCATGATCAGGGGCGCGTTCGCGTACGATTCGACGTTGTTCACGTTGGTCGGCTTGTTCCAGAGGCCGGCCTGCGCCGGGAAAGGCGGCTTGATCCGGGGCATACCACGGTAGCTGTCGATCGAGTTGATCAGGCCGGTTTCCTCGCCACAGACGTAGGATCCGGCGCCTTTGAAGATGATGATGTCGAAGCTCTTGTCCGTGCCGAGGATCCCCGCGCCCAGCAGCCCCTTCGCATAGGCCTGCTCGACCGCCCGTTGCATGCGGTCGAAGGCCAGCGGGTACTCATAGCGGACGTAGACGTAGCCGGCCTGCGCGTTGGCGGCGAGCGCGGCAATCAGCATCCCTTCCACGATGAGCTGGGGATCGCCTTCCATCAACACCCGGTTCACCCAGGCCCCGGGGTCACCCTCATCGGCGTTGCAGACCAGGTACCGGGGCTCGGCAGTGGCTGTGCGGAGGAAGTCCCACTTGCGCCCGGCGGGGAAGCCGCCGCCGGCGCGGCCCCCGAGGCCACTATCCAGCACTTCCTTGACAATCGCCTCGGCGTCCATCTCCAGCGCCCGGCCAAAGCCTTCGTAGCCGCCATGGGCGAGGTAGTGGTCGATGTTCTCCGGGTCCGTTGTGCCCAGGTTCTCCATCAGGCGCCGGGTCTGCCCCTGCATGAACGGGTGGTCAGAGAGCCACGGGATCTCGGCCGTCGACCTCCCTTCCACAACCCCTAGGGCAAGCTCCGGCATGTCCCCGCCCTCGACGACTGTCCGTTGCAGGCAATCT
>CAZCDK010000142.1:2926-7665 GCA_964497285.1 uncultured Anaerolineaceae bacterium | reverse complement strand
AAGACCGTGGAAGGCCGACTCCCGCTCGATCAGCAACGTCAGGCCCTCGTTCGGGAGTGCGGCGAAGGCCGGTTGGGAGAAGATGGAGCCCTCGGATCCCCGCGCCCGCGGCTGACATGCCAGCGCCAGCCTCTCCACCGGAGCGAACGCTGCCCGGGCGCTTTCTGCCAGGCCCACCAGTGCGCGATCCACCGACGGATTGATGCCGCGGAGCGCGGCGAGGGTCTCGTGCCTCAGCCGGCTACGACTGAAAGCCAGGTCCTCGTTCATCGGGTCGACGAGCGGGGCGATCCCGGCCTCGCGGCAAACGGACTCGGTATCGCTCCGGCGCAAGACCAGCAAAGGGCGCACGAGTCTCTGCGACGGGGCCCCGGGCACGTCGGCCACCGGGAGCATTCCCCGGGCGCCCCTGACTCCCGTCCCCCGGAGGATGCGCATGAGGACGGTCTCCGCCTGGTCGTCTGCCGTGTGGCCGGTCGCGATGCAGTCAGACCTTTCTTTGCCGGCCACGAACGCCAGGAACTGGTAGCGCATCCGGCGAGCAGAGTCTTCGATCCCGAGCTTGCTTTCTGCGGCTAGCGCGCGGACGTCCCCTTCGCCGGTCAGGCACCTCACGCCGAGCCCATCACAGAGGGCGCGGACAAGCTCGACATCCTCGCACGTTCCGGTGCGAAGCTGGTGGTCGAAGTGCGCCGCGACTACCTCGATCCCGAACCGGTGACGCAGCCCCAACAACAGCAACAGGCAGGCGGTGGAATCCGGCCCACCGGAAACGGCCACGAGGACGCTTTTCACGCCCCGGAAGAGCCGCTCGGTCGCGGCAAAGCCCGCTACTGAGCGGAGGGCACGACTTGTGGCAGGCCCACTAGCGTGGGAAGAGGCGTTGCCACCACTCGCCTGTGGGTTTTGCGCTTTCCTCAAGCGGGGGGCTGATGACAACGAAGGGGACCTCTCCATCGCGGACATATCCGAGTTGGCGGCGAGCCTGTTGCTCAACGTATGCATCGGAGGCGACGTAGTCGCGCACCGCTTCCAGGTACTTCTTCTTGTTCTCTAGAGCCGTGACTTCCTGTTGCGCTCTCGACTTCTCCTCGGTGACCTGGTGATTGCGATACGCGCCCACCGCAGCGGTGTAGACGAAATAGCCAGCGATCAGTAGACAACCGAGAAAGACGATGCGACTGCGGCTCAACGAATAGCGCTTCTCTCTCCAGCCGCGTCAAACGGTACGCCCCTCCCGATCAAGGTTCAAGGCATGGAGGTGGCAAACGTCGTTGAGTCGAAGCACCGCCACCCGTCCTGGATCGATGGAAAACGCCGAGATCGAAGCCACATCGAACACGACACTACGAAACGATGCCGCATCAAGCCCCATGAGCCGACATGCCAGCACACGCAACACGAAGTTGTGCGATACGACCGCCCCAGTCCCTGCTTCGGCCCGGCGCAGCTCCCCCACGAACGGCTCAATCCGTCGTTCCAGGTCTCTGATGCTTTCTCCCCCGGGCATGGGGATCTCGTGCCCGTTGGGCCCCGCCCACAGGCTCAGGAACACACCGAACCGTTCACGAAGAGCCGGCATCGTGAGGCCTTCCGCGTCCCCAGCGTCGAGCTCGATCAACTCCTGCCGCACGTCCAGCCTCGTATCCCGGCCCCGGGCCAGGGCCGAAGCCGTCGCCACCGCTCGTGCCAGGGGGCTCGAGTAGATGCGAGCCAACGGCTTGTCCGCGAGTGCACGCGCTGCGGCCGCCGCCTGCCTCTCCCCGAGTTCCGTGAGGGGCACGTCCTTCCGGCCCAATGACACCCCGTCGCGGTTGTAGGCTGTCTCCCCATGCCGGACCAGGTAAAGGATCACCTGGGACCTTCGACCCCGAGAGGCGCCCACAACCGCTGGATGAACGGCGAAAACCCCAGCCCGCGCCAGAATGACTCCGCTCCGCGGTCGGCAGAAAGCACCGCCATCTCCACGTGCGACACCCCTTCGAAAGATGCAGCCCAGGCCGCAACAGCATCGAAGAGCCGGCGGCCGATGCCTGCGCGACGGTAGGACGCCTCGACGTAGACGTATCCCACCGTTGCGTGGTACTTCGGCAGCCGGTCCTCCTGGCCAGGCTCGATGCTCCCGCTGGCGAACCCGACGACGCGGCCTCCATCAACGGCGACGAACGTCGTGGCCGTCCCTCGTGAAAGCGCCTCCGTAAGATCACCCACAAACTCGTTCTCGGAGACCGGGACGAGCACTACCCGGCGATCAACCCCGGCGTAGTGCCTCCGCAGACCAATCCAGGCCGCGTACAGCCCGGGGCCGTCTGTGGCGAGCGCGCGCCGAACTTGGACGTTCACTCCTCGAACCTCCCGCGGCGTCGCCAGGCGTCCAGGGCCGGCGATGGCTCGTTGAGAATCAAGGCGGTCCGGACAATGGCCCGTGCCTCCGCGCCCGGGAATAGCGCCGCGAGCACGTCCTCCGGGCGGATGGTAACGTCCTGGTGAGCTCTCAGGCGCATCTTCAACCGCACGCCCGCATTGTCCGCCTCGACCGAGAGCCGGGAGACGCCGTCGCGAAGGTCGACTGTCCGGCTCTTCTCGCGCCGATTGCCGGTCCATGCCATCTCCGTGCGGCCAAGAAACCCGCGAACCACGCGCTCCGCGTCTTCGGCGGCCATCCCGGTAGCTTCGACGCGGTAGTCGGCCCAGGCGAGGCAGGCCTGCGGTGCCGGCGTTCCGAGCGCGACTTCCGACACCGCCACGAGACTGAGGTCGTCCGACGTCTCGACCGCGAGACGCTCCCGGAAGGACTCGAGATCGACCCGCTCATCAAGCGTGACATCCATGATCTCGCATTCACCCACAAATCCGAGCGGTAGCGGCGACGCAAACGCCAGTTTCGGATGGGGCGTGAAGCCCTGCGAGTACTCGAGCGGCAGCCCCGCCCGGCGAACGGCACGCTCCCAGAAGCGCAACACGTCGAGGTGCGAGATGAACCTCACACGCTCGCCCTTCCGAAACCAGACACGGACTCGCTGCGCGCTCACTGGCGCATGCTAGCACCGTCGCCGCCCGCTAGCTGCGCAGGGTCTCCGCCAGGGTCTCCGCTGCGGAATGAGGATCCATCTCTCGCGCAGCCACTCGGGCGACCAGCGCCTCGAGCTCCGCTTCCGGCGTGGCCCTGCGAATGCGTTCGAGCAGGATCGCCCGGGCCGCGGTCAGGACCTGGTGGCGTGCGTCGATCGCTCGCTGGCGCACGAGTTCGCCCGATGTCTCGAGGTAGGCGCGGTGTTCGGCAATCGCTTCGACAAGGCCTCCAGAGCCTTCGCCCCTTGCGGCGTTTGTCTTGAGCACGGGCGGGCGGCGGGAACCCGCCGGTGCAAGCGCCAGCAACGCCTGCAGTTGCCCCACGAGGGCGTCGGCTCCGGGGTGATCGGCCTTGTTCACCACAAGGACGTCCGCTATTTCGAGGATGCCGGCCTTCATCGCCTGGATGTCATCCCCGGTCCCGGGGTTGTTTACCAGCACCGTCGTCAGGGCCGTTCCCGCAATCTCGACTTCATCCTGGCCGGCGCCCACGGTCTCGATGATCACGTAGTCGAAGCCGAATGCGTCCATCACCGCCACCACGTCGTCTATCGTCGGCGCCAGCCCGCCGAGTGCTCCTCGGCTCGCCATGCTGCGAACGTAGACCCCCGGGTCCAGGGCCAGGTCCTGCATCCGAATGCGATCCCCAAGAATGGCACCATGGCTGAACGGACTCGACGGATCGACGGCCACAATGCCGACAGTCTGGCCGCGTTGGCGGTACTCGGCCGCCAGAGCGCCGGCCAGGGTGCTCTTCCCCGAGCCCGCGCTACCAGTGACGCCGATCGTGTGCGCGCGGCCCGAATGCGGGTAGAGAGCACGAAGGAAGTCGCGCCCCGCAGCGGTTCCGTTCTCCACCTGGCTGATGACGCGAGCGAGGGCTCGCCGGTCGCCCGACAGAAGCCGTTGGGCGAGTACGTCCACGGCTACTTCTTCACATGGTCATACACGAACTTGACGATGTCCTTGGTGTTCGTTCCGGGCCGGAAGATCGCCCGGAAGCCGATCCGCGCCAGGGCGGCCGTGTCCTCCTCCGGGATGATGCCCCCGCAGAAGAGGAGCACATCATCCGCGCCTCGCTTCTTCAGCTCTTCAACCACGCGCGGGAATAGCTCCAGATGCGCGCCAGAAAGGATGCTCAGGCCCACAACGTCGACGTCTTCCTGCAGCGCTGCTTCGGCTATCATCTCCGGCGTCTGCCGGATACCCGTGTAGATGACCTCGCAACCCCCATCACGCAAGGCCCGCGCGACGACCTTTGCACCCCGATCATGGCCATCCAGGCCTGGCTTGGCGATAAGGACGCGAATCCTCGTGGCGGTGGTGGGCGCGGTCATGGTAGTGCCTCTTCTGGTGTCACGAGCCGTCCCGGCTCGTCAATCGGACGTACACAACGCTCAATGGACTCAAAGTCTACGCGGTGGTCGACTTGATCGAAACACAGCCCACGGCTCTGAGTTCCGGGCGCCAGGCTGTCACGGGGTCTCGGTAGCCGGGAGCGCCCCGTACTGGATCAGCGCAAACGGGACGCCGTGCGTCCCCCCCTTGACCGCCGCAATGACGGCGCCGGGCTGCACCGCCGGCCGCGGACTGGATGTCTCGTAGCCCAATGCGCGCAGCGACCCGATGGCCGCCTCGAGGTCCTTCACGGCGAGGACAAATCCCCA
>CAZCDK010000142.1:0-2916 GCA_964497285.1 uncultured Anaerolineaceae bacterium | reverse complement strand
ACCGGGCCCGCCGGCGGCGGGCCGCCGAACTCGAGCACAACCTCGTCGAGCTTCGCAAATTCGAGGTTCGCTCCAGTGCCCGGACGCGACATCGTGCGCTTGATTTCGATCCCGAGGTTTCGCGCGAACAACGCCGCGGTCGCCGCACTGTCGTTCGACGAGATTACGATGTGGTCGATGTTGGTTGCGTTTACGCCCATCGCCTCATTCCCCCCCTGCCACGGGCGTCGCGAGCTCCACCAGGACCCCATGATTCGACTTCGGGTGAAGGAAGCAGATCATGCCGGCGAGCCCGGGCCGCGGCTTCTCGTCGATGAGCTCAATCCCTCTCACCCGGGCGGCCTCCAATTCCCTGGCAACGTTGTCGGACTCGAAGCAGATGTGGTGCATGCCCTCGCCTTTGGACTCGAGGAACCGCGCAACGCCAGTATCGGCGCGGGTCGGCTCCAGCAACTCGATCTCCGAATTGCCGATCTTGAGCAACACACCCCTGACACCCTGATCGTCGATCACGCGGTCGGCGGTGACGGTCAGGCCGAGTGCATCGCGGTAGAACCTGAGCGCCTCTTCGGCGCTCCTCACCACGATGCCGACGTGATGGACTTTCGTGAGCATTGGCCGGGACCTCTCAATCCGTTGATGCAGCTTCTTCGGGAATCGAAACGGGACCGGTGTGCCGCGCGCCCGCCATCCCGGCCAGTCGCGCCGCGATCTCGTGCCAGTGCACTCGGTCATGATCGATGACCGAGTGCACAAGGCGCCCAAAGACGGAGCCCTCTGCAACAAGGTCCTGATCTTCCACTCCGTCGATCTCCGCCACGAGGCTTGCGCGTCCCCCGCGTAGTTGTTCGAGCACGTTCCAGAAACTCAGGTCGCGTTTCCGCTCGACATGGTCCCTGTTCCAGCGGTCAATTTGTGATTGGTCGAACTCAAGCAAGGCCGGCCGCTTCCCCTGACGCAGTTCTCGCACTGCAGTCACCACCTCCGCTTCCCACGACGAGACGTGACCAACCACGTCCTTGAGCGACCACTCCCCCACGAAGGCGCGCTCGATATCGCGGATGCGGCAGGCCTCGACGTTGCGCACTAGCTGGTTTCGCTCCACCTCGAGCTGATGCATCAGTCGGCGGCGCGCTTCGGCAGGATCCATGCTGTCGTCGTCGGCCATCTCAGATCACCACGGTCTCGCGCTGCTCGCCCCAAACCTTGCGAAGCCGGTGGCTGATCTCGCCGAGCGTGGCGCGGCTCTCAACGCAATCCACCATGATGGGCAGGAGGTTCTCGGTGCCCTCGGCCGCCCGTTGCAGCCGATCAAGAACCGCCTCCACCGACCTGGCATCTCGGCTCGCCCGAAGAGCACGCAACCGCTCCGCCTGGCGCCGGCCAAGCGATGGATCGACTCGGAGCAGATCCGGCGCGGCCTCGTCTTGGACCGAGAACTCGTTGACACCCACGATTACCCGGGCCTTCGACTCAACCTCTAGCTGGTACCGGTAGGCGGCTTCCTGGATCTCCCTCTGCTGGAAGCCACGCTCGATCGCAGCAAGGGCCCCACCCATGCCGTCAATGGTCTTGATGTAGTCTGCCGCCTCGGCTTCCAGCCGATTGGTGAGGTCTTCCACGAGGTACGAACCGCCCAGCGGGTCGACGACGTCGCCCACTCCACTTTCGTACGCAATGACCTGCTGTGTGCGGAGTGCGATCTGGACGGCCCTCTCTGAAGGCAGCGCCAGCGCCTCATCCATCGAATTCGTGTGAAGCGACTGCGTGCCGCCAAGGACCGCGGCGAGAGCCTGCACAGCCGTACGCACGATGTTGTTCTCAGGCTGCTGCGCTGTGAGCGTCGCGCCCCCGGTCTGCGTGTGGAACCGAAGCGTCTGGGAGCGAGCGCTCTCGGCCTCGAAGCGCCCCTTCATGATCCTCGCCCACAGCCGGCGTGCGGCCCGGAACTTGGCCACTTCTTCCAGGAAGTTGTTGTGGCAGGCGAAGAAGAAGCTGAGCCTCCCGGCGAAGTCATCGATGTCCAGGCCTGCTGCCAAAGCCGCCTCCACGTAGGCAATCCCGTCAGCCAGCGTGAAGGCGATCTCCTGGGCGGCGGTGCAACCTGCCTCGCGCATGTGGTAACCGGAGATGGAGATAGTGTTCCATTGCGGCACCGTGTCCTTGCAGTACGCGAAAACATCCGTAATCAGGCGCATGCTCGGCTTCGGCGGATAGATGTATGTCCCGCGCGCGACATACTCCTTCAAGATGTCGTTCTGTATCGTCCCGCCCAGCCTCGATGGGTCAATCCCCTGGTCCTTCCCAACCGCGACATACATCGCCAGGAGCACGGCGGCGGTGGCATTGATCGTCATCGAAGTCGTTACTCGATCGAGCGGGATCCCATTGAACAGCGTGAGCATGTCTTCGATTGAGTCGATTGCCACGCCGACCTTGCCCACCTCGCCGACGGCCATTGGATCGTCGGAGTCGTAGCCGATCTGCGTCGGGAGGTCGAACGCAACCGAAAGACCGGTCTGCCCCTGGTCGAGGAGATAGCGGTATCGCTGGTTCGACTCCTCGGCTGTCCCGAACCCGGCGTACTGACGCATCGTCCAGAAGCGGCCGCGGTACATCGTCGGTTGCGTGCCGCGCGTGAAGGGGAACTCGCCGGGGAACCCAAGGTCCCGAGCCGGTTCGAAGCCATTCAGATCGTCCGCTGCGTAGACCGGGTCGAGCTGCATCTTGCCGGTCGTTTCGAATGCCTTTGCTCGCTCGGGCGCCCTCCGGGCGGCATTCGCATACGTGCCCTCCAGCCATTCGCGCTTGGACGAACTACTCATTGTGAAACGACTCCGGGGAGGGAGGGGGTCACCGACCGATAGTCACTGTGGCTCGAAGTATAGGCCCGGGACCGGTAGCGCGGCAATTGCA
>CAZCDK010000141.1:2106-7701 GCA_964497285.1 uncultured Anaerolineaceae bacterium | reverse complement strand
GCCCGCACGCTCGCACTGGTGCAGGCATGGCGAGCGTACCGCGACGGGCTTCCCGACATCCTGTAGGGAGACCCCGCGAGCAAGTACCGACCGTTTCCCAGCAGAGCTGCGCTGGCAGGAGTCTCGCCGTAGCCCGGATGCACGCGGTCGCCGCCGGGCGCCGGTGACCGCCAAAGGTACTACCGTGCATCTGCACGATCGGCGTAGCATGCTCTCACAACCCCCAGCAGGAGCGATCCCCGTGAAAGCCGCTGTATTCCACGGTCCTCATCAGGCTCTGACGATGGAACAGGTCGACATCGACACCCCCATGTCCCGGGAAGTCATCGTGCGAACCGTCGCCACTGGCGTTTGCCATAGCGATCTGCACTTCGTCGATGGCCTCTATCCGATGGCTGCTCCCGCCATTCTCGGTCACGAAGCAGCCGGCATCATCGAAGCCGTCGGCGATCAGGTCACTTATGTGAAGCCCGGCGATCACGTCATCTGCTGCCTCAGCGTCTTCTGCGGCCACTGCGAACAGTGCACGACCGGACACCCATACCTGTGCACAAGTCCCGAACGGCAGCGGCGACGCGATCAACCGCCCAAACTCAGCCTGAACGGCGTTCCTGTGGGGCAGATGGCGAATCTCGGCAGCTACGCCGAGAAGATGCTCGTCTTCGAGAACGCCGTTGTGAGAATCCCCGACGACGTGCCATTCGATATCGCCGCCCTCATCGGCTGCGGCGTCACCACCGGGGTCGGAGCTGTCCTCAATACTGCCCGCATCGAGCCGGGCTCGACCGTCGCCGTCTTCGGCACCGGCGGCGTCGGTCTGGCCGCCATCCAGGGCGCGCGTATCGCCGGCGCCCGTATGATCATCGCGGTCGACGTTCTCGAGCATAAGTTGGCCAAGGCCCGGGACCTCGGCGCGACGCACGTCATCGACGCTTCCTCGCACGATCCCGTGGCCGCGATTCGCGAGATGACCGGGGGTGGAGTCGACTACTCGTTCGAGGCTATCGGCCTCAAGAAGGCCGCCGAGCAGTGCTTCGACTGCATCCGCGCCGGTGGCACCGCCACCGTGATCGGCATGATCCCGGTCGGCCAGAAGATCGAACTCGATGGCCCCATGTTCCTGCGCGAGAAGAAGATCCAGGGCAGCAGCATGGGCTCCAACCGCTTCCGCGTCGACATGCCTCGTTACATCGAGTTCTACCGGCAGGGGCGCCTCAAACTGGACGAAATGATCACGCGAAAGGGCCGCCTCGAAGACGTGAACGAGGCCTTTCGCGCCATGAAGGCCGGAGAAGTCGCGCGCACCGTGCTCATGTTCGACTGACCGCTCGCCGTGTGCCGTTCCGCCGCCTCGGTCGAATCCAACGGGCCGGCTCTGCAGCACCAGTCGCTGGGCCAGCCTCATGTCGCAATATGGGCTTTACCGGGAAGCCCATGAGCGCCATGGTGTTCATCGGCCCGGAAGCTCTCGACGACGAAGGGCTCGCTCGGTGGATTGACGTTGCGGTGGGCTTCGCAGATACGCTGTCGGCCAAGACCCGGACGGCTACCCTGCGGCGGGTTTCCGAGAAGCCGAGTCGGTGGTAGGGCCTACGAGGGTCCGCCGACACGCTGCAAGACCAGCTTCGGCAATGCATCGCCGGGGTGTAGCGTCGTAGGCCAATCTGAAATCCGCCAGGCCCAATGGCGGCCCGGGTGATTCGTTTGCGTGCCTGGTCGTTCCGGTCGGGGCAACTCGGCGCGAGGCTCCGGGGAGGATCCTGCGTGGCTTCACTCGCCAGTCTTTACGACGTCTGCGATCCCGTGTTCCGCGCGGAGACCGACCTCGATGAGCCCGGCCGCAACCTGGCTCTCATCTTCCGCACGATTCCCGGCAACTTCTTCCTCCGCCACTTCCTCCTGAAAGGCTGTCGCCACCCGTCGATTCCGCTCTCCGCGGTGCCGCTATACCAGGCGCCGTTCAGGGCGGCCTTGCGCGCAAGGCCCGAGGATTGGGCAAACAGCGAATGGATCCGGGGTACGTTCGCCCCCATCGCCGCACTACTCGACCAGGTCGAGCCCACCCGCTGGCAACAGCGTGAGCCGCAGGCACCGAACGTCAGGATGCCCGGCCTCGAGGCCATCGACCGGGTCATCCGGGCGACAACCGCCGACGTCCTGCGGGTTTGGTCGAGAGGCTCCAATGACCCATACCTCCCCGTCGCCGCACAGCTCGTGCCCACGGGCGATGACCACATGGACGGTGCCAGCTTCCTGAGCGTCCTCTGCGGACTCGGCGCCTTCGAGAACCAGAACATGTGCCTCGTGATGTCGTTCCTGCGCTGCTTCCTCATGGCGAATCCGCGCAGGCGCCGCCTCGCCCGCCGGCCATACCGCGGCATGGCAGAGCCCATGCGAAACCGTTTCACGTGGATATGGCATCGCACCGCCTTCTACGACGGCTTCTTCTTTGAACAGCTCCTGAACCGCCTCACCGAGGGCCCCGTCAGTCCCACCGAGCGAAATCAGATCCTGGCAATCCTCGAGAACCTGGTCCGCTTCATCGTGGTCGACAGCCGGGAATGGCTCACGTCCCCGAACGAGGGCGTGCGCTTTCCTGCCATCACCTGCTTGCCCCAGGGCCAAGATGGCGAGCCCCTGTGCCGGCTTTCCAAGCGTGACTGGGAGACGAAGAAGCTGCTTGGATTCGGCGACTACGTGCCAGACACGGACACGACCTTCGTCGCTCTTGCCGTCGCCCAGCGCTGGCTCGATCTCGCGCGCAACAACGCCCTCAAAGTCGACACCGGGCTGCTCGCGGAGTGCGAGCGCTTCCTCGACCACCCCTGGGTAGCCATCATTCATGAGCTTCAGTTCGGAAGCCGCTACCGTTCCAATCCACCAACCATCCAGATCACCAAGCCGCTCGACTACAACGGGGCCGTGCCGATCTGGTTCGACAAGCCCTTCCCAAAGCCCGGCGGACACACGTTGCGCGAGATCCTCGGCAACGAGATCTGTCCCGGCCACAACATGGACATCCTCGACTCCATCCTTCGCAACCGGCTCCGCTGGAAGGCCCTCGAAGGCGAAAACCTGGCCGTTGTCCAGCGCTTCCTCGACTTCCACCACCGCGCGTACACAAGCGGGAACTTCCGCATCGAGTCTGCCCTCAAGTACTACCTCCCGGAGATCTACGTCTTCTACACCGGCCGGCTGTACGACACCGTCCTCGGCATGACCGATGTCGAGCGGGCGATGCTCGACCCTGGAGGCAAGTTGGACGAGATCCGCCAGATCGCGATCGATTTCATCCGCCGCGAGTGGGTCGGGTGGACTCTCAACCCCTTCGACGCCGCCCTGGCTGTCTCATCGGCCGTCCTGCTCCGGTACCCTTCCAAAGACGACGGCGTAGTCACCACTGCACTCACCGTGCTGGTCAATGCGCTCGGCGAAGGGCCGCGGGGCCATCCGTATCGCGCGTACGAGTGGAATCGCATGCGTCACCCGACGAGGATCATCGTCGGAAGCGAAGTCTCAACCTCGCTTTTCGTGATGAACGCGGCTGTCGATGCTCGCCGTTTCCTCTACGGCCGCGAACAGGCGAGTACGGGACTCGCGCCTTCGAGCGTGAGGTCTCGCAAGTAGCATTGGTGGCGGTGTCTTCCTGCTTGGAGAGGGCCAGTGGCCCGACCACTCGCTGTCGGACGTCGACCGGTGGCTTGCGGCGAGCAAGGACAGCTGGGCACACGGCGGAAACAGCATCGGAGACCCCACACTAGCCGTCGGGCTGCGCATCGACCCGTCTCGCGGAAGAAACGCGTAGTCGCTCCGGGAACCGTGCGGCCACCTGCTCCTAGTCGTGCGTCGGGCTACACTCGGAATCACTTACATTGCAGGCGACCGGCCGCCGCCGGCGCCGAGCCAGATTGGTGTCCGATGAGCAAGCATCCCCTCGATCCCATTTTTCATCCCCGCACTGTGGCGCTATTCGGCGTCCCGGCCAGTCCCGACGCATGGGGCGCCATGTTCCACCAGTCGTTGATCGACTCGGGATATGACACTTCGCACATGTTCCTAATCAACCCGAAGGCCGACAAGATCGGCGACCTGCCCTGCTACCACACGTTGCTCGACGTTCCGGAGGAAGTCGACCATGTGATCTCACTTGTTCCCGCGCGCGTAGTGCCGGAGTTGGTCGATCAGTGCGTCGCCAAAGGCGTCCGTTCGCTGCACCTCTTCACCGCCGGCTTTTCCGAGACCGGGGACGCAGAGATGGCCCGGGTCGAGCGAGACTCCGTCGCCAGACTCCGTGCCGCCGGCATCCGCACGATTGGGCCCAACTGCCTGGGGCTCTACGTCCCCGCCAGCGGCATGACGTTCTCGGGCGAGTTCCCGATGGAGTCGGGAAACGTCATGCTTATCTCCCAATCCGGCGCCAACGCTGGTGAGATCGTCCGCAGCCTAACACCCAGGGGCGTGCGGTTCTCAAAGGCCGTTTCGTTCGGTAACGGCGCGGACCTGAAAGCCCATGACTTCTTCGACTACGCCGCGAGCGACCCGGAGACGGAAGTCGTGATCTCCTACCTCGAAGGCGTCTCGGGAGGCCGCGACCTCTTCGAGGCCCTGAAACGTTGCGCCGCCGTCAAGCCGACGATCATCCTCAAGGGAGGGCTCTCCGGCGCCGGAGCACGGGCAGCGAGCTCGCACACCGGCTCCCTCGCCGGATCGCGCGAGGTGTTCGAGGCCGTCTGCCGCCAAACAGGTGCGATTCGCGTCGAGTCGATGGAGGAACTGCAGGACCTCACGGTCGCAATCACGACCAGCGCACGTTCGGTCTCTGGACGTCGCGTCGTCCTCGTGGGCGGACCAGGCGGATTCGCCGTGCTCTCGTCGGATGTGATCGCCAACGAGGAACTTGACCTGCCCGAAACACCGGACGAGGCAAAGCAGAAGCTTCGCGAATTCATCCCCGTTGCCGGCACGAGTGTCAACAACCCGATTGACGCCCATCCTCGCGATCGCGAGCAGATGGAGCGCATGATGCATGCCCTTTGCGACTCGGGATCCTTTGACGTCGTCTTCAGCACGTCGCTCGGCAGCTTCCCGGCGGGCGGGCCGGGATCTGGGCGCGGGCGAGGGCGCCGCCCGTCGAGTCAACCCGAAGCCGGGCCTCCACAGTCTCCCGAGGAACGTGCCGCCTCCGAGGCCAGACGCACCGCCGCCGACACCGAGCGTGCTCGCGAAGGCGCCCGGTTGCTCGCCCAACTCCAGGGCGAGATTGGCGTCCCCATCCTCTACGTGCAGCGTGCCTATGGAGACGGCGCGAGCCGCGAGGCAAGCGCGGCCTTCGCGGAGGGAATCGGAGCCTTCCCAACAGTGCTGAGGGCCGCCCACACCATCCGTCGGCTGTTGGAGTGGCGAGATCGCCGAGAAGGGCTCCCAGCCATCTTCTAGTCCGCGTGGCCGGATGCTGCACCGGTTGCCCGGCCATGCAACCTCCCGCCGCCCGCGGTCGCTCCAAGAGCGGAACAGCGGCACTCCTCACCCCCGGTATCGAGGCAGGGGGCCCCGGCCTGAGGTCGACGCGGTAACATGGCGCCGTCACGGCGAGCC